>NZ_JBEZNH010000035.1:0-51198 GCF_040653115.1 Streptosporangium sp. NPDC048047 | reverse complement strand
CCCGCGTGCCCGCCGGCTGACCGTGTCCGGCGTGTGGTTCGCCCGCGTGCCCGCCGGCTGACCGTGTCCGGCGTGTGGTTCGCCCGCGTGCCCGCCCGCTGACGGCGTCCGGCGTGCGATCCGCCCGGGAACCCTCCGGACGCGTCCGGCCCGGCCCCCGCGTGGGGGCCGGGCCGTAAGGGAGGGGCGGAACCCGCCGGACGGGCGGCGGCCGGGCCTTCCCGGAAGGCGCCGGCCCGCGCCGTCAGAGGTCGAACGCCGTCAGAGGTCGAACATGGAGTTGCGGACCTGGCGCAGGTCGTCGAAGGACGACAGGTCCGGGACGGTCCAGCCGTCCAGGTCGTACTCGGACATGCACTCCTCGACGAACGCCTTGTAGCCGTCCACCTGGCCGTTCGCCGTCTGCGCGGCCAGCAGCTCGACCCGGGTGTTCTCGTGGTTGCCGGCGTAGTTGCGCTCGTACAGCTCGTGCCGGCCGCCGAACTCGCTGCCGACCGCGTCCCACAGCAGCTTCATGATCTTGATCCGTTCGACGGACTCCATGCCGCCCGAGCCGCGCAGGTACTTGTCGAGGTACGGGCGCACGTCGGGGTTCTTGAAGTCGTCGGCGCTGGAGTTGATGTAGATCAGGCCGCTGGCGATGTCCTGCTGCACGATCTCCTTGACCCGGGGGTAGCCGATCTGCATGAACCACCGGTAGGCCAGGCCGTACTGGGGGTTGGGCAGCACCGCGCCGTTCGTCCACGCGACCGGGTTGCGCGCGGCGGCGTCGGAGAACGCCCAGAACAGGTTGCGCCAGGCCAGCACCTCGCCGATCCGGCTCTGCACGCCGCGGAAGTCCTTGGTGCCGGTCGCCTCCACCGCCTTGATCAGCAGACCCGCGATGAACTCCAGCTTGACCGCCAGGCGGGTGCACCCGTGGAAGGTGAAGCGCTCGGGGAAGCCGGAGCGGCCGGTGAAGAGCTGGACCTTGCCCAGGTGCCCGTAGATGAAGACGTTCTCCCAGGGGATGAGCACCTTGTCCAGGACGAGGATCGTGTCGTTCTCGTCCAGCCGCGACGACAGCGGGTAGTCGAACGGGCTGCCCATGGCGGTGGCCGTGGCGGTGTAGGAGGGGCGGCAGATCAGCTTCAGGCCGGGCGCGTCCATCGGGATCGTCGCGACCAGCGCGAACTTCCGGTCCTTGATCGGCAGGCCGTAGTGGGCGATGAAGTTGTAGTGGGTCAGCGCCGAGCCGGTCGCGACGACCTTGGCGCCGCTCACCACCAGGCCGGCGTCGGTCTCCTTCTCCACGTGGACGAACACGTCGGCGACCTCGTCCGGCGGCCGGTTGCGGTCGACCGGCGGGTGCACGATCGCGTGGTTCCAGAACAGCACCTTCTCCTGCGACTCCCGGTACCAGCGCCGGGCGTTGTCGGAGAACGGCTCGTAGAACTCGGCGTTGGCGCCGAGCGTCCCGAGGAAGGCGGCCTTGTAGTCGGGGCTGCGCCCCATCCACCCGTAGCTCATCCGCGCCCACTCGGCGATGGCCCGCTGGTTGGCCACCAGGTCCTCGGCGCTGCGCGGCGTGGTGAAGAAGCTGTGGGTGTAGCCGTCGCTGCCGGTGTCGGTCGGCACCACGAGGGAGCCGCGCCGCTCCGGGTCGTGCAGCGCGTCGTACAGCCGCGCCGTCATCCGGACCGGGTTGTGGAACGCGGGATGCGAGGTGACGTCCCTGACGCGGTCGCCGTACAGGTAGATCTCGCGGTCGTCGCGCAGGCTCTCGATGTACTCGTCGCCGGTCATCGGGCGTGTCTGCCGCCGCGCCGGACCGGCGGGCTCCGCGTCCCCGGTGCCGGGCGTGCGGTCCTGAAGCTCAGTCAACGGACTTCTCCCTTCATTCCGCGTCGCCGGATGCGGCCCGCGGAGCGGTCTCAACCCGCGTCGCCGGATGCGGCCGGCGGGGACGGTCTCATCGCCGGAGGCCGGGCCTCCGCCGGATCGCTCATCGCCGGGGACCGGGCCCGCCGGCTCGCTCGACGCCGGAGGCCGGGCCCCCACCGGGTCACTCGACGCCGAACCGGACCCGCGCCAGATCGCGCGGGGCGATGGTGGCGAGGAAGGTCGAGACTCCGGCGTGGGTGACGAACATCGACATGTCACGCCAGACGCGCTCCATGCGCTCGCCGTTCCGCACCGCGCTGGAGCCCGCGGTCGGGTACAGGTGCCGCTCGACCGCGCGCCAGCTCAGGTCCACCACCTCGCTGCAGATCCCGGCGATCCGCAGCTCCTGCTCCCGGGTGACGGCGGACGGGCCCCGGGCGCAGGTCTCGCGCCACTGCCGGACCGCGTCCAGCGTCGCGGCCTCGGCCGTGGCGATCATGCCGGCGGCCCTGCCGTACCGGAGCTGGAAGTCGGGGTCCTCGGCGCGCGGCACGATCGGCGGGAAGGGGGTGGTGCGGGTGCGCATCAGGTCCTCGTAGGCGTCGAGCGCGTTCCGGGCCATGCCGACGGCCAGGGCGGCGTCCTCCAGGACCATGAAGCTGAGCTGGCCGCCGCCGTACTCGGGGTTGCCGTGCAGCGCGCGGCCGGGCGTGCCCTCGGTGACGCTGACCTGGCTCATGTGGGTCCGCATCAGGAAGTGGGCGGGGATGCGCCCGTTCTCGATCCGGATGCTGTGCGAGCCGCTGCCCTTCAGGCCGAGCGCCTTGCCCCAGTCGTCCAGGCGGGTCCACTCGCTGCGGGGGGCGATGAACATCGCCGGCTCGGGCTCGCCGCCGCCGTCGGGGGTGACCATCGCGTGGCCGATGAAGTGCGTGGCGTACGGCGAGCCCGAGCAGTAGCCCCAGGTGCCGTTGAGCACCCAGCCGCCGTCGGCCGCGGGTTCGGCGGTGCCGCCGGGCATGACGGTCGCCGGGCAGATGAAGTGCCCGTCGCCGAAGACCTCCTCCTGCACCCGCTCCTCGAACAGCGTGGCCACCGCGAGCGCGTGCGCCGCGCCGAGGCAGTACATCCACCCGGTCGAGGGGCAGCCCCGGGTGAGCGCCATCGTCACCCGCATGAAGGTGTCGATCCCGAACTCGTAACCGCCGTACCGGCGGGGGACCAGGATCCGGTAGAAACCGGCCCGGGTGAACTCCTCGTGGACGTCCTCGCCGTAGAAGGTGCGCCGCTCGGTCTCGGCCTGGCGCTCGACCAGGGACGGCGCGATGGCCTCGGCCCTCGCCACCATCTGCTCCGGCGTCAGGCCGGGCTCGGGCGGGGAGGGGAGGGAAAGGCGGCGTTCGGGAATGCTGGTGACGACTCCCATTCTTCGCGTGTCCTCACGGTCTCGTGGGCGGATGCGACATGCGCCAGCGTCACACCCGGCTCCGGGACGGCGCATCTTTCGGGTTGCGGTCCGGACGACGGCCGCGCCCGCTTCCCCGGGGCGTTTCAGGACGGGGACGCGGCTTTTCCTGGGAGGGACCCAAGAGAGCATTCCTGAATAAGAAAAAGCACCGGGCCGGGGCGAGAATCGCACTACCGGTACCTTGCTGGGCCTATAGGCTCTTCATGATCCCCGGCCGTGACCGCTGTCACGGATCGCGGGACGACGGCGAGCCGGCCCATCCGGGTCTTTCGACACGCCGGCGGACGGCGGAGCCGGGCGGGCCGGCTTCGATCCGTGCAGAAGCCATTTCTTCCCTCAGGTCCGAGAAAGGACGACACATGACGAGCAGGATCGAGATCACTCGAACCTTCGATGCGCCGCGCGAGCTGGTGTACGCCGCCTGGACCGAGCCCAAGCACTTCACCCACTGGTGGGGCGCCCCGCTGGACACGATCTCCATGGACGTCCGCCCCGGCGGTGAGTGGCGCGCCACGATCGTCGTCGACGAGCAGACCCAGGTGCCCTTCGCCGGCGTCTACCGCGAGGTCGTGCCGAACGAGAAGCTGAGCTACAGCCTCCTCGACCTCAGCGACGACGCCGAGAAGCAGGCCGCGCGCCAGGAGCGGGACCACGACGGCGAGGAACTGGTGACCGTCACCTTCGCCGACGCCGCCGCCGGCGGCACCGAGCTGACCTTCGTGCAGCAGGGCGACCTGCCCGAGGACGAGGTCCCGCGGGCCACCGAGGGCTGGGGCTACTTCTTCAACGCCCTCGACGAGCACCTCAAGAACGTCAAGTAGCGCGGGGCGCGATCCCGCGTGACGCGGCCGGGGCGGGCGGAGCGACCCGCCCGCCCCGGCCGTTCGCGTGCCGTACGACATCGGGCGTCCACCGTCCGGGCCGGTTGGAGGAGCAGTGACCACTGACACCATCGCGAGGAACACCCCCGGCGACGGCGCGCCGGGGCACCGGGGCGCCAACGTCTACGGTGAGGAGGTCAGCGAGATCTACGACCTCCTCTACAAGAGGCGCGGCAAGGACTACGCCGCCGAGGCCGCCGTCATCGCCGGCCTGATCCGCGAGCGCGCGCCGCACGCGGCGTCGCTGCTCGACGTGGCCTGCGGCACGGGGGAGCACCTCGTCACGCTGCGGACCATGTTCGGCCACGTCGAGGGGGTCGAGCTCTCCGACTCGATGCGGGAGCGCGCCCAGGGGAAGCTCCCCGGCGTGGCCGTCCACTCCGGGGACATCCGCGACTTCGACCTGGGCCGCACCTTCGACGCGGTCTGCAGCCTCTACGGCACGATCGGCTACATGTCCTCCCAGGAGGAGCTGGACTCGGCGATCGCCGCCATGGGACGGCACGTGGCGCCCGGCGGCGTGCTGATCGCCGAGCCGTGGTACTTCCGCGAGGGGTTCGCCGACGGCCACATCGGCGACGACATCGTCCGCGAGCCGGGCCGTACGGTGACCCGGCTGGCGACCTCGGTGCGCGACGGGAACGTCGTCCGGGTGGAGGCGCACTACCTCCTGGCCGACGCCGCCGGTGTGCGGCACTTCGAGCACGTCCAGGTGATGAACCTGTTCGGCCGCGACGAGTACGCGGCGGCCTTCACCCGCGCCGGTTTCGACGCCGTCCGCGTGGAGCCGGGCGACCTGCTGGCGGGGCGGTCCCTGTTCGTCGGCGTGCGGCGATGATCCCTCTGTTCCGCACCGCGGTGGCGCCCGGCACGGCCGAACGCGTCACCGCGGTGGTCGACAGCGGCCGGTTCGGCCACGGACCGGCCGTCGAGGAGTTCGAGCGCGCCGTGGGCGCCCGGGTGGGCAACCCCCGGGTCGCCGCGGTGAACAACGGCACCTCCGGCCTGCACCTCGCCCTGCGGCTGGCGGGCGCCTGCGCGGACGCGCCCGGCGGGCCGGGGGAGGTGCTGAGCACGCCGTTCACCTTCGAGGCCACCAACTGGAGCATCCTCGCCAATGGCGCGCGCCTCACCTGGGTGGACGTCGATCCGGCGACGCTGAACGTCGACCTGGACGACCTGGCGAAGAAGATCACACCGGCGACCCGCGCGATCATGGTGGTCCACTGGGCCGGCTTCCCGGTGGACCTGGTCCGGCTCGCCCGCATCCTCGACGACGCCGAGGCCGAGTACGGCTTCCGGCCGGCGGTCGTGGAGGACTGCGCCCAGGCGTGGGGGGCCGTCTGCCACGGCCGGCCGCTGGGCGCCCACGGCAACCTCTGCGTCTTCAGCTTCCACGCCACCAAGCACCTGAGCTGCGGTGGCGGCGGCCTCGTGACCCTGCCCGACGAGGAGTCCCTGCTGCGCGCCCGCAGGCTGCGCTTCTTCGGCATCGACCGGGACGCCGACCGGGTGAACGCCGACTACGACGTGGCCGAGTGGGGCTACAACTTCTACATGAACGAGATCAACGCGGCGATCGGGCTGGCGAACCTGGAGACGGTGGACGAGCGGGTCCGGCGGCACCGGCTGAACGCGGCCTTCTACGACGCGGAGCTGGCCGGCGTGGCGGGCCTGGAGCTCACCGCGCGGACCGAGGGGCTGGAGCCGTCGTTCTGGCTGTACCCGGTGAAGGTCGACGACCGCGCGTCCTTCATGCGCAAGCTGGCCGGCGCGGGCATCACCGCGAGCGTGGTCTGCCGCCGCAACGACGAGCACGGCTGCGTGGCGGACGCCAGGACGCCGCTGCCGGGCGTGGACGCGGTCCACGACCGGGTGGTCAACATCCCGGTCGGCTGGTGGCTGACGCCGGAGGAGCGGTCGCACATCGCCGAGACGATCAGGTCCGGCTGGTGAGACAGGGACGGCGTTTCCCCGGCAGGCGCTGAAAACCCCAGAAAGCCCTCGGACACCCCTTTTGAAATACCCCGTAAAAAGCATCCGGAATCCCCCGGAAAGAGGGGTTGGCCAGCGCAATCACCGATAAAGGGCCCGCGAGGGCCGGTGTTAACGTCGGGTCATGCATAATCCATGTCGAATCTGTGGCGGAACCGTCAAGGGGTCGATCGACCTCGGGCGCCACCCCCGTGGAAACGCCTTCCCCCGGCCGGGGGAGACGTCGGACGAGTTCTTCTACCGGCTGGTCGTCGGAATGTGCGACGTGTGCACGATGGTCCAGCTGCTGGAGGACATCCCACAGGAAGTCCGGTACCACGACGAATACCCCTACCACGCCTCCGGGTCGGCCATTCACCGGCGGCATTTCGAGGACATCGCCCAGGGATTCCTCGACACCGAGCTGACCGGCCCCGACCCGTTCGCCGTCGAGATCGGCAGCAACGACGGGGTCATGCTCGCCAGGATCGCACAGGCCGGCGTGCGCCACCTGGGCATCGAGCCGTCCCGGCAGGTGGCCGAGATGTCGAGGGCCAAGGGCGTCCGGGTGCTCCCGGAGTTCTTCGACGAGGGCACCGCGGAGCGGATCCGCGCCGAGCACGGTCCCGCGGACGTCATGTTCGGGGCCAACGTGATCGCGCACATCTCCCACCTGGCCTCGGTCCTCCGCGGCGCCGCCCTGCTGCTGGCCCGCACCGGCGTGTTCGTCTTCGAGGAGCCCTACCTCGGCAGCGTCGTCGAGAAGACCGCCTTCGACATCCTCTACGACGAGCACTCGTTCGTCTTCTCCGTCCGGGCGATCCAGGCCGCCGCCGAGCGCTTCGGCCTCGAACTCGTCGACGCGCGGCCCATGGAGATCCACGGCGGCTCGATGCGCTACACCCTGGCCCCGGCGGGCGCGCGCCCGGTCTCACCCCGGGTGGGCGAGCTGCTGGAGAAGGAGGCCGCACAGGGACTCGGCGAGCACGCGGCCCTGGAGGAGTTCGCCCGCCGGGCGCGGACCGTCCGCGACGACCTCACCGCGCTCGTGCGGGACCTGCACGCCCAGGGCAAGCGGATCGTCGGGTACGGCGCGCCCGCGAAGATCACCACGGTGACGAACTACTGCGGCATCGGCCCGGACCTGATCCCCTTCGTGTGCGACTCCACGCCGTCGAAGCAGGGCCGCCTGGTCGCCGGGACGCACATCCCGGTCAGGGCGCCGGAGGCGTTCTCCGCAGACCACCCGGACTACGCGCTGCTGTTCGCCTGGAACCACGCCGAGGAGATCATGGCCAAGGAGCGGGAGTTCGCCGAGCGCGGCGGCCGGTGGATCCTCTACGTGCCCGACGTCCACATCGTCTGAGGCCGTACGGCGACGCCCGGCGACACCGGAGCGTTCGAGACGCCCGGTGACGTCCTGCGGCGCGGGGCGGGCGAGGACGTCCGGCGGCGCGGGGGCGTCCTGCGGCACGAGGGCGTGGGGACGCCCGTTTGTCAGCACGTGTGGAGATGCGGCCCCGGAAGGGGAGCGCGAATCATGGTGACCGTCCGGTCGCCCCGTTTCCGCGACCCCCCGGTTCCCACCTCGCCGGCCAGGGCAGCCCCGCAGACTCGCCGGCCAGGGCGGCCAGAAGAAAGGAAGAGCCATGGTGTCCGTGGCAACGTCATCCGGCCAGGCCGGCGCTCCGGCCGAGCGCCGCCCCGATCTGCCAGCGCTGACGGGGATGCGCATCATCGCCGCACTGCTGGTCTTCCTCTGCCACGCCGTGCTTCCGGTGACCTCCGGAAACCACAACCCCCCGATGCCGTAC
Source organism: Streptosporangium sp. NPDC048047 (assembly GCF_040653115.1). Lineage (NCBI taxonomy): Bacteria > Bacillati > Actinomycetota > Actinomycetes > Streptosporangiales > Streptosporangiaceae > Streptosporangium > Streptosporangium sp. NPDC048047. Next base: position 43,198 of record NZ_JBEZNH010000035.1, on the reverse strand, counting down.
GGCGATCAGGGGCTCACGATGAAGCTGCTGTGGTTCTTCTCCGCGGGCGGGCAGATCTCCCTGTCGTTCTTCTTCCTGCTGAGCGGTTTCATCATCACCTGGTCCACCCGCCCGGGTGACCGGGTCCTGGCGTACTGGCGCCGCCGCGTCGTGAAGATCTTCCCCAACCACGCGGTCACCTGGGCGCTGGCCATGCTCCTGTTCGCGGGCGCCTACACGCCGTACTTCGGCCTGCCGAACCTCTTCCTGGTCAACTCCTTCTCGCCCGACCCGGCGCTGTGGGGCGGGGCGAACATGCCGGCCTGGTCGCTGGGCCCGGAGATGTTCTTCTACCTGCTGTTCCCCCTGCTGATCATCCCGATCAGGAAGATCGCCGAGAACCGGCTGTGGCTGTGGGCGGTCGCCACCGTCGCCGCGATGGCCGTGCTCTGCCTCGTCACCGTCTACGTCATCCCCGACTCCCCGACCTACCCCGGTGAGCCGCAGTCGCTGCCGCAGTTCTGGTTCAGCTACATGTTCCCGCCGGCCCGCCTGGTCGAGTTCGTCCTCGGCATGATCGTCGCCCGCCTCGTCATCAGCGGCCGGTGGCCGCGGATCGGCGTCGTGCCCGTCGTGCTGTTCATGATGGTGGGCTACGCCGCCGCGCTGGTGGCCCCCGCGCCGTTCAACCAGACGCTCGTCTCGGTGGTCCCGTTCGCTGTGGCGATCGGCTCCCTGGCCGTGACCAACATCGGCGGCACCCGCACCGTCCTGGGCAGCAGGCCGATGGTCTGGCTGGGCAACATCTCCTTCGCCTTCTACCTGACCCAGTCCTTCATCCTGTTCTACCTGCTCCCCAAGCTCTTCGGGCAGGCCGGCTACGGCGTCGTGGGCGGCACCGCGCTCATCCTCGGGATGATCGTCGCCAACCTCGTCGCCGGGTGGGCGCTGCACACGCTGGTGGAGCGGCCCGCGATGCGCTGGTGGAGCGGCTCCCGCAGGACCCGCGCCCCCCGCGAGGAGGTCCGGGAGGCCCCGGCCGCGCCGGCGCCGGTTCCGGCCGGAACCGGCGCGGGCACGGGCCCGATCGACTGACCGGGTCCGCCGTACGGCGGGGGCTGCCACGGCGGAGATCGGAAAAGAGCGCAGTCTGGCGGAAGCGCAGAGAGGGGCGCCGCCGGAAGACTGGCCGGTGCGCACGTCATCGCGGGAACGCCGCGGGGGCGTGCGCGCCGGAACGCCGACCTTACAACGACCCTCCGGCCGCGCCGTCGGATCCGCCGGCCGGGGGCCACGCCGAAGGAGGGATCTCCGATGGACACCACCCCCGAGGCCGGAGCCGTGCGCGCCGGCCCGCGCCAGTGGGCCGGACTGGCCGTGCTGGCCCTGCCCACCCTGCTGCTGTCGCTCGACATGAGCGTCCTGTACCTCGCCCTGCCGCACCTGAGCGAGAAGCTGGGCGCCACCGCCACCCAGCAACTGTGGATCACCGACGTCTACGGCTTCCTCATCGCCGGGTTCCTGGTCACCATGGGCGGCCTGGGCGACCTGGTCGGCAGGCGCAAGCTGCTGCTGATCGGCGCGGCCTGCTTCACCGTCGCCTCGGTGGCGGCCGCATACTCCTCCAGCGCCGAGATGCTGATCGTCTCCCGCGCGCTGCTCGGCGTCGCCGGGGCCACGCTGATGCCCTCCACCATGGCGCTGCTCGGCAACATGTTCCCCGACCCCCGGCAGATGGGCACCGCCATCGCCGTCTGGATGAGCTGCTTCATGGGCGGCATGGCGCTCGGGCCGCTCGTCGGCGGGCTGATGCTGCAGCGGTTCTGGTGGGGCTCGGTGTTCCTGCTGGCCATCCCCGTCATGGCGCTGCTGCTCATCGCCGGGCCGCTGCTGCTGCCCGAGTACCGTGACCCCGCGGGCGGGCGTGTCGACCTGGTCAGCGTGGTGCTGTCCCTGGCCACCATCCTGCCGTTCGTCTACGGCCTCAAGGAGCTCGCGAAGCACGGCTGGGAGCCGCAGTACCTCCTGTCCATCGCGGTGGGCATCGTCGTCGGCGTGTTCTTCGTGCGCAGGCAGCGGACCCTGGAGACGCCGCTGCTGGACCTGCGGCTGTTCGCGCACCGCACGTTCCGCGCCGCCCTGATGATCATGGTGCTGGGCGGGGCCGCCAGCGGCAGCTTCTTCCTCGTCAGCATGTTCCTCCAGACCGTGAAGGGCATGTCGCCGCTGGAGGCGGGGCTCTGGCTGGTGCCGTCGACGGGTGCGACCATCGCCAGCGTCATGCTGGCCCCGGTCATCGCGCGGCGGTTCCGCCCCGGCCACGTCATCGCCGCCGGCCTGGCCGTCACCGCGGTGGGCTACCTGATGCTGAGCCAGGTGGACGGCTCCACCGGGATGGCCTTCGTCCTGACCGGCCTCATCGTCGGCGCCGTCGGCGCCGGCCCCATGGGGGCGCTCGGCACCGGCCTGATCTTCACGTCCGTCCCGCCGGAGAAGACCGGCGCGGCCTCGGCGATCTCCGAGACCGGCGGCGAGTTCGGGATCGCGTTCGGCGTCGCCGTGCTGGGCAGCGTCGGCGCCGCCGTGTACGGCAGCCAGATCACCGTTCCCGCCCAGGTCCCGGCCGAGGCGGCCGCCGCCGCCCGGGAGGGCATCGCCGGCGCCGTCGGCGCGGCCGAGCAGGTGGGCGGCACCCTCGGGGCCGAGCTGCTCACCGCCGCCCGCGAGGCGTTCACCACCGCGATGAACTCCGCCACCGGAACCAGCGCCGCGCTGGCCCTGGCGCTGGCCGTCGTGGCGGCGGTCGCACTGGGGCACGTGCCGCCCACCGGCCAGGCCGAGGCCGCGGAGGCGGCCGAGGGCGGGCCGGAGCAAGCCGGCGACGCCGCCGCGACCGCCCAGGACGGGCGGGCCGGCGAGCACTCCGCGCCCGCCGGAGTCGCCGCCGAGGCCGCGAACGCCTCCGGCTGACCCCGGAACCGCCCGGCGGCCACGGCACCCCGTGGCCGCCGCAGGCGCGCGAGGACCGTGGACCGCCACGGCCCGGAGCCGCCACGCCGCACCCGTCGGCGTGGCGGCTTTTCCATGTGGTCCGGGGGCCGGCTCCCGGGGCCCTCGTGATCTCCCTGCCATTTCGTATTCGGAATTGCTGACTTACCGGATCGCATTCCCGGACACTTTCCGGGCGGCGCGGATGGAAATAGCCTTGGAATGTGGCGCCATGCCGGGGCGGAATTCCCATCCGCCGGCGGCGTCGTATTCCCCGCATATCTTCTCATGGTGTTCCGGCACCTCGACCAGCTCCATCACGAAACTCGGGAGACATCCGTGGAAAGACGCTGCCCCGTCCTCGACACCACCGGCCGAGACCTCCACGGGGAGACGGACCGCCTGCGTGAGCTCGGCCCCGCCGTCCCCGTCCAGCTCCCCGGCGGCGTCATCGCGTGGTCGGTCAACCGCCACGACGTCATCAGGAAGCTGCTGACCGACCCCAACGTCACCAAGAGCGCCCGCAACCACTGGCCCGCGTTCATCAACGGCGAGATCCCGCCCGACTGGGAGATGATCAGCTGGATCGCCATGGACAACATGGTGACGGCCTACGGCAAGGACCACGTCCGGCTGCGCAGGCTGGTCGGCAAGGCGTTCACACCGCGCCGCACCGAGGCGATCAGGCCGCGCATCGAGGAGCTGACCGGCCAGCTCCTCGACGCCCTGGCCGCCGTCCCGCCCGGCGAGGTCGTGGACCTGCGCCAGCACTTCGCCTACCCGCTGCCGGCCCGCCTGGTGGCCGACCTGATCGGCATGTCCGAGGAGGCCCGGGTCGAGACCGCCAAGGTCATCGACATGATGGTGGACACCACCGTCACCCCCGAGCAGGCCCAGGCCATCCTGATGGGCTGGCGCGGCGCGATGGAGGAGCTCATCGCCGAGAAGCGCCGCAACCCGGGTGAGGACATCACCAGCGACCTGGTGGCCGCCCGCGACGAGGACGGCTCCCGCCTGTCGGAGGTCGAGCTGACCGACACGATCTTCGCGATCCTCGGCGCCGGCTCCGAGACCACGATCAACTTCTTCGACAACGCCATCACCGCCCTGCTCACCCACCCCGACCAGCTGGAGCTGGTCAGGTCGGGCCGGGCGACCTGGGACGACGTCATCGACGAGACCCTGCGGGTGGAGTCGCCGCTGGCGCACCTGCCGCTGCGCTACGCCGTCACCGACATCGAGCTCGACGGCGTCACCATCCCCAAGGGCCAGCCGATCCTCGTCAACTACAGCGCGGTGGGGCGCGACCCCGCGCTGCACGGCGACGGGGCCGGTGACTTCGACATCACCCGGCAGGACAAGGAGCACCTGTCGTTCGGCCACGGCCCGCACTTCTGCCTCGGCGCCGGCATCGCCCGCGCCGTCGCGACGATCGGCCTGTCCTCGCTGTTCGAGCGGTTCCCCGGGCTGAGCCTGGCCGCGGACCGGCGGGACCTGCAGCCGCTGCCGACGTTCATCATGAACGGCCACCGCGCCCTGCCGGTGCGGCTGACCGCCCAGGTGCCCGCCGGAGCGGGCGCCCGCTGAGCGTCCCCTCGCGAGAACCCCGCGCGGCCGCCGGCCGGGCCCCTCACCCGGGGGGCCCGGCCGGACCCGTGCGGGGCTTCCTCCGCGTCTCCCGTGGCCTCTCGGGGGCCGCGGCCGTACGCGACGATATGGGAACCCCCGCGACGCACCCGGAACCCCCGGACCTCGTGGGAGGGGGATCCCGTACCTCCGGGAAGGACTCCGGGCACGTGAAAGATCCGGCCGGCGCGTGTCGCGCCGGCCGGATCTCCCATGTGCCGTCCGCCGGAGGATTACGGACGGCGGTCCCGCCCGCCGGGGGAGACGGGCGGCGGTCCCGCCCCTACCGGGCGCCCCCGCCGGTCGCGTCCCCGCCGGTCGCGCCGCTGTCGGGAAGGGCCAGCCACCAGGGGTTGGCGCGGGCCCAGGCGATCGTCCTGGCCAGGCCCTCGCGCAGGGGCGTCGCGGCCTGCCAGCCCAGGACCCGCCGCGCCTTGCCGCTGTCCGGGATGCGCCGGGGCACGTCCTCGTAGGCCGACCCCAGCTCCGCCCGGGTGTCCACCGCGACGCTCGTCGTGCCGGCGCCGGTCAGCGCCGCGACCAGCCCGGCGGCGTCGCCGACGGTCGTCTCCTCCATGCTCCCCAGGTTGAACGTCTCCCCGGCGGCAGCCGGGTGGGAGGCGGCCAGCAGGGTCCCCTCGACGGCGTCCCCGACGAACGTGAAGCAGCGGGTCTGCTTGCCCCGGTCGTACACCACGACCGGGCGCCCGTTGAGCGCGCGGTGGATGTTCCGGCTCACCACGAACGCCGGCCGCTGCCGGGGGCCGTAGGCGTTGAAGTACCGCACGATCGTCGCATCCAGCCCGTGCTGGCGGCCGAACGCGAGCGTCAGGTGCTCGGCCAGCGCCTTGGCCGAGGAGTAGGTCCAGCGGTCGGCGGAGGTCGGGCCGAGCACCCGGTCGGCCTCCTCCGACCAGGGCACGTCGGGGTTCTTGCCGAACACCTCGCTGGTGCTCGCCACCACGACCCGGGCCCCGACGGCGGCGGCCCGCTCCAGGACGTTCCTGGTGCCCTGGAAGTTGATGTCGATGACGTCGAGCGGGCGGGCGAGGTACTGGTCCACCCCCACCACGGCCGCGAGGTGGTAGACCACGTCCACCCCCCTGGTGATCGCCTCGGCGAGCCCGCCGGGGTCGCGGACGTCCCCCCGGACGTGCCGGGCGTGCTCCCGGGCGATCCGCTGGTCGTCGGGGAGCGGGCCGCTGTCGAAGACCGTCACCTCGTCGCCCCGGCCGACGAGCCGCTCCACCAGGTGGCTTCCCACGAACCCCGAGCCGCCGGTGACGACGGCGCGTACCGGGCTCACCGCCCGATCCCGCGGTAGACGTACCCCAGCCGCCGCAGCTCGGCGATCTTCTCCTTGGGGTAGTAGGCCCGGCCGTCCAGCAGCAGGCACGAGGGCGCCACGGGCAGCGCCGCGAAGTCGATGTCGCGGAACGCCCGGTGCATGGCCAGGACCGCCACGCAGTCGGCGCCGCGCACCGCCTCCTCCAGGCTCCCGGCCGGCCGCAGCTCCAGCTGCTCCTCGGCCTGAACCGGGTCGACCAGCGGGTCGAACGCGCGGACCTGGACGCCGGCCTTGCGCAGGGCCGTGACGACGCCCTCCACCGGCGTCGCCCGCAGGTCGCCGGTGTCGTTCTTGAACGCCAGCCCCAGGATGGCGACCGTGCAGTCCGCGGGCTCCTTGCCGAGCCGCAGCAGCTCGTCGACGACGAGCTGCGTCGTGTACTCCGGCATCGCGGTGTTGACCTCGCGGCCGAGCGGCGCCGTACGGATCTCCACCCCGCGCGTGCGGGCGGTGTGCCAGACCATCCACGGGTCCTTCACCAGGCAGGAGCCGCCGACCCCGATGCTGGGCAGCAGGATGTTGACGTTGCCCGTGCCCTTGGGGACCGTGTTGGCCGCCGCGATCACGTCCAGCACGTCCACGTCGAACGGCGCGCAGAACTTGGCGAGCTCGTTGGCGAGCGCGATGTTCAGGTCGATCCACCAGTTGTCCGCGAGCTTCACGATCTCGGCGGTCTCCGGGGAGGCGACCGGGATGACGTCCACGCCCAGGCCGCCCCGCCAGAACGCCGACGCGGCCAGCGTGCTGTCCTCGTTCACCCCGCCCACGGTGATGGGCAGCGCGCGCAGCTCGCGCAGCGCGGTGCCCTCGGCGAAGCGCTCGGGGGAGAAGGCGAGCCCGAAGTGCTCGCCGGCGCGCAGCCCGCTCCGCTCCAGCAGCGGACGCACCAGATCCCTGGTGGTGCCCGGCGGGACGGTGCTCTTGACCACCACCAGCTGTCCCTCCCGCAGGTGGGAGGCCAGCCGGGCGCAGGCGGCGCGCAGGTGGTCGTCGAACAGCGAGCCGTCGGGGTGGACCGGGGTGCTGACCGCGATGAGCACGACGTCCGCGGCGCGGACGGCGGAGTAGTCGGTGGTGGCCGTCAGCCGCCCGCCGGCCGCGGCGTCCGCGATCAGCTCGGCCAGGCCCTTCTCCTGGTAGCGGCAGTGGCCGCCGGCCAGCTCGTCGACCAGGTCGGCGTTGATGTCCACGCCCGTGACGTCCCAGCCGCGGTCGGCCAGGAGCGCCGCGATGCACGAGCCGACATAGCCGAGCCCCACGATCGCGACTTTCGGGTCTTGCCGGTCGGGTAGGAAACGCATCGACGCTCCTATCGGAAGAAATAATGAGAATTGATTTCCGTGGTCAGGGCGCGCCTGTTTCGTTTCCGTCCGTCGATCGCCCTGGCATGCGTCTTCTAGCGCATCGTCATTCTTGGCGGTCCCGCGCCGCATCTCCTGGAGTGCGAGATGGGAGGGGGTGCGGGCGGGCGGGAAACCCGGCAATCCACAAGATGCGCGGCGCGGCCGCCGTGGCGAATGCTGAGGCGGTGCGGCCGGAAAGGCGTCCCTCCGCGCCCGGCGCCCGTGGCCTCCGTGGCCTCCGCGGGCCGCGGCCGGTGCCGTCCTCCCGCGCCGCGGCCGCCATGCCGACGGGCCCCGGCACCCGCCGATCGAGACAAGGACCGTACATGAACGATCACAAGGCTCTGATCCTGGACGAGGTCCGCAAGTATCACCAGGACGTCCAGACCAGCGGGGAGTTCGTTCCCGGGGTCACCGAGATCTGGCCGACCGGCGCGGTGCACGACGTCGAGGACCGGGTGGCGCTGGTCGAGGCGGCCCTGGACCTGCGCGTGGCGGCCGGGAGCCGGGCGCGTAAGTTCGAGTCGGTCTTCGCCCGGAAGGTCAAGCGGCGCAAGGCCCTGCTGACGAACTCCGGCTCCTCGGCCAACCTCCTCATCGTCTCGGCCCTGATGTCCCAGAAGCTGGGGGACATGCGCCTGCGGCCGGGCGACGAGGTGATCACCGTCGCGGCGGCCTTCCCCACCACGGTGAACCCGATCCTGCAGAACGGCCTGGTCCCGGTCTTCGTGGACGTCGAGCTGGGCACGTACAACCCCACCGTGGAGGCCGTGGAGCGGGCGATCGGGCCGAAGACGCGGGCGATCATGATCGCGCACACCGTCGGCAACCCGTTCCCGGTGGCGGAGATGGCGCGGCTCGCCACCGAGCACGACCTCTTCCTCATCGAGGACAACTGCGACGCCCTGGGTTCGAAGTACGACGGCGAGCCGACCGGCACCTTCGGCGACATGGCCTCCATCAGCTTCTACCCGGCGCACCACATGACGATGGGTGAGGGCGGCTGCGTCGTCACGTCCAACCTGGCCTTCGCCCGCATCGTGGAGTCGCTGCGCGACTGGGGGCGCGACTGCTGGTGCGAGCCCGGCGAGAGCAACACCTGTCTCAAGCGCTTCAGCTACCAGATGGGCACGCTGCCGGAGGGCTACGACCACAAGTACATCTACTCGCACGTCGGCTACAACCTGAAGATCACCGAGCTGCAGGCCGCCCTCGGCCTGAGCCAGCTCGACAAGATCGACGAGTTCTGCGCCGCGCGGCGGCGCAACTGGCGCCGGCTGCGCGAGGGACTCGACGGCGTCCCGCACCTGGTGCTCCCCGAGGCGACCCCGCGCAGCGACCCGAGCTGGTACGGCTTCGTCCTCACCGTGGACCCGCAGGCCCCGTTCGGCGCCAAGGAGCTGGTGGACTTCCTGGAGGACCGGAAGATCGGCACCCGCCGGCTGTTCGCGGGCAACATCATCCGGCACCCCGCCTACACCGACCGGGAGTACCGGATCGTCGGGGAGCTCACCAACACCGACGTCATCACCACCCAGACGTTCCACATCGGCGTCTACCCCGGCCTCACCGACGAGATGATCGACTACGTCGTCTCCTCCATCAAGGAGTTCGTGCGGGCGCGCGGATGACCGGCCGGACCGGGCCCGGCGGCACGCGCCGCTGACCGGCCGCGCCGGGCCCGGCGAAGGCGGTCCGTACCGTCGACCGGCTTCGCCGGGCCCGGCCGCCCCGGCCTCCTCGCGGGGTCCTGACGCCCCAGGCCACCAGGTAAGCGATGTTCCAAGGGAGACCGCCAATGCGCGTAATGCTCAGCGTCTGGCCGCAGACGTGCCACCTCTACCCCGCCATCCCCTACGCCCAGGCGCTGCAGCTCGCCGGGCACGAGGTCTGCGTCGCCTGCCCCCCGGGCGCCGCCGACGACATCGTCGCCGCCGGTCTGACCGCCGTCGTCTGCGGCGAGCCCGACACCGACGGCTGGCTCCGGGACGACATCCACCCCAAGGCCGACGAGATGGAGCGTCTGGCCGCGCTGCTGGAGATCCCCGCCGCCGAGCGCGACAACTGGGACGTCTTCTTCCAGTACTACATGATGGCCGTCCGCTTCCACCTGCCCTCGCGGCCCAGCAAGCAGAACGAGGCGCTGGTCGAGTTCGCCCGCTCCTGGAAGCCCGACCTCGTCCTGTGGGACCCCTGGTTCCCCGCCGGGGCCGTGGCGGCCCGCGCCTGCGGCGCCGCGCACGCGCGGGTGCTGATGGGCCCCGACTACAGCGGCTGGGCCGTCGAGAGGTTCGCCGCGCACGCCGGCCGTACCGGCGCCGAGCGGGCGGTGAACCCGCTGGCCGAGGCGGTGCGCCCGCTCGCCGCCCACTACGGCGTCGAGGTGGACGACGAGCTGCTGGTCGGCCAGTGGACCGTCGACCCCATGCCCGCGGAGATGCGGCTGTCCGCCGGCATCGCCTCGCTGCCGGTCCGCTGGAGCCCCTACAACGGCGGCGGCGTCAAGCCGGCCTGGCTGTACGGCGGTCCCGAGCGGCCCCGCCTGGCGCTGTCGGTCGGCCTGTCGACCCGCGCGTACCACAAGGGGGAGTGGCGCACCCCCAAGATCCTGGAGGCGGTCGCGGGCCTGGACGTCGAGGTGGTCGCCACCCTCAACGCCGACCAGCTCGAAGGCGTCGGCGCCATCCCCGCCAACGTGCGCACCGTCGACTACGTCCCGCTCGTCCAGCTCCTGCCGACCTGCTCGGCGAGCATCAACCACGGCTCCAGCGGCACCTTCTGGGCCTCGGTGGCCGCCGGCCTGCCGCAGATCGTCACCGACACCGACGAGGCCCAGCGGATCGTCGTCGCCGACGGCGAGAACGCCAAGATGGCCGAGCGGCACATCCTCTCCAAGGTGGCGGCCCGCTACGTCGAGTCCCGCCGGGCGGGCCTGCGGCTGAACCACCAGACGCAGTCCGTCGAGGAGGTCAGGGCGCAGATCGTCGCGGTGCTGGAGGACCCGGCCTACCGCGCCGGCGCCGACGCCGTCCACGGCGAGTGGCTGGCCAAGCCGGGACCGGGCGAGATCGTCGCGGACCTGGAGAAGCTCACCGCCGAGCACCGGCGGCGCTGACGACCCGCCAGAGGGGCCGGGGCGGACACGATCCGCCCCGGCCCCTCTCGCGTGCGCGGGGGCCGGGCCGTACGGGGAGGGCCGCCGTGCGCGGGGCCGCGCGGAGGTCCGGCCGTGCACGGGGATCGTCGTGCGCGGGACCGCGCGGGCCGGGCCGTCCCGTGTGAGGCCGCGCGGAGGGGCGGGCGCACGCGAAGGGTCCCGGGCGCCGTCCGCGCCCGGGACCCTTCCCGATCTTCCAGCTCTCCGGCCGGAGCCGGCGGGGCGTCAGCCGTTGAGCCGCACGACCGCCTCCATGTCGGCCGCCGAGTAGTCGCGGCCGGCCGCGGCCTCGCTGAACGCCTCCACGCTGAGGCTGTGGGTGGGGCTGTTCTCCGGGTCGCGGAACCCGGAGGTCTGCGCGTACTCGTTGTAGATGTCCAGCAGCCGCTGCGCCTCGACGTCGGCGAAGGCGAAACGCTCCTGCGGGTCGGCGTCGCGGGCCAGGATGTCGCCCATGGCGCGGGTCATGACGTCCTGGTTGCCGGCGAAGTCACCGAAGATGGCGCCCTCCGACGCCGGCACCTTCCCGGCGAGCTCCGGCCGCCGCCGCACGGCGCCGGCCGGGAACCTCATGACGTGGTCGTAGGCCACCCGGTGGCGGGGGTGTCGGTCGAACCAGCCCTCCTCCTCCAGCAGCGCGGCCGCGGAGTAGGTCAGCGGCAGGAAGCTGTTGGCCCGGTGCCGCTCGGCGGCGTACTCCGGGTTGTGCAGGTACTGCAGGAACGCCAGCGCCCCCTCCCGGGTCGCCTCGTCCAGGCCGTTGGCCAGCCACAGGGACGTCCCGGCGATCGCGTTGCCGACGTAGGGCACCCGGTCGTCGTACGGGAAGATCCCGACCTCCATCTCGAAGTCGTTGTCCTCCGCGGCCCGGTGCATGTAGTTCACGTCGTTGGAGGAGGAGATGCGGATCGCCACGTCCTGCTCGGCGAAGGCCCGCAGCGTCCCGGCCCAGTCGGGGATCTTGCCGGTGTAGAGGTAGTGGCCGTCGCGGTGCAGCTTCTTCCACCACGTCGCCCAGGCGATCATCTCCGGCGAGCCCATGGTGGAGGTCGTGGCCCGGCCGGCGCGGCCGTTGTGGTTGTCGACGAGCAGACCGCCCTGCGACGCCACCGCCTGCTGGATGAACGTGCCGTGGTTGGACCAGGTGATGGCGTGCGAGGGGCCGTCCTTCGTCGCGGCGACCGCCCGGCAGACCTCCTCGACCTCCTCCCAGGTCTCCGGCAGCTTCGTCACCCCGGCCCGGCGCAGCAGCCCCTTGTTGGCGTACAGCAGGCTCGTGGTGGCCACCGTCGGCATCGAGTCGAGGTCGCCCTGGTAGGTGTAGTAGTCGCGGATCGGCGGGATGATGTCGTCGATCACGACGGGCTCGCCGAGGATCTCCGTACGGCCGCCGATGGCCTTCTGCACCGAGGTGAACAGCGGGCTGCCGTCCTGCGCCAGGGAGTCGCGGGCCGCCTGGGTCATGTAGAAGTAGTACTCCGAGATCGCCGGGGTGCGGCCCTCGGCCGCCGCCTCCGCGACCTGACGGGGGAACCGCCAGAAGTCCTTGCCGTGCACCCGCACCTCGTACTCGGGGTGGGCCCGCTCGAAGTCCTCGCCCTGCTTGTACCAGCGGTCCATCCAGCCGGGGAAGGTCAGGTCCGGCACCCACACCTCGATGGGAATCCTGCGTTTCATTGGCCCTCTCTCTGCTTACGTGGCTTTCATGACGCGCGGCCGTGGCACGGACCGGCCCGCGGCCGACCGGCGTCCGGCCCGCGCGCCGGTGAACGGAGATGCGCACAGGAAGGTCGCGGAAACGGGCCGGGAAAGGGCCCGCCCAGCGTCCATGATTTGCCGCCCTGGGAACGTCCGCATCTCCGTGGTTGCGGAGGAGACCGCAGTCGTCCCCGGGGTGGCGGCGGGTCCGGGGGAGCGGGCGGGGAATCGGCCGGGAAAAAGTTCCGGAGGGATGTCGAGAACCCGGGTGCGGCTCCGTCCCCGGAGTGAACACGGCCACAATGGGGGCCGTACCGTACCGAGGAGAACACGATGGCCAAGTACCTGCTTCTCAAGCACTACCGGGGCGGGCCGGCGGCGGTCAACGACGTGCCGATGGACCGGTGGACGCCCGAGGAGGTCTCCGCCCACGTGCAGTACATGCGGGACTTCGCCGACCGCCTGGAGGGCACCGGCGAGTTCGTCGACGGTCAGGCGCTCTCCCCTGAGGGGACGTTCGTCCGCTACGACGGCGAGGGGCGCCCGCCGGTCACCGACGGCCCGTTCGCGGAGACCAAGGACCTGATCGCCGGCTGGATGGTGATCGACGTCGAGACCTACGAGCGGGCGCTGGAGCTGGCCGGCGAGCTGTCCGCGGCGCCGGGCGCGGGCGGGAAGCCGATCCACGAGTGGCTGGAGCTGCGGCCGTTCCTGGCCGAGCCCCCGACCATCACGGAGTGACGCACCGTGGACGAGGCGCTGCTGCGGACCCTCACCCCGGCTGTGATCGGCGTCCTCGTCCGTCGCGGAGCGGACTTCGCGGCGGCCGAGGACGCCGTGCAGGACGCCCTGGTCGAGGGGGTGCGCGTCTGGCCGGAGGACCCGCCGCGGGACCCCAAGGGCTGGCTGGTCACCGCGGCCTGGCGCAAGTTCCTCGACGCCGCCCGCGCCGACGTCTCCCGTCGGCACCGCGAGGCGCGCGTCGAGGACGAGCCCGTGCCCGGTCCGGCCGGGACGACGGACGACACGCTCCAGCTGTACTTCCTGTGCGCGCACCCGTCCCTGACGCCGGCCTCGGCCGTCGCGCTCACGCTGCGCGCGGTCGGCGGCCTGACCACGCGTCAGATCGCGCGGGCGTACCTCGTGCCGGAGGCGACCATGGCCCAGCGGATCAGCAGGGCCAAGAGGACCGTCTCCGGCGTCCGGTTCGACCGGCCCGGTGACGTCGCCACGGTGCTGCGCGTGCTCTACCTGGTCTTCAACGAGGGCTACTCCGGCGACGTCGACCTCGCCGCCGAGGCGATCCGGCTCACCCGCCGGCTGGCGGCCCAGGTCGACCACGAGGAGGTCGCGGGCCTGCTCGCGCTCATGCTGCTCCACCACGCGCGGCGTGCGGCGCGGACCGGCCCCGGCGGCAGGCTCGTGCCCCTCGCCGAGCAGGACCGCGGCCTGTGGGACACCCGCCTGATCGCCGAGGGCGTGGAGGTGCTCCAGGCGGCCCTCGGCCGCGACCGGCTGGGCGAGTTCCAGGCCCAGGCCGCCATCGCCGCGCTCCACGCCGACGCCCCGGTGGCGGAGGAGACCGACTGGGTGCAGATCGTCGAGTGGTACGACGAGCTGGTGCGCCTCACCGGCAGTCCGGTGGCCCGCCTCAACCGGGCCGTCGCGGTCGGGGAGGCCGACGGCCCGCGGGCCGGGCTGGCCGCCCTGGCGGAGCTCGACCCCGCCCTGCCCCGCCACACGGCCGTCGCGGCGTATCTGCGCGAGCGGGACGGCGACCTGGCGACCGCGGCGCGGCTCTACGCCGAAGCCGCCCGGTCGGCGTCCAGCCTCCCCGAACGCGACCACCTCACGCGGCAGGCCGCCCGGCTCAACGCGCGACTGCGCGTCTGAACGGCGGCCCGGTCCGGCACGCGGCCACCTGACCACCCGGTTACGCGGTCGCCCGGTCGCGTGGTCAGGCGGTCGCGTGGTCGCGCGGCGCGGCGCGACCGCCCGGTCCGTGTGGCCGGAACGCGGCGCCGCACGCCGGGAGATGCCCGGTCCCGGAACCCGGTGTGATGCTGAAGGGCGTCGTCCGCCACCGCGCCCGCGGCGGCGTTCCACGCCGGAACCGCGGTACGGACCTCCGCGCCCGCGGCGGCGTCCCGCGCCGGACCCGCGGGATGGACCTCGCGAAAGGACCGCAATGAGCGTTGACAGCACGTACCGGACCGGCACCCGTGGGACCGCCGGTGCCCTGGTGGAGGAGTTCGCCGCCGCGCCGGACGCCGGGGTGCGGGAGGCGTACCGGCGGCTGGTCGAGGCGGTGTGGGACGGCGGCACGCTGACCGGCCTCGCGCTGCCCGCCGCCCCCGAGATCGTGGACGGCCTGGACCGGGCCGACGACGACCGGGCCGGCCTGCTGGCCGTGCTGCTCGGGCTGCTCGCCGAGGCCGAGGCGTACGTCCCGGACAGCCCGGTGCGCGCCGCCGTACGGCGGGGCATGGACCGCTACCTGGACCGGCTGGACCGCTGCGGGTCCGACGAGCCCCTGGCCCAGGGGCTGATCTACCTCCTCGCGCACTTCCCCGAGGACCGCGACCGGATCCTCACCCAGGTCTCCCGGCTGGAGCTGCCGGCCGACGACCTGTCGCGGCTGGACCGCTGCCTGCGCGAGCTGGACCCGGCCGACCCCGACCTGGGCCGGGTGTGGCCGGCGCCGTCGGTGTGGCGGCTCACCGACGAGGAGAAAGCCTTCGACAGGGCGTGGATCGCCTCGCTGAGCCCCGAGCAGATCACGGTGAACTGGCGCAACGACACCCGCAACGTCTGGGCCTACATGGGCGCCAAGGCGTACTGGACGGTGCGTGACGGCGTGCCCGCGGCGATCCCCCGCGTGCCGCACCCCGCCGACACCGGAGCCACCGTGCCGCCCGCCGCCGAGGCCGGGCCGGAGCTGCTGCGCCCGCACGCCGCCGCGTTCCGCTGCCCCGCCTGCCACGACCGCCTGGACTTCGGCGCCGACGACGCCGGCGGCGTCCGCTGCGAGCGCTGCGCGGTGACCTACCCCGTCACCCGGGGCATCCTCGACCTGACCGAGGGCATCAGCGACGCCGCCGCCGGCACCGGCGACGAGGCGTCGGCCAACCTGCTGCGCAAGCTCGCCGAGATGCCCACCATGGGCCTCTACTACGAGGCCCTCATGCGGCCGGAGTTCCTGCGGGTCGCCGGGTCCAACTGGGACTCCGCCGTGACGCCCGCCTCCGAGGACGCCTACATCTCCTCGCACGTGCGCCCCGTCGACGGCCCGGTGCTGGACCTGGCGGCCGGCGCGGGCCGCTGGACCGGCGTCATCGCCCAGGCGGTCGGCTCCGAGCGGCTGGTCGCCCTCGACATGGGCCTGCCGATGCTGAGCACGCTGCGCGGCAAGCTGCCCGAGGTGCCGGCCGTACGGGCCAGCGCGCTCGCGCTGCCGTTCGAGGACGCGAGCCTGGGCGCGGTGGTCTGCTGGAACGCCCTCCAGGCGTTCCCCGACGACGCCGGTACGGCCATCGCCGAGGTGGGCCGCTGCCTGCGCCCCGGCGGCACCTTCACGCTGATGACGTTCGTGTGGGACACCGACCCCGTCTACCGGCACTTCCAGGCCGCCCACTCCTTCCCCGGCCGCCCCGCCGGAATGCTGCTGTTCGAGGCCGAGCAGCTGCGGACCTGGCTGGCCGAGGCGGGGATGGTCGTCCGCGAGGAGTCGGGCAGCGGGACGTTCGTCTTCATCACCGCCGAGCGCGCGGCCTGAGCCGGGAAGGAGAGCCGCACGTGACCACCGACGTCACCACCGCCGCCGAGGCCCCCGGCCCCGCCGCCGACGTCACCACGGCCGCCGGTCCCACCACCGCCGCCACCGCCACCGCCGGGACCACCGGTACCGCCGGAGACGCCGTCGCCCGCCCCGGTGAGCCCGGCTACGACGCCGCGACCGCCGTGTTCAACCTGGCCGCGCCGCCCCGCCCGGCGGCGGCGGTCATCGTGCGGACCGTCGAGGACGTCCGCGCGGCCATCCGCCTCGCCGACGTTGAGGGGCTGTCGCTGCGGGTGCACACCACCGGCCACTCCGCCCCCGCCGCCCGGCCCATGCGCGACGCCCTGCTGATCCGCACCGAGATGGACGGCGCGGTGGAGGTGGACCCGGTCCGCCGCGTCGCCCGCATCCCCGCCGGAACGCGCTGGGGCGTCGTGGCCAAGGCCGCGGCGCCGTACGGCCTGGCCGTCGCGCACGGCTCGTCCCCGACAGTCGGCGTCGTCGGCTACCTGCTGGGCGGCGGCCTGAGCTTCTACGGCCGCAAGGTCGGCCTGGCCGCCAACGGCGTCCGCGCCGTCGACCTGGTCACCGCCGACGGCGAGCTGCGCCGGGTGGACCTGTCGTCCGACCCGGACCTGTTCTGGGCCCTGCGCGGCGGAGGCGGCGGCTTCGGCGTCGTCACCGCCGTCGAGGTGAAGCTGTTCCCCGCCGCCCAGGTGGTCACGGGAACGACCTGCTGGCCCGCGGCCCACGCCCCCGCGCTGCTGCGGGCCTGGCGCCGCTGGACCCTGGACGCGCCCCCGGAGGCGACGACCTCCGTACGGGTGCTGAACCTGCCGGACATCCCCGACGTGCCGCCCATGCTGTCGGCGGGTCCCATCCTGTGCGTGGACGGCGCGGTGCTCGCCGAGACCGACGACGACGTGGCCGCCGCGCGGCGGTACGCCGACGAGCTGCTCGGCCCGCTGCGCGCCGTCGCCGAGCCGGTGCTCGACACCTGGCAGCTCACCGAGCCGGTGAACCTCCTCGACACGCACATGGACCCCTCCGACCCGGTCGCCGTCATCGGCGACCACATGCTGCTGGGCGACCTGGGCGACGACGGGATCGACGCGCTGCTGCGGGTGGTCGGCGAGGGCTCCGGCTCACCGCTGATCTCCGCCGGCCTGCGCCAGCTCGGCGGCGCGTACGCCAGGTCCCACCCGCAGGGCGGCGCGCTCGACCGCCTCGACGCCCCCTACGCGTACTCGGGAGGCGGGGTGCCGGACCTCACCGGCACCGCCGAGGCCATCACCCGGCACATCGCGACCGTCCGGGAGGCGCTCGCCCCCTGGGACACCGGGTGGACGACGCCGACGTTCGTGGAGTCGCACGCGCAGCCGCAGCGGCACCTCTCCGACGCCCGGATCGCCGCCGCCGACCTGGTCCGCCACCGGGTGGACCCGGCGGGCCGCTTCCGCGACGACATCATGCCCGGCGCCACCAGGCTGGTCTGAGCGCCGCCGCGCCGTACGAGAGGCGCGGAAGCACAGGGAACGGGAAAGCACAGGCCGCCCCGTCCGGGTCATCCGATCCGGGCGGGGCGGCCTTCCGGTCTCCGGGGCCTGCCGGAACACGCGGACCGCCGGCTCCGGCCGTCCTGGGACGGTCTTCCAGCGTCCGGGGCCGGATCGACGGGGGCGAAGGGCGCGGGGCACGCCCAGGGCGGACCGGGATGTCCCGGTCCGCCCTGGGCAGGCGGCGCGGACGGTCAGCCGGCGGGCTTGACCGCCCAGATGACCCGGTTGTACAGCTCCACCGGCGCGGTGGGGACGATCGTGACCTGCTCGAAGCCGGCCTCGACCAGGTGGTCCCGCCAGAACTCCGGCGTGGTGAGGATCTCGCCGTCCTCGCGCATGAAGCGGGGGAGCAGGTCCACCTGCAGCAGCATGCGCTCGAAGCAGGCGTTGAGGAGGTAGTGCCGCGCCTTGGCGGTCAGCAGGTCCAGGATGTCGAGCGCGCGCTCCCGGTCGCCGGGCTCGCCCATGACCCGGCAGAACTGGTCGGCGTTGATGAAGCGCCCGCCGGGACGCAGGACGCGGAAGAGCTCGGCGGCGGAGGCCGCGTAGGTGTCCAGCTCCAGGTGGTGCAGGGCGAAGCTGCTGATCACGACGTCGAAGCTGTCGTCGGGGAACTGGGAGAGGTCCTGCACCACGCCGTCGGTGAACGTCACGTCCGGGTCGGCGGCGAACTTCTCCAGTGCGGCCGCGACCATCGTCGGGGCGGGGTCGAGACCGACGATCCGGGCCCCGGGCAGCGCCTCACGGCACAGCGAGGTGAGCCGGCCCGTGCCCGACCCGACGTCCAGCAGGTCCGTGGCGCCGGGGGGCAGCAGCCCGACCGCGGTGGACAGCAGTTCCACGTTGGAGGCGTCGGTGTTCAGCACCTTGTCGTAGTCGATCGCGACGTCGTTCCAGTGCGTCTTCGAGGTCTCGGACGTGATGGTCATCAGGCTCCACACTTTCCTTTGAGGGTGACCGGCGAGGTGATCGCCGGAGACGCGGTGGCCGGCGGCGCGGTGGCCGGAGGCGCGGGGTCCACGGGGGCGTCCCAGATGGACAGGTACCGCTCGCCGCTGTCCGGCAGGATCGTGACGATCGTGGCTCCGGCCCACCGCTCCCGGCCCGCCAGGACCCGGGAGGCGTGGACGGCGGCGCCCGAGGAGATCCCCGCGAACAGGCCGGAGTGGCGGGCGAGGTCGCGGGCCGTGCCGATCGCGTCCCCGTCGGTCACGGTGATCACCTCGTCGATGCAGGTGACGTCGGTGACCGGGTTGACGAAGCCGCCGCCGATGCCGGGGATGCGGTGCGGGCCCCGCTCGCCGCCGGACAGGACCGGCGAGCCGGCCGGCTCGACGGCGACGACGTGGACGTCGCCCTGCTCCTTGAGGTATCGGGCGACGCCGGTCAGCGTGCCGCCGGTCCCCACGGCGCAGACGAACACGTCCACCGAGCCGCCGCAGGCGTTCCAGATCTCCGGCCCGGTCGTCTCGTAGTGGGCCGCCACGTTCGCCGGGTTGCGCTCCTGGCCGACGAGGAACGAGCCGGGGATGGACCGGTGGAGCTGCACGCCCCGCTCGATCGCGGCGAGCAGGCCCTCCTGGAACGGGGACAGCACGATCTCCGCGCCGAACGCCCGCAGGATGGCGCGCCGCTCCTCGGTGGCGTTGTCCGGCAGGACGATGACGCACCGGTGGCCGCGCGAGGCGCAGAGCGCGGCGAGCGAGATCCCGGTGTTGCCGGACGACGCCTCGATCACCGTGCCCCCGCTGGGGGGGAGGGCGCCGGAGCGCTCGGCCTCCAGGATCATCCGCAGTGCGGCCCGGTCCTTGACGCTCGACAGGGGGTTGAGCATCTCCAGCTTCGCCAGCAGCCGGACGTCCGGTGGGCAGTCGGGGAGGGCGAGCCGCAGCAGCGGGGTGCCGCCCACCAGCTCCTCCAGGGACGACACCACCGCGTGGCCGGTCGCCACGGGTGGCTGCAAGCTGACGGTCATGGTTTCTCCTCGCACGTCGGAAGGATGGGAGGCCGGTCATGGGGACGGGTGACGGGCGGGGCGGAACCCGGCGGCCCGGCCCGCGTCCGTGACAGGTCCATGACGCGTCCATGGCGGGCCCGCCGCGGGCGGAGGCGGCGAGGGAGGGGAATGGCCGGAGCCGGTCCTCGGCACAGCGGACCCCTCCTGCCTCGCGGGGGACCTGCACGATCAGCTTCCCGCTCGCCCGGCCGCGGCACATCTTCAGGGTTGCGGTGCTTTCCCGGGACGGCCGCCGTACCGGTCCGGCCGGGCGGGCGGGAGCCGGCGCCTCCCGGGCCGCGGCGGTGAGGGCCGGGGCCGCCGCGATAGGGGTCGGCGGCGCGCGGGCGGGGCGGGACGCCGGATCGCCCGCCGGGTGCCGGCCCCGGCCGTCCGGGGTGACGGGCGATCACCGCAATCCCAAAGGTGCCCCGCCGTCCGGGCTGCTGCCAGGCTTGCCGCAGAACCGGATCCGCCGGCACGGCCGTCGTGCCGGCGGCGTGGAACCCCGGTTCCGGCGACCGAGGGCGAGCCCCCTACCGGACTCCCCGATCACCCGTAACACGGATTCGGCCGGGCGGGCGGGAAGGCCGCCGGTGCCGGCGGACGTCGCCGCCACCGACGTCGCGACGCCGGGTGGGAGCCACGTGCCGCGGAACGGGGCGGCCGGCACCACGGCGGAGTGGACGGGGAGGAGTACTAACGCGGATGTGCCGCATATACGGATATTTCAATACAACGGCTTCGCCACACGAGCTGAGGACCGCCGAGGCGCTGCAACGCCACGGCGGACCCGACGGCGCGGGACTCGCACGGGGCCCCGGCTACGCGCTGGGCAGCACCCGGCTCGCCATCATGGACCCCGGAGCCGGGCGGCAGCCGTACGTCTCGCCCGACGGCACGATCAAGGTCGTCTTCAACGGCGAGATCTACAACCACGACGCGCTGCGCGAGGACCTGCGCGGGCGGGGGTTCACCTTCCCCGACCACTGCGACGGGTCGATCCTCCCCGCCCTCTACCGGGTGTACGGCGACGCCTTCGCCGAGCATCTCGACGGGATGTACGCGATCGCGGTGCTCGACCTGCGCGGCGCCCCCCGCCTGGTGCTCGCCACCGACGACGCGGGCATGAAGCCGCTGTACCACCGGTGGGACCCGGTGGGACGCACGCTGTACTTCTCGTCGGAGATCCCGTCCCTCCTCGCGTTCGAGGGGGTCTCCACCGCGGTCTGGGAACCGGGCCTCGACGCCTACCTCGCGACCAAGACCCCGTTCGGTGAGCAGACCATGTTCGCCGACGTCAGGGTGTTCCCCCCGGGCGTCACCGCGACCTGCGACGCGGCCGCGGGGCTGCGCCTGCGCGTCCGGGAGCGGACGGCGACGCCGCGGCCGGAGACCGGCTCCGACGGTCTCGCCGAGGTGGGCGGCGAACTGCGGGACAGGCTCCGCCGGGAGGTGGACCTGCTGCTGACCGCCGACGTGCCGGTCGCCACCATCACCTCCGGCGGGCTCGACTCCAGCCTCGTCACCGCCCTCGCCGCGCGGCGGCCCGGGATCCTGCACACCTTCAACATCGCCTACCGGGGACGCTGGCCCGCCGACGAGCGCCACTACGCGCGCGAGGTGGCCGAGCGGGCCGGCGCCCACTACCACCAGGTGGAGATCGACCCCGCGACGTTCCCCGACATGCTGGCCGACGTCGTGTGGCACCTGGGCCAGCCGAACGCCGACCCGATCACGCTCAGCACCTACGCCCTGTTCGGGGCGGTGCGGGACGCCGGGTTCAAGGTCGCGCTCAGCGGGGACGCCGCCGACGAGGTGTTCGGCGGCTACGACCGGATGCGGGCCGCCGCTGCCGCCGCCGAGGCGGGCGCCCCCTGGCGCCGAGCCTACCTCGACAGCCTCGGGGTCCTGCCCGCCGACCGGCGCGCGGGCCTGTACACCCGCGACTACGCGGCGCTGCTGCGCGAGGGGCCGCCCGCCGTCCCCGCGGAGGCGACGGAGCTGCTGGACCGCGGCGGCGGGACCGTGCTGCGGCGGATCACCGAGTTCGAGCTGCGCCACCGCCTGCCCGCCTACCACCTGCGCCGGGTGGACCACATGAGCATGGCGCGGTCGGTCGAGGTGCGCCTGCCGTACTGCCAGCGCGGCGTCGTCGAGCTGGGCCGGGCGCTGCCGGACGGGCTGCGGATCGGCGGCGGGCAGGTCAAACGCGCGCTGTACGCCGCCGCCCGCGGCCTGCTGCCGGAGAGCGTGACGAACCGCGCGAAGCAGCCCTTCACCCTGCCGGTCACCGCGATGCTCGCGCCCGGCTGGCCCCTGTGGGAGTACGCCACGGACATGCTCGCCGGCGACCGGCTGCGCCCCGCCGGGCGGCTCGACCCCGCCGCGGTGCGGGACCTGTTCACCCGGCAGGCGGCGCGGCCGGACGACACCACGGCGCTGACGATCTGGGCGCTGCTCGTCCACGAGGTGTGGCTCGACCAGTTCCGCCTGGGAACGCGCCGGCAGGCGGAGGAGACGGAGATGGCGGCATGATCGGCCACCTCGCCTACGCGGCGGGAAGCCCCTGTCCCACACTGGTGCTCGACGCCAGGCATCTGCCCAGGCAACGGGAGCCGCTGCTCGCCGCGCTCACCGAGGCCCGCCGCTGGCTGGCCGACGCGGGCGGGGCGCACGTGCTCAAGATCGCCCTGATCGAGCCCTCCGCGCATCCGCTGTTCGACCTCGACTACCGGTTCGTCCAGGCGCTGCCGGGCGATCCGTCCGGCTTCGACCTGCGGGGCTCGTGCGGGAACTCGGTGCTGTGCGCCATCACGGCGGCGGCGGAGACCGGCGTGCTGCCCCGGCTCGGACCGGGCATGCGGGTGCGGGTGAACGTCCTCAACAACGGCGACTGCCTGGCCTGCGAGGTCGAGGAGGTCGGCCGGGGGACGACCGGGTTCACGATGCACTTCCTGCACGCGCCGCCCAAACCCGTCTCCCGGCTGCTGCTGACCGGCCGGCCCACGACGGACCTGGACGTGGACGGTGAGCGGGTCGAGGTCTCCCTGGTGTCCGCGGGCAACCCGTACGTCTTCGTGTCCGGATCCGGCGCGCGGATCTCCGGCGCCGACGAGCTGTTCGGCGACGACCCGGAGCTGTTCGACCGCCTGGTGCGGATCCGCGGCGCGGCCGCGGCCCACCTGGGCTGGCCGGCGGAGAGCGTGTTCCCGAAGGTGGCGGTCACCGTCCCGGCCGGGGGCGGGCGGATCGCGGTGCGCGCGGTGTCGGTGCCGACCTGGCATCCCACGCTGGCGCTGACCGGCGCGGCGTGTCTGGGGGCGGCGATCGGGATCCCCGGCACCGTCCCGTGGCTGGCCGCGAAGGAGGCCCGGTACGACGGCGGCGCGATCCACGTCGACACCCCCGGCGGGAGCGTCGACGTCCTGGCGGCCGTGCGCCTGCGCGACCGGGAACGCGAGATCGCCTGGATCACCGTCGGCAACCGGCGGGTCGCCTTCCACGGCTCGTTCCTCATCGAGTCGCTTGCCCATTTCCAGTTCAAGGAGACTGTCGAATGTCTGTCGGTGTCAGCGTGATCGAACCGGGCCCGGTGCTGGAGACGCTTCTCCACTCCGCGGCCCGGACCGCCGTCAGCGGATGGCCGGACGAACAGGCGCTGGCCGAACTCCGCCGCTCGGGGCTGCTCGCCACCGCGGTGCCCGTGGAGTACGGGGGCGCGGGCGGGGACGCGGCCACGGTCAACTCGGTGGTCGAACGGGTCGCCCGGGTCAATCCGTCGGTGGCGATCATCCTGTTCCAGCACTTCGCCGTCACCATGCGCGTCGTCGAGTGGGGGAGCGCCGAGCAGAAGGCCGCGCTGCTGCCCGCGTTCGCGTCCGGCGAGTGCCTGGCCGCCTCGGCGTGGAGCGAGCGGGGCGCGGGCGCCGCCAAGAAGAACATCTCCACGACGGGCGTCCGGACTCCCGACGGCCGCTGGCGGCTCAACGGCGCCAAGTCGTTCACCACCGGGGCCGGGGTGGCGGACATCTACCTCGTGCTCGCGACGACCGCCGCCGCGCACGACGACCGCTCCGGCGAGGACGCCCAGGGCGTCCGGAACGGCCAGGACGCCCGGAACGGCCAGGACGTTCACGCCGGTCAGGACGGTCTGTACGGCTCCGCGGGCCAGTCCTTCTTCCTGGTGCGGGGCGACAACCCCGGCCTGGAGGTGGACCGGTCGCTCGACCTGGCCGGCATGCGGGGGTCGGCGACCGGTTTCGTGAACCTGCGCGACTGCGAGGTCCCCGACGAGGACCGGCTGGGCCCGCTGGGGCAGGCCCCGGCCATCATCGCCGCCGTCCGCGAGACCGGCGCGACCCTCGGCGCGGTGTCGGTCGGCATCGCGCAGGCGGCGCTGGACATCGCGATCGACCACGCCCGCCGGCCGGGCCCGCTCGGCACGCAGGCCGCCAGGCAGCGGCTCGCCGAGCTCAGCGCCCAGGTGGAGGCGGCCCGCGCGATCGTCGACAGCGCGGGACGGAGGCTGTCGGCCACGCCCGGCACGGTCACGCTGCAGAGCAAGCTCTTCGCCTCGGCCACGGCCGAGCAGGTCTGCCTGGAGGTGGCCCGCATGCTCGGGTCCACCGCGTACGTGGTGGGCCACCAGCTCAACCGCCTCATCGCCGACGCCCGCGCGGTGGCGCTGATGGGGCCGACGAACGACCTGTGCCGGGACCTGATGGCGGCGTCATGGACGAACTGAGGACCCGCCCCGACCTGGTGGTGACCGGCGGCCGCGTCGTCACCCCCGCCGGGGTGCGCCCGGCGACCGTCGTCGTGACCGGCGGCCGGATCACCGCCGTGCTCGACGCCGGGGGAGACGATGACGGAGACAGGGGCGGCGGGGGAGGCGGCGTGCCGCCGGACGTCCCCCGGGTGCGGGCGGACGGCTGCTACGTCCTGCCGGGGCTGATCGACTCGCACGTGCACTTCCGCACGCCCGGCCTGGAGCACAAGGAGGACTGGGCCCACGGGAGCCGCGCCGCCGTCGCGGGCGGCGTGACCACCGTCATCGACATGCCGAACACGGTGCCGCCGACCCTCGCCCCGGAGACGCTCGTCGCCAAGGCCGAGCTGGTCGCCGGGACGTCGCTGGTCGACTACCGGTTCCACATGGGGGCCGACCCTCACCGCCCCGGGCTGCTCGCCCGCCTCGACCCCGCGATCGCGACGACCGCCAAGGTCTTCATGGCGGGCCACCACACCGCGCCGACCGTGGTCAGGGATCCGGCCGCGCTGGAGAAGATCTTCGCGGCCGCCGCGATCGGCGGTGTGCAGCTGCTTCTGCACGCCGAGGACGAGTCCATCTTCACCCTGCTCGACCGGTGGAAGGGGGAGCCGCGCTCCTACCTCGACTACGAGCGGCGGCGGCCGCGCAGCGGCGGCATCTCCGCGGTGGCGCGCGTCCTCGAACTGGTCGCCCGGTACGGCACCGCGGCCCACATCCTGCACCTGTCCAGCGCCGAGGAGGCCGACCTGGTCACCGCGGCGCGGGCAGCCGGGCTGCCGGTCACGTTCGAGGTGACCGGCCACCACCTGTCGTTCACCGACGCCGACACGAGCCGGCTGGGCGCCAGGATCCGGCTGTCACCGGCCATCCGCGCCCAGACGGACCAGGACAGGCTGTGGGAGGCGTTGCTGGGGGACGAGGTCGCCTGCCTCGGCAGCGACCACGCCCCGCACACCGTCGAGGAGAAGACCCGGCCGGTCGCGGACGCCCCTCCCGGGCTGCCCGGCGTGCAGGAGCTCGCCGTGGCCGTGTGGACCGGCATGCGGCGGCGCCGGCCGGACGAGGACCCCGACGTGGCCGTCATGCGCCTGGCCGAGCACCTCTCCGCCAAGCCGGCCGAGCTGTTCCGGCTGCCGGGCAAGGGCCGGCTGGAACCGGGCGCCGACGCGGACCTGGTGGTCTTCGACCCCGCCACGCCCTGGATGCTCTCCGCGCACGACGTGCGGTCCAAATGCGGCTGGTCGGCGTACGAGGGGTGGACGATGACCGGCCGGGTGCTCACCACGATCAGGGGCGGGCAGGTGGCCTGGGACGCCGAACGGGGCGTCTTCGGCCGCCCCGAAGGACGCTGGCTGTCCGCCGCCGCGCAGGACCCGCCGCGTACGGAGGTCGTGACACGGGAGCCGTCCCGCGAGGCGGGGGAGCGGGAGGTGACCTCCGCGTGATGCTCAAGGGGATACACCCGAACATCAAGCTCCGCATCGGCATCGGGTTCGTCCAGCGCCTGCTGGACATGATGCTCATCCCGCTGATGATCATCCACTTCTCCGCCCTGTACGGCCCGGCCACCGCCGGCCTGATGACCGTGGTGGCCGCCGGAGTCGCGATCGCGTGCACCTTCCTCGGCGGCTACCTGTCCGACGCGCGCGGGCGCCGCCGCACGATGCTCGTCAGCGAGGTGGGCTGCTTCGTCGCGGCCGTGTGCCTGGCGCTCGCCAACTCCCCGTGGTGGGAGTCGGGCATCGCCACGTACCTCTTCTACCTGGTCAACACGGCCCTGATCAGCGTGGTCCGGCCGGCCAGCGACGCCATGATCATCGACGTGTCCACCCCGGAGACGCGGCCCAGGATCTACGCGGTCAACTACTGGGCGACGAACGTGGCGTTCGTGGTGGGCTCCCTGCTCGCCGGCTTCCTCTACGGCGGGCACTTCTTCCTCATCCTGGCCGCGGCGGCCGTGCTCTCCGGCGGGGTCGCCGTGGTCACCTGGCGCTGGATCTCCGAGACCAGACCGGCCCCCGCCGGGACCGCCGGAGGGACGACCGGAGAGACGACCGCCGGGACGACCGCCGGGACCACCGGAGGGACGGACACCGGGACCGCGGCCGGACCGGGGACCGGGCGGTCCGGCTGGCTGCTGCCGCTGCTGCGGGGCTACGCCGCCGTCCTGCGCGACCGTGTCTTCGCCCGTTTCTTCCTTTCGATCCTCCTGTTCACCTGCATCCAGGTGCAGCTCGCCAACTACATCGGGGTACGGCTCAGCCAGGAGTTCCCGCCGCAGCGGCTCTTCGACGTCGGCCCGTGGGCGCTGGACGTCGACGGGGTCAACATGTTCGGCATCCTGCGGGCCATCAGCACCTTCGTCGTCGTCTGCCTCGCGCTGTCCGCGACGACGATCTTCAGGCGGCTCACCGACGGGCAGCGGATCGGCGGGGGCACCATCGTCGTCACCGCCGGATACATGGTGCTGGCGGTGAGCAACGACCCCGGGGTGCTGATCACCGCGACGGTGGTGTTCGCGCTCGGGGAGATCATGACCTCCCCGACGCGCCAGGCGCTGCTGGCCGACGTGGTCCACCCCGACGCGCGCAGCATGTACATGGCCGTCTACCAGCTGCAGTTCCGGCTCGCCGCGGTGGCCGGCTCGCTGTGCGTGACGCTCGGCACCTTCGTCCCCCCGGCCGCGATGAGCGTCCTGTACGGGGTCTTCGGCGCCGCGTCGTGCCTGCTGATCCTGTCGGTGCTGCGGGCGCGGGCCGCGGGCGCGCGCCCGGAGGCCGTACCGCAGGCGGACGGCGACGCGGGGGAACCGCACACCCGACACGCGACATCAGGGAGCAGGCGATGACCCAGGACAGGACGCTGCTGTTCATCGGCGCCACCACGCGCGCACTCCGGACGGCGAAGGAGTTCGGCCTCGGCGTCGTCCTCCTCCAGCACCCGAACAAGTTCGAGGCCGAACAGGCCGCGCTCGCCGACGTGACGTTCGTCGCCGACTACACCGACTGGTCCGCGGTGCGGCCCCTGGCGCAGGTCGCGCGCGAACACTGGGGCGTCACGGCCGCGCTCGCGCTGACAGATCCGGCGCTGGACGCCCTGGGCCGGGTCAACGACCTGTTCGGCCTCGGCGGCACCGGCTACGAGGTCTGCCGGAGATTCCGGGACAAGTACGAGATGCGCCGGCGGCTGGCGGCGCACGGCGCCCCGACGATCGGCGCCGAGCCGCTGGAGAGCCGCGAGGACCTGACCTCCTTCGGCGACCGGTACGGCTACCCGTTCATCGTCAAGCCCACCGACGCGGCGGCCGGCATCGGCGTCTTCCGCGTCGACGGCCCCGACGGCCCGGACGGCGTGGACGCGGCGTGGCGGCGGGTCCTCGGCCTGCGGGAGACCGGGGTGGACCGCGGCTGCGGCTACCTGTTCCCGCTCACCGGATTCATCATGGAGGAGTACGTCGACGGCCCCGAGTTCAGCGTCGAGGCGTTCAGCTTCTCCGGCCGCCACGTCGTGGTCGCCGTCACCGAGAAGCTCACCTCCGACGCCCACTTCGCGGAGCTGGGCCACACCGTCCCCGCCCGGATCACCTCCGCCGAGGAGGACCTGGTCGCGGCAGCCGCGACCGGCTTCCTCGACGCGATGGGGCTCACCGACGGGCCCAGCCACACCGAGATCCGGATCGGGCCGCGCGGCCCGATCGTCATCGAGTCGCACAACCGGATCGGCGGCGACCGGATCACCGACCTCGTGGAGGCGGTGTACGGGATCGACCTGATCGCCTACGCCGTCGGCCACCCCTTCGGACTGGTCGAGGAACCGGCCGGACGGCCCACGCCCCGCGGCGGCGCGGCCGTGCGGTTCCTGGACGCCGGACCGGGCCGGGTGACGGCCGTCGACGGCCTGGCCGAGCTGCGCTCCCGCCCCGACGTCATCGCCGCCGACGTGTTCGTGAAGGTCGGCGACGTCGTCGGGCCGGTGCTCGACAACAACGACCGGCTCGGCCTGGTCGCCGCGACCGGCCCCGACGGCGACGCCGCCGTCAAGCTGTGCGAGGAACTGCTGGAGAACACCCTGAACGTGCAGGTGGTGAACCCGTGAGCATTGTCATCCTGGACCGGGCCGTCGGCCCGCTCCCGCCGTACGCGGACTGGCTGCGCGACAGCGGCCGGCCGCTCGTCCTGCTGACCGGACGATCCCTCGCGGAGGTCCCCGCCGGCGACTACGAACAGGTGGAATGCCTCCCCGGCTACGCGACGTCCACCGAGGCGGACAGGTTCGTGCTCGGCCTCGCCGAACGCGCCGCCGTCTCGGCGCTCGTGGCGACCGCCACCGAGGACCTCGTCAGGGCCGGCGCCCTGCGGGAGTGCCTGGGCGTCGCCGGGCAGGGCAGGGACGACGCCCTGGCGTTCGCCGACCCCGTGACGACCCGGCGGCTCCTGGCCGAGGCGGGCGTCCCCGCCGTCGGACGCGAGGCCGTGCAGCGGATCTCCGACCTCTACTGGCACGCCCACCGCTGGGGGTACCCGGTGCGGGTCCGGGAGCGCAAGACGTCCGGCTGGCCCACGACCGCGGTCCTGCGCGACGAGGCGGACGTGCGCGCCTACACCCGCGGCGGCCTGGCCCCCGACCTGGTGTCCGTGCCCGCCCTGATGGCCGAGCCGATGACGGACGGCGAACGCCGCCGCCTCGTCGTCATCGGCGGCACGGCGTGCGGCTCCGAGCCCCCCGGCCTGGCGGCCGTCGTGGACGCCGCGCTGGCGGCGCTGCCGACGACGGACGGCTGCCCGTACCTCGTCGAGGCGGTCCGCGGCGGCGACGGGCGGTGGCTGGTCGACACCGTCGCCGTGGACATCCCCATGGACGTCGACGGCGACGACCGCCGCGCGGCGGTCCGGGTGCAGGCAGGGCTCGTCCCCGACAACCTGGAGATGATCCGATGAGCGTCCTGATCATGCACCACCGCGGCACCCTCGCCGCCCACGCCTACGACAGGTGGCTCTCCGACTACGAGGGGGACGTCCTGCTGCTGGCGTCCAGGGAGCACCTCGGCTGGGTCGGCGAGGAACTGCCCACCGGGGAGACCGGCTACAGCCACATGGAGGCCCTGGACGACTACGAGGTCGGCGGCGTGCTGGAGGCCCGCGTCCTCGACCTCGCCAGACAGTACGGCGTGACCCGCCTGTTCACCTGCCAGGAGCACGACCTGGAGCGGGCCGCCCAGCTCCGCGAGATCCTCGGCCTGCCCGGCCAGACGTTCTCCAGCGCCCTGCCGTTCCGCAACAAGCTCCTGATGAAGGAGACCGTCCAGGCCGCCGGCATCGAGGTCGCGGCGCACCGCGGCGTCGAGTGCGCCGGGGACCTCGTCTCCTTCGCGCGGGAGCACGGCTTCCCCGTGGTCGTCAAACCCCGCGACGGGGCGGGCTCCATCGGCGTCACGGTGCTCCGCTCATCCGAGGAGCTCGACGCGTTCGTCGCCGAGAGGCTCGACGTCTACGGGCCGCTCCAGTCGAACCTGATGGTGGAGGCGTTCGTGCCCGGCGCGATGTGCCACGTCGACGGGCTCGTCGTGGACGGCCGCGTCGCCCTCGCCTGGCCATCGCAGTACCTGTTCACGCTGGCGTCCTTCAAGGAGCTGCGCGGAGGCAGGCACGACGTCACGCTGGACCGCGACGACCCGCTGGCGCGGCGGCTGCTCGACTTCACCGACCGGGTGCTGGACGCCCTGCCCTCCCCGCGGAACTTCACCTTCCACGCGGAGGTGTTCCACACCCCCGACGACCGGCTCGTCCTGTGCGAGATCGCCTGCCGTACCGGGGGCGCCCAGACGCGGGGCGTCATCAAGACCATCTTCGGCGCCGAGCTGAACGAGTGCTGGGTGCGCGCGGAGGCCGGCCTGCCGCTGCCGATCGACATCGGCCCCGAACGGCCCGAGCCGGTGAAGATGACCGGGCAGCTGCTCCTGTCGCGCCGGCCGGGCAAGGTCGTCGAGCTCCCGGGGGAGCCGCCGTTCCCCTGGGTCGAGGAGTACAAGATCTCCGTCGAGCGCGGGGAGGTCATGCGGGTCTCCCGCTACTCCGCCGACGTCATGTGCTGCTTCCTCGTCTCCGGCCCGGACCGGGCGACCGTCCAGGACCGGCTCCAGGAGCTGGAGGACTGGTTCCTGGACGGGCTCGTCCTGGAGGAGCTGGAGGACCTGCCCGAGGACGGGACCTCCGCCGTCTCCGAGACTCCCGCCGTCTCCGAGACTCCCGCCGTCTCCGGGACTTCCGCCGTCTCCGAGGCTTCCGCCGGCCCGGAGACGAGCCGGAGCCGGTCGTGACGGGCCCGAGCGCGACGAGCCCGGGTGCGGCGGGCCCGGGTGCGGCGGGCCCGAGCGTGGTGGTGGCCGGCGGCGGCATCGGCGGGCTCGCCCTGGCCGTCGCCCTGCGCGGCGCCGGGATCGGCGTGACGGTCGTCGAGCGTACGGCGCGCATCGCCGAGGCCGGCTCCGGCATGGTGCTCTACCCCAACGCGATCACCGCCCTGGACGCCATCAGCCTCCGCCTGGGCCGTGCCGTGCGCGCGGCCGGGCACGAGGCCGTCCCCGGCGACACCAGGCCGACGCTGACCTCCGGCGGCACGACGCTGGCCATCGACGCGATCGGGGAGCTCACCCGCCGCTTCGGCGCCCCGCAGGTGACCCTGCTGCGCTCGGCACTGCAGCACGCGCTGCTGGACGAGGCCCTGGCCTGCGGCGTCGACCTCCGTACGGGCGTCCGCGTCGAGGACCACACCGACCGCGGCGGGCACGTCGACGTGGTCCTGTCCGACGGCTCCGTCCTGACCGCGGACGTCCTCGTCGGCGCGGACGGCGTCCGCTCCGGTGTCCGCCGGCGTCTGTTCGGCGACAGCCCGCTCCTCTACCGCGGCTACACCTCGGTGCGGGGCAGGACGAGAAGGTCCGGCGTCCACCCCAACGGGTTCATCGCCAGCGGCGACGGCGTCGACCTGTTCGCCGGGCCGATCGGCGGCGGGCACCTGTACTGGGCGGCCAAGATCGTCGCACCGTCCGGGGTGTGGCCCGCGATGGGCCCGGCGGCCGCGATGCCGGCCCTCCTGGACCTGCTCGACGGGTGGCACGACTCCATCGCGGAGATCATCCGCGACGCCGACGCCGACGGGATCGTGGTGACCGACATCGTGGACCGCGACCCCATCCCGTGCTGGACCTCGGGCCGTGTGGCCCTGCTCGGCGACGCCGCCCACCCGATGACCCCCGGGGTCGGGCAGGGCGCCGGCATGGCGCTGGAGGACGCGGTGGTCCTCGCCCATCACCTGCGGACGTGCCCCGACGTGCCGGCCGCGCTGGAGGCGTACTCGGCGGCCCGCGCGTCCCGCGCGGCGGACGTGGTGCTGCGGTCGCGGCGCACGGGACGCGTGGACAGGGAGTCGGGCGCGGGCGAGGCGTCGGGCGCGCCCCGGGACTTCAGCACCCAGGACGAGGGGCCCATGACGCTGTTCGGGTGGCGGCCCCCGGGCCACGTCGAGCCCATTGCCGAACCCGTCGCCGAGTCCGTCCCGGTGTGACGCGCGTGACATGTGCGGCACGCGCCTCCTGCGTGCCGCACATGTCATCCGTCATCCGTCATCTGAAACGGCGGATACGGCGGATGCGGAACATGGAAACGTGTCGCACGAGAAAGCGGCCGGACGTCATGTCCGGCCGCATCGCGGATTTCACAGCTTTCACAGCTTTTACGGCTTGCACGGATTTCGCGGAGAGCACGGGGAGACGGCGGGTGCCGCCGCCTCCCCGGAAACGCCCGACGGTCCTCGCGGAACGGCTCGAAGCGGTTCTTCGGCGGATCACATGGGGACGGAGGTCGTGAGACCGCCGTCCACCGCGAGCTCCTGGCCGGTGATGTAGGAGGAGCGGGGCGACAGCAGGAACAGCGCGGCGTCCGCGACGTCCTCGGCTGCGCCCAGCCGGCCCAGCGCCACCTGCGCGCGGCACGCCTCCTGCGCCTCGGGGGTGTTGGAGATCCCCTCGAACATCTCGGTCACGATGTAGCCGGGGCTGATCGCGTTGACGCGGATGCCCTTGGCTGCCAGGTCGGGGGAGAGGGTGCGGACCAGGTTGATGACCGCGGCCTTGGTCGCCGCGTACACCGAGGTGAACGCCAGACCGCGGTGGGCCAGCCAGGAGCCGTTGATCACGATCGCGCCGCCGTCGCCCATCAGCGCCGCAGCCTTGGCGATGGTGAAGTACACGCCCTTGAAGTTGACGCCCACCAGGGCGTCGAAGCCCTCCTCGGTGACACCGGCGCTGGGGGCGAAGTCGGCGATCCCCGCGTTGGCGAAGACGCCGTCCAGCCGGCCGAAACGCTCCCCGATGAGGGAGAAGAGCCGGTCGAGGTCCTCGGTGCGGGAGACGTCGGCCGCCACGGCCAGGACGCGGTCACCCGCGCCGAGCTCCTCGACCGCCTTGTCCAGGCGCTCCTGGCTGCGACCGGCGATCACGACCTGCGCGCCCGCCGCCAGGAGCTTCTGCGCCGTGGCGAGGCCCATGCCGCTGCCGCCACCGGTGATGAGAACTGTTCTGTTCGCAAACTCCGTCATGCGGTCAGAATCACACGCGGGCGTTTCCGCGACATCCTCGGAATTGCGCTCCTCCTTCTTTCTCGATCGTCTTTACGGCGGCATGCCGCGCCTCCTTTCCGGTCCGCCGGATCCCCGTCCTTCCGGGTCCGCCAGGCAGCATTCCAGAAGATGCCCGGTGTAATTCCGGATGTGACGCTGTAGCGGATAGAGCAGCGGACCGCCCGTCTCACGGAGAAGGGCGGGCGCCCCGGCCGGCCGTACGGGACCGGCGGGCGACGACGGATCGCTGAAGGAAATCTTGAGCCGAGGAGGCGCTCCAATGGGTGATGTGGCAAAGACCCGTGCGGTGGTGCTCGGTGGAAGCCTCGCTGGGCTGTTCGCGGCCCGGGTGCTCGCCGACGCCTATGACGAGGTGCTCATCGTCGACCGCGACGTCCTGATCGGAGTGGAGGGGCCGCGCCGGGGTTGCCCGCAGAGCCGCCACATCAACGGACTGCTGGCCCGCGGCCAGCAGGTCATGGAGGAGCTGTACCCGGGGATCACCGAGGAGCTGTTCGCCGACGGCGTGCCCACCGGCGACCTCGCCGGGAACGTCCGCTGGTACTTCCACGGCAAGCCCATCAAGCAGCAGCACGCCGGCCTGGTGTGCGTGGCCGCCAGCCGTCCCAAGCTGGAGCATCACATCCGTGAGCGGACCCGGGCGCTGACCAACATCGCCTTCGCCGAGCGGCACGACATCCTCGGCCTGGAGACCACGCCCGACAACAGCCGGGTCACCGGCGTGCGGGTGCAGCCGCTGGAGGAGGAGGGCGCCGGCGAGAAGGTCATCGACGCCGACCTCGTGGTCGACGCCACCGGTCGTGGCTCGCGTACCCCCATCTGGCTGGAGGCCCTGGGCTACGCCCGGGTCGAGGAGGAGCGGACGAAGATCGGTCTGGGCTACGTCACCCAGCACTACCGCCTGACCGCCGACCCCTACCACGGCGACCTGTCCATCAACCCGGTCGCCTCGCCCGAGCTGCCCCGCGGCGCCATCTTCACCAAGACCGACGGCGACCGGGTCGAGCTGACCACCTACGGCATCCTGGGCGACCACCCGCCGACCACCCAGGAGGGCCTGTACGAGTGGATCAAGTCGCTCGCGGTGCCCGACATCTACGACGCCCTGCAGCACGCCGAGCCGCTGGACGAGCCGGTGGCGTTCCGTTTCCCGACGACCCTGCGCCGCCACTACGAGAAGATGACCCGCTTCCCCGACGGCCTGCTGGTCACCGGCGACGCGGTGTGCTGCTTCAACCCGGTGTACGCCCAGGGCATGACCGTCGCCGCGCTCAGCGCGCTGGTCATCCGCCAGCACCTGCACACCGGCGCGGCCCCCGACCCCTTCCAGTACTTCTCCGACCTGTCGCGCAACGTCATCGACCAGCCGTGGGAGATGACCCACACCGTGGACCTCAGCTTCCCCGGCGTCGAGGGTGAGCGGCCCCTGCAGCTCCGCGTGGCCCAGGCGTTCCTCGGCCTGGTGCAGACCGCCGCCACCCGCGACGGCGTGGTCGCCGCCGCCTACATGCGCGGCGCCGGCCTGATCGACGGTCCCGAGGCGCTGATGCGGCCGAAGATGCTCGCCCGCATCCTGTGGAACGCCCTGCCCTGGGGCAAGCCGGCCGCGCAGCCGCGCCGCAGCCCGTCCACGCCGGCGGAGAAGCCCAAGGCGTCGGTGTCGTGACCGCCTCCCCGGTGACGGCCGCCGTCTTCACCGGGCGGCCGGTCCACGAGCTGGTACGGCGGCACGCCCGGGCGACCCCCGACGCGGTCGCCGTCACCGGGGAGGGACGAGGAGTCTCCTACCGCGACCTGCTGCGGCGGGCCGACGCGGTCGCCGGCGTCCTGCGGGACGCCGGCGGGGTGCGCGGCCTGCCGGTGGCGGTGCGGATGGACCCGGGACCCGGCCTGGCGGCGGCGGCGCTCGGCGTCCTGGCCGCCGGCGGCCACCTGCTCTGCCTCGACACCTCCGAGGCGGGCGGGCGCAGCAGGGCGGTCCTTGAGGACCTGCGGCCGGCGTTCCTGCTGCTCGACGGGGCCGCCCCGGCCGGGGACGACCTCCTGAGCTGGTACCGCGACGCCCTGGGCGGAACGGTCCTGGACGCCGGGCCGTCCTCGGGCTCCGCGGCGTCGCCCCTGCCGTCACTGGGAACAGGCGGGGACGTCCGGACCGGTGTGGACGCGGATCCCGCGGCGGGGGAGACCCCGGAGACGGCGGACGCGGCGGGCGGCCATCCGGACGGGCGGGCGGACGACCGGCTGGACGGGTGGATGTACGTCACCTACACCTCCGGCTCCACCGGCCGCCCCAAGGGCATCCCCCAGACCCACCGCGGCTTCGCGCAGTTCATGGACTGGTTCACCGCGGAGTTCCGGATCGGCCCCGGGGCCCGGACGGCCCAGTGGGCGGCGCCCGGCTACGACGCGAGCCTGGTGGAGATGTTCGCCCCGCTCATGTCGGGTGCGACCCTCTGCCCGGTCCCGGCGAAGCTGCGGGCCAACCCGGAGAAGCTCGCCGCCTGGCTCGCCGCCGAAGGCGTCACCCACCTGCAGACGGTCCCGAGCTTCGCCCGCCGCCTGCTGGAGGCCGTCACCGCCCCCGGCGCGCGGCCGCCCGCCGCGCTCGGCTGCCTCCTGCTGGCCGGGGAGGCGCTGACCGGCGAGCTGGCGGACGGCGTCCGCGCGGCGCTGCCCGCCGTACGGCTGGTCAACCTGTACGGCCCGACCGAGTCGATCCTGGCGGCCTGGCACGAGGTGACCGGGACGGAGGGCGACCGCGTCCCGATCGGCCGGCCCATCCCCGGCCGGGACATCCTGGTGCTGGACGGCCGGGACCGGCCCTGCCCGGACGGAGCCGTCGGCGACCTGGTCGTCCGCAGCCCGTACGTCACGCCGGGATACGTCGGCGCGGCGGCCGGGGACCTGTCGGGCTTCCGGCCGCCGCCGGGCGCGCACGGGCCGGACCGCTTCTACCGCACCGGCGACCGGGGCCGCCGCACCGAGGACGGGCTGCTGGAGTTCCACGGCCGCCGCGACCACCAGGTGAAGGTCAACGGCGTCCGCCTCGAACTCGGCGACGTCGAGTCGGCGCTGGCCGCGCACGACTCGGTGGCCGAGTGCGCGGTGGTGGCCGTCCCCGGCAGACACCGGCAGGTCGCCGGCCTGGCCGCCTACATCGTGCCGCGCGACCCCGCGGCCGGCGACGCGACGCCGGCCGCCTGGCGGGCCGCCCTGCGCCGGTGGTTCGGCCGGGCCACGCCGCCCGTGACCTTCACCGTCGTCGGCCGCCTGCCGCGCACCGCCGGCGGCAAGGCGGACCGCGACACGCTGCGCCGCCTGGCGGCGATCCCCGAACCGCCCGCGCCCGGCCCTCCCGGCCCTTCCGCGCCGGAGCAGAGCACGAGGGGACCGGCAGGAGTACGGCCGGCACCCGTCCGACGACGCGACCCCGACCTGACAGAGCAAGCAGCATCCCACGAAGCAAGCAGCACGCCGGCATGAGGAGCCAGGAGCAATGAGCGTTTCCGAGGTGCCAAGCCTGACCGACGACATCCCGAGCGACGGGCCGGACCGCGTCCCCCTGTCGTTCAACCAGGAGTTCCTGCGCGCGTTCGACAAGGGAGACGAGGAGGGGCCGTTCGGCCCCCGCTACACCATCGTCTGCGGCTGGCGGCTCACCGGGCCCCTCGACCCGGCCGCCCTGCAGCGGGCCCTGCACGACGTCGTCGCCCGGCACGAGGCCCTGCGCACCGAGATCCGCCGCGGCGAGGACGGCCACCAGCTGATCGCCCCGCCCGGCCTGGCGCGGCTCGACGTCCGCGACCTGTCCGGCCTCGCCCTCGCCGACCGCGACCTGGCCGCCGAGCAGCTGCTCAACGAGGTCGAGGCCGAGCCGTACCCGATGAGCGACCTGCCGCTGTTGCGCGCCGTGGTCGGCCGGTTCGACGAGCGCGACGCGGTGCTCGCGCTGATGGCCCACCACACCGCCGTCGACGAGTGGTCGATGCGGGTCCTCATGCGCGACCTGGCCGCCCGGTACGCGGTCCGGAGCGGGCACGACGCCGAACTGCCCGATGTGCCGCAGTACCGCGACTACGTCGCCTGGGAGCGCTCCGGCGTGGACCCGCAGTGGCTGGGCAAGGCGCAGGCGTACTGGCGGGAGAAGCTGGACGGCGCCCACATGCTGGGCACGAAGACCGACCACCCCCACTCGGCCGGCCTGCCCAAGCTGACCGGCTGGCGGCGCTTCACCTTCCCCGCAGACGTCACCTCGGCCGTCCAGCGGATCGGCAAGGAGACCCGCTGCTCGCCGTTCATGGTGCTGCTCGCCGCCTACGTGCGGTTCCTCCAGGAGAAGACCGGGACCGACGACGTCGTCATCCCGACCTTCTCCTCCGGCCGCGGCCCGGCGCGGTTCCACGAGACCGTGGGGTCGTTCTTCAACTTCATGCCGTTGCGGACGGACCTGACCGGCTGCGACGACTTCCGCGACGTCGTCACCCGGGTCCGGACGAGCTGCGTCCAGGCCTACTCCCACGACATCCCGTTCGGCCAGGTCCTCCAGCAGGCCCCGGAGCTCATGCTGCCGGTGATGCAGGACGACATGGCCCTGGTCGCCTTCCAGGTGTTCCGGTCGCCGTTCCCCTCCGAGCGCGGCACCGCCGGGGATCTGGAGTACTCGGTGATCCGCAGGCGGCTGCTGTCGCAGCCGGTGGGCGGCGACATCCCGGACGGCGCGATGTGGCACCTGGAGCTCGAACCCGGCGGTGAGATCGTCGGCTCCATGGCCTACAACAGCAACCTCTTCGACCCCGCCACCATCGACGACATGGTGACGTCGTTCGGCGCCGTCCTGCGCCGCCTGGTCCTCCCCTCCGGCGAAGAGGGCTGACCCCGGCCCGTCCCGCCTTCCGGTGAGAAGAGCCGACCCCGGCCCTTCCGTGCCTCCGCCGATGAGGGCCGACCCTGCCCTCCGCACCCCGGCACACCGCGCCGGGGCCGTCCATACGACGGCCCCGGCGCGTCCGGTCTTCTCACGAGATCGACCGGCTGGTCCGGTGTGCGGTACGCCGGAGGCATGACCGGCCGGTGACCGTACCCCGGTGACCTGAAGGGCGAGGCTCATCCCTCGACGCCACCGCGTAGGGTCTCCTCCATGAAGGGCATGATCAAGATCCGTGAGGCGGGGCCCGGCGACGGGGACGTCCTCGGCGAGATCCACGCGACCTCCTGGGGCGTCTCGCACGGCCCGCTGTGCACGCCGGAGGTCGCCGCCGCCGGTGTCCAGGAGCGGCGCACCAAGTGGAACGCCATCCTGGCCCAGGACAGGGCGGAGAACGAGGACACGATCCTGATCGCGGTCATGGACGGTCGGCCGGGAGCCTTCGCCCGCTTCGGGGCCTCCTCCGATCCCGGTCTCGCGGAGATCCACACCTTCTTCGCCCACCCGGACGTCTGGGGCAGCGGTCTCGCGGCGGCCCTGCTGGTCGCCACGCTGGGCCGGCTGCGGGAGGGCGGCTACGACCGCGTGCACCTGTGGACGCTCAGGGACTCGGCCCAGGCGCGCCGTTTCTACGCCAAGCACGGTTTCGGCGAGACCGGGAGACGACACGACCACGACTTCGGCGAGGGTCCTCCGATCGCCCTCATGGAACTCGTGCGAACCGTGCCCGGCCACGGCCTGTGACGCGGACCGTGGTCGGCCTGGTCTGTGTCGCAGACCGTGCCCGGCCCGGTCTGTGACGATCAGACCGGGTGGCCGCCCCGACGTGCGGAAACCCGGCCCGTACGGTCTCCGCCGCCCGTCCGGTCAGGCGTCGGCCCGGGGACGCCGGGCGACGGTCAGCAGGTGGGCGCTGACCCCCAGGAGCGAGGGCACCGACTCCATCGACCGCTGGGCGTCGAGCAGGAGCCGGCGGCGCTCCGGGTCGTCGAGCCAGTCGTCGACGTCTCCGTACAACCAGAAGGCGCCCTCCAGCCCGTACCGCTCGGCGCCGGGGAGACCCGCGTCGGCGAACTCTCCGGGGACGGCCTCGGGGTCGTGGAGGTAGGCGGGGAAACCGTGCCCGGGGGAGACGATGTGCCCGTCCCGCACCGCCGCGTGCGCCGCCTCCCGCGGCTGTTCCTGAGCGTAGAAGCCGGTGAGGACCATGTCGTGCACGGCCGCGTGGCGGTTGATGGTCGCGGCGGCCACCGTGCCGCCGGGCCGTACCGCGCGCCGGGCCTCGGCCAGCGCCCGCACCCGGTCGGCGCGTTCGGTCAGGTGGTAGAGCGGGCCCAGCAGCAGCACCGCGTCCACGCTCGCGTCCGGCACCGGCAGTTCCCGCGCGTCACCCGGCCGCGCCGTCACCCCGGCCAGCTTCGAGGCCCGCTCCACGTGCAGGGGCACCGGGTCCAGCAGTTCGACGTCGTAGCCTTCGGCGGCCAGCCACTCGGCGTGCACCCCGGTGCCGCCGCCCACGTCCAGCACCCGGGCCGGAGCCGGGGGCAGCGTACGGCGCAGCACGTCCTGCGTCCGCCAGAGCTCCAACCGGCCGTACCCCGTACGGAGCCGGCCGTCCTCCCTGTCCTGCCCGTAGTAGGCGAGCAGCAGTTCCCTCGTCACAGCCATACTTGATCATGCTGTGCCCCGTTCGCCCCAGGCAAACGGTTTGTCCTCCGTCGCGCCACCTGACGCGCCGGGCGCGCCTGATGCCGCCGGGGTCATGCCCCCGAGAACACGATGCCGTTGCCGTCGGGGTCGGTCACGACGAGGATGCGTGAGGCGGTGACCTGCCGGACTCCGGGATGATCTATGCCCTCACGTGTCAGCCTGTCGGCGAGGGCGTC
The DNA here is from genome assembly GCF_040653115.1 of Streptosporangium sp. NPDC048047. NCBI lineage: Bacteria > Bacillati > Actinomycetota > Actinomycetes > Streptosporangiales > Streptosporangiaceae > Streptosporangium > Streptosporangium sp. NPDC048047. The sequence continues at coordinate 3,505 of NZ_JBEZNH010000035.1, read as the reverse complement.
CAGGTCGGACTCGTCCGCGACCATCGTCGAACGTCCGGCGCGTTCGGGGTCCTCCCACAGTTGCACGCCGAAGGTCGGAGCCAGATGCCACTCGGCCATGCCGTCCATGGGCCGGGCGTCGGCGTCCCTGCCGAACAGCTTCGCGTACCATCCGACGGCGCGTTCGAGGTCGACGATCGTCATCTGCGCGAGCAGTCGAGTTACAGCCATGCCTCACCTGCTGCCCGCTCACCGGAGCGTCATGCACGACGCCGTACTACCGGAGGCGGCCGGTGACGGTCAGGAGGCCGGGAATCTCCTGACCGCGGCGGACAACCAGACGGCCAGCGCGGTGACGGCCATGACGGCGATAGCGATCAGCGCGGGAAAGTACCAGCCTGGGAAAAGAGACCCGAGAACGACGTCGAGGGCGAAATAAAACAAGATCACGTAAGTGCTCAACAGAGCCAGCACGAGAGTGAACAGGTATGCCGTGCCGACGGCCGTGCACAGCACGAGGCCGCCGACGGTGGATCGACGGTTCAGCCGGCCACCCGATACGGCCACTACGGCCGCCTCGACGGCGAGGATGAGAGCGATGCCGAGCAACATTCTCCGCGCCGACGCGATCTCCCCGTCCAGCTGGCTCGGCAGCAGCGGATTTTCGTACATGGAGTCGAGCCCCGCCCGGACGGCCGACTGGAGTGCGATCAGGGTCACTCCGGCGTACAGCAACGGCGCCGCCAGAGCACACAGCAGAGCGAGCGAGCGCTTCGGATGTCGAAGTTTCATGATCGGTTGGACGGCCGACTCGAATTGAACGTTCCATGACGGATCACCTTTTCGACGCCTGAGCCGGATTCTTTCCGCCGCTGGAAGTGCCGGTGCGCGGTCCGTCATGGAGGCAGATCGATGGACGGGCACCACTCTGGACAGCCGGCGCGGTATCACCCCTACCGGGGCTCTTCACCGCGGAAGGTCCCAGCGGGCCCAGACGGTTTTGCCGGGGGTGTCGGGGAGTGGGGTGACGCCGAAGGCGTCGGAGAGGGCTTCGACGATGGTCAGGCCGCGGCCGTGGACGGCGTCGAGTCCGAGGTTCAGGCGGCGCGGCAGTTCGGGGCCGCGGTCGGACACCTCGACCCACAGCGTCCCGTCCTCGGCGCGGAGGGTGAGCCGGACCAAGGGCTCGCCGTAGGAGATCGCATTGGCCAGGAGTTCGCCAGCGGTCAGGACCACGTCGTCGGCGAGGTGGCCGAGGCTCCAGGCGGTGAGCGTCTCCTGCACCAGGCCGCGTGTCTTGCCGATGACCGACAGGTCGTGGGGGAGTGTCCACTGCGCGGTGCGCGGGCCGTACGGCGTCACGGGCATGGCGTCTTCCGGGGGTGACGGTGGGACGGGTGCCGACAGGGGAATGGCTCGGCCGCCGCTCGGACCGGCCGGAGCGGCGGGGGAGGGGTACGGTCCAGCGGCGCGTTCGGCGCCGCGCATCAGGCGGCGCAGTCCGTCGGCGCCGGAGGCGTGCACGATCAGCGGTTCAGGGGCGGGCCAGGCGGCGACGGCGTAGAAGCGGCGGGTGCCGACGCCGTACCAGACGGTCCAGGCGGGCTCGGTCTCGTCCAGACGCCGGGCGGAGTCGCGGTGGGCGCCGTCCCAGGGATGAGGCCGGGCCGTCGTGACGGGTGCGCCGCGCCGGTGCCGTCCGCGCCGGGCCGGGGGCGGGGCGGACGGCTCGGGGCGCTCCGGCTCGCTCGTGTGGGGGTTGCTGGAAGGTGATAAACCCGTGCCCGTAGAACGGCCGGGTCGATCGCCTGGACCGGTCGGATCCGCTCTTTCGATGGCCATTAGTTCCTCCTTTTCCGGACATTTACGCCGGTTCTCTCGGAGATCTAGAAGGCGACTCTTCTAGATAGATGAAAGGGCCCCAGTGCGGGATCTCCCACGAGACGTTTCCCTTCACAGGGTGCCCCCGAATGGCTACGTTGGGTATGGAGGCCGGAGCACACCAACACGACATCCTGTGCTGAAACTGTGTTTTCTGTGCTGGTAGTGTGCTATCCCCTCCCGGAGGGAGCTGAAATGTCCGAGTTTTCAAAAATTGACTCCGAGGCGAAACCGCTGGAGGTCTTCGGTGCCGAGGTGCGCAGGTACCGAAAGCGGGCCGGCCTGACGCAGGATCGACTGGCGGAGCTCACCATGTTCAGTCAGAGCTTGATCGGCTTCATTGAGAGGGGGGAGCGGACCCCCAGTCGCAGCTTCGCGCGTAGCTGTGACGACGCCTTATGCGCGGGTGGGGAGTTGATCCGACTGTGGGAGAGTGCCACCCGGGCAGCGAGTCCGCAGTGGTTCCGCGGATGGCTGGATATCGAGAAGGAAGCACATACCCTGCACACCTGGCAGCCGATCGTCGTTCCAGGGCTCCTCCAGACGGAGGAGTACGCACGAGCGGTGTTGCGAGGGAAGCCAGGAGCGGAAGGCCATGAGGTGGAGAAAAAGGTGGTGGCCAGGATGGAACGGCAGGCCATCTTCTCTCGCTCAACTCCGCCGATGCTTTGGGTCGTCCTGGATGAGGGAGTCCTTCGCCGGCCGATCGGAGGAAGAGAAGTAATGCGGCGTCAGCTTGAGCGTCTCCTTATCGCCTCGTCGTCACCTAGGATCGCCGTTCAGGTGCTACCGCTGGAGCTTGGAGTGGCGACAGGAGTTCTCGGTGGATTTGTCATAGCGCAACTTCCAGGGGCCAGGAAGACGGTTTATCTCGAATCTGCCCTGAACGGACAAGTAACTAGCAGGTCGGAGGATGTGGAGGCTATACAGGCCGTGTACGACACGATCCGAGCGCAGGCACATCCCCGGCACGTGTCCATGGAGTTGATCAGAAAGGCAGAGAAACTATGGACCTGAATGATGAACTGGAGACGGCGGCTTGGCGCAAGGCCACCAAGAGCGGTCCTAACGGTGGCGACTGCCTGGAGGTGGCTCCGTTGTCCGGTGGGTGGGTGGGGCTGCGTGACACCGAGGCCCCGGGGCGGGCGCCGTTCGTGGTGAGTGCGAGTGTGTGGGACGCGTTCATCGATGGTGCGAAGAAGGGCGAGTTCGACTTCTGATCCCGTGCCTCGGTCGAGCTGATCAGGAAGGCAGAGAAGTCGTGGAGCTGAGCGAGGAGCTGAAGACCGCCGCCTGGCGCAAGGCCACCAAGAGCGGATCCAACCAGGGCAACTGCCTGGAGGTGGCTCCGCTGTCCGGTGGGCGGGTGGGGTTGCGGGACACCGAGGCTCCGGGGCGGGCGCCGTTCGTGGTGAGTGCGAGTGTGTGGGACGCGTTCATCGACGGTGCGAAGAAGGGCGAGTTCGACTTCTGACCCCTCGGGTGCGAGGGAGCCCCCCGGCGTCGGAGGGCTCCCCGGTCACAGAGCCACCTGTCGTGGTGAGTCGGTCCCAAGGGGAAGATGGCCGCGCATACCCGCCCGAAGGCCGCCCTAGGGCCTGTACGGGGTTGAGATCAGTGGGATTCGCCTGCGCGATGGTTTGTC
>NZ_JBEZNH010000034.1:12537-88250 GCF_040653115.1 Streptosporangium sp. NPDC048047 | reverse complement strand
CGGCGCCACGCCTGCTAGCTGGGGAAACTCATACACCACCTCCGTGGACGCAACCTCGCCCGGGATCGGAGGGCCAGTCCACCGGGTAGCGATCGGAAGCATGCACGGTGGCGAGAGCGTCGACGCAGGCATGCAGATCCTCGGTGGTTCTCGGACGGATCAAGGGACTCATCACCCGGTGATTCTCAGGGAGTGGGCCTGATCGGTTCCAGCCAGATTCGAATCTGTATTCATGGACCGTTGGGGACCCGGCTTCCGTATGGAGCGGGTGACGGGAATCGAACCCGCGCCGTCGCTTGGGAAGTGCATCGACCACGCCTTGTAGAGCGGCTGAGCCGGGCGTCCGTCTGGTCGTGGGGTGGCAGTGGTCGGCCCCTCGTCGTCCTGTCTGATCGCGCGACGGTCAGGATCGTGATCTCAGCCGTTGCCACCAGGAAGGTCGTACGGTCCGAGCGGTCGTTCCATACGGCGCCTCACCTGTGACGGCGTACTTGAAGAACGACTCAAGCTCATGTTCGGCTCCGTTGCCGATCCGCTTGGCGACCTTGTTGTGCGGATAGCCTCGAAGTCCGTCAGGGCTCTCCACGGCGGCGGCGCTCTCGGCCGTGCAGTACATCCACGACCAGTCGCCGCTTCGAACGATCATCTCGCCCAGGTACGCCCCCGCACCCATGATCACGCTATGAGTGATCTCTGGGGATGGATTGGAAGCCGCGAACTCGGTGCAGTAGTTGTCGAGATGATGAATGAGCGCCGGGTCCCAGTTGAAGGAGTATCCGTCCTCCCGCGTGTGCTCGACGAAGTGTTCGGCCAGCCCGCGCATGTACTCGGCGGTCTCAGCGTCACTCGGCGGTGGTTCCTGCTGTGATTTCCCACGCACCGTTCACTCCCGGTCCTCAGCCTTGATCATCCGCATAGCCTCCCACAGGACGATTCGAGAGAGGAAGATCGATTACCCAGCGTGCCACCTCGCCTGCTCATTCCGTCTGTCGTCGAACCGTCCGCAGGGAAAGCGGGGCAGGGTTTGGCCGTCATGATGGAGCGCCCCGCCGGGGGCTGAGCCCTGACAGATCATGACCAGTACGGTGCGGCTGTGACTGATTTCGAGGCGTGGGCGCGGTCATCGCTGTGGGAGCAGGCGGATCTGGCAAGCTGCGAGAGCTGCGGTTCCACCTGAGCTTGCTCCGCTTTGACGGACACCTTTGGTGTGGTGGTCAGGCCGCGACAGCGGCCTCATAGGCGGCAGGGCTAACGTAGCCCAGACTGCTGTGCAGGCGGTGCAGGTTGTACCAGCTCTCGATGAACTCGAAGATCGCGCTGCGGGCGACCGCCCGGCTGGGCCACGACCGCCCATCCAGCAACTCGTCCTTCAACGTGGCGAAGAACGACTCGGCCAGGGCGTTGTCCCAGCATTGACCGGTCCGGCCGACCGACAGCCGCACCCCGAGCCGCTCGGCCAGCTCGGCGAAGGCACCGCTGGTGTATTGGCAGCCGCGGTCCGAGTGGAAGATCACTTCCCGGGCGGGACGGCGTCGCAGGCAGGCCGCTTGCAGGGCGTCGGCGGCCAGTTCGGTGCGCAGGTGATCGGCGATGGCCCAGCCCACCACCCGACGTGAGGCGATGTCGATCACGGTGGCCAGATACAGCCAGCCTTCGTCGGTGGGCAGGTAGACACCTCACGCGGGTGAGATGTCAAGCGGCAGCTGATTCGATCTTCTCGCGAGGGGTGGGCCAGGCGGTGGCCTCGTCGTAGAGCACGCCGTTGTGCAGGCAGTGCCAGAGCTTGGCCAACAGCTTATTGGCCAGGTTGCGCAGGGCGCCGTTGTGGGTGTCTCCGGCGGCTCGCCGCTGGTCGTAGTGAACTCGGGCGCCGGCCGATTTAGTGATCGCGGCGAAGGCCCACCAGTGGCAGGCGTCGGCCAGGCGCTGGTTGCGGATATACCGGGCTGAAACGATCTTCATCTTGCCTGATGTGCGGGTAATGGGAGCGGTGCCCGCGAAGCCGCGCAGTCCGGCGATGTCGGTGAAACGGCTGCGGTCATCACCGAGTTCACCCAGAACTCGCGCGCCGAGCACGGTACCCAGCCCGGGCATGCTGGTGACGATCTGAGCCTGGTCGTGGCGGGTGAATAGGCCGGTGATCTGCTCGTGCAGCGCGTCGATGGCGCCGGTCATGGCGACGATGACGTTGAGGAGGCCGCCGACGGCAACCCCGAAGGCCTGCTCCACTTCGGCAGGCTGGCGCAGCTGCTCTTGGCGCAGTTGAGCCGACAGGCGCTCTGGCAGTCCTGGATCGATACGCCGCCCGGCTCTGCGCAAAAGCGTCTCCATCCGGCTGGGTGTCAGCTTCGCCGCGGCCTGCGGCGTGGGCGCGGCCCGCAGCACCGTCAAGGCCGTCCGGTGGGTCAGGATCGGAAACGCCGCCAGCGCGGCCGGGTAGAACTCGCGCAGCAGCGAGCGCAGCCGGTTCACCGTCTGCTGCCGTGCCCAGATGGCCTCCTGATGCTGGCGAGCGACCGCCTTCACGCCGCGGGCGAGATCGGTGTCAGCGGGCAACGGCCGGTGCCGATGACGGTCGGTGCGCAAGACGTCGGCCAGGACCGCGGCATCACCCGGATCGGACTTACCGCCGGCCTGCCCGTGCCGTTCCCGATACCGGGCCACCGCCCGGGGGTTGATCGCAAACAGGGTGAACCCGGCCGCCACCAGGGCCGCGACCAGCAGACCCTTGTCCGTCTCGATAGCGATCTCGATGGAGGTCGGCCCGTCAGACCCAGCGTGCTCGGCGAGTAGTTCGGTCAACCGCCGAAAGCCGGCCAGGTCGTCACCGATCCTGGCCCGGGTCACGATCGCAGCGTCGGCGTTGATCAACGCGATGTCATGGTGTCGTTCCGACCAGTCGATCCCGCAGGTGATGCGCACCAGGCCCTCCTTGAGTGATGTGACGGATGTTCGAGCACAGGGCCTGCGCAGCACCCTCATGGATAGCGCTCGCGGCGCGACACCTCACCAGCTGGCTGCAGACCCAGCAGCCGGCGGGGCCACCGTCTACATGAAGACCTCAAATGAAGTCGGTGATGTCTGAGTGGTCACCCGCCGACAGCTCGACCTGCACCCTGCCCGATCCCCTGTGGCTCTCCCATGAGGTGATGTCGCCGCACCAGCGGGTATCGAGCGCGGCCGCATCCGGGGTGAAGTCCCGGCCGATGAGGTCGGGGCGCAGCGCGGCGCGCGGATCGGCGATGGTGGTCTGCTGCCGACGGCGCCGGTGGCGGCCCTGCAGCCCGGCCGCGCGCATCAACCGGGCCACCCGGCGCCGGCCGCAGCCGGTCCCTTCCCGCCGCAGGACCGCGTGGATGCGCGGAGCGCCGTAGGCGCCCCGCGAGTACCGGTGGACCTCGGCGATGCGCTCGGCCAGGTGCGCATCGCGCACTGCACGGGGACCGGACGCGCCCTGACGGCGGGCATAGAAGGCGGATCGAGAGACCTCCAGCAGCTCACACGCCCGTTTGACGTTGTGGCCGCCCTGCTTCTCCGCCTCGATGAAGGGATGCGCCTTCACCGGGTCTCCTTTGCGAAGAAAGCCGTGGCCCGCTTGAGGATGTCGACGTCCTCGCGCAGGCGGCGGTTCTCCCGCCGCAGCGCGGCCAGTTCCTCGCGTTCATCGCTGGTCAGCCCGTCACGTCGACCGGTGTCGGTCTCGGCCTGGCGGATCCAGTCGCGCACCGCGGTCTCGGTCAGATCGAAGTCCTTGGCCACCTGGCCGATCGAACGGTCTCCGCGTTGGCACAGCTCGACGATCTCCGCCTTGAACTCACGCGTGAACGAGCGGCGAGGACGCGGTTTCTTCTTCCCCATATGGTCCATCATGGACATCCTTCCGGGGACGAGCCCCTGATCTCGGATGTCCGTCAAACCGGATCAAGCCCAGTTCCACCTGCACCGGGAGGCGGTACGGATCACGTACTGGATCGCTCCGGGAAGGCGGATCATCATGCTGACGGTGTTCCGCAAGCAGCGGATGCGGGAGTCCGCCGAGATCGAGCGTGCGTGGCGGGCCATGCGGCGGTGCATCGCTGAGGCCCACACCGCAGATGAGGAGTGAGCGGCATGGGGGAACGCAGAGCGTGGGCGGATAAGAAGGCCGAGATCATGAGCCGCCCCGGTGCGGGAGCGGCATACGAGGCGGCCAAGATCCGCTTCGAGCTGGGTGAGGCGGTGCGGCTGCGGCGTGAGCAGCTCGGGCTGACTCAGGCGGAGCTGGCCGAACGCACAGGGCTGAAGCAGCCGGCGGTGGCGCGGTTCGAAGCGGGGGGACGATGCCCACCATCCCGATGCTGGAGCGGCTGGCGGAGGCTCTGGAGATGCGGCTGAGCGTCCGGTTCCAGCCGCTGCGGGAGGCGAGCTGATCTCACCGGATCGGCATTCGACCTCAAAGGTGCTGGAACCATCTCTGAAACAATCAAGGCCCAGGGCGGGAGTCTGTCCTCACCTGGGCCTTTCGGGTGGAGCGGGTGACGGGAATCGAACCCGCGCTGTCAGCTTGGGAACTGCATCGATCACGGCCCACTGGGGCACTGAGCTGGGCGGAAGGCTGGTCCTGAGTGACCGTGGTTGACCCCTCGTCACCCCTCTTAATGGCCCGCTAATGGCCCGGTGATCAGTCTGCGACCTGGTGTTTCTCGCGCGACGCGTGCATCCCGGGCCAGTCGGTGTAGCGGGTCACCTCTGGGTCGCCGGCGAACGCGTGCACGGCTGCGTGATCACTGGCACGGAAGTCACGCAGCAGCAGCCTAGGCGTGGTCAGTTCCATGATCTTAAGTATGGGCGTACCCACGATGAGCCGCAGCCCGGAGTGAGGCTCTATGAAATGTCTAGCTTCGTCACGATGCATGGTGACGATCCGTTACGCTGCCCAGCGTCAAAGTATGATCTTGAGGAGACTGAGCCAGACAATGCGTAGATTCAAGCAGGCAGCGGTGTTCACGGTCGCCACGGCAGTCGCACTTGCCAGTTCCGTGGTCATGAGCAGCCCGGCAATGGCCGCGTCATCGCCGACCGCGGCGTGCGGCGGCGGCAGCTACCGCGTCATCGACAGCCACGCCATCAGCGGGCTCGCCACGATTTACCTGCTCTACAACGGCAGCACCAACTGTGTGGTGACGTGGAAGAGCAGCAAGTACCAGGGCGGTTACACCCTTACGGGGGCCACCATTCAAAGGAAGGGCGGCAGCAAGATTAGTGACACCGGCTCCTACAAGATCTACGCCGGTCCCGTGAAGGTCAACGCTGCCGGCACCTGTGTCTCGTGGGGAGGCCATGCTTCGAACAGCGCTGGTGTTGGTGAGGGCTGGCAATCGAGCTGGACTCACTGCGGCTGATCATCGAGACAGGTCGTCATTTCAACGTCGGGGTGACTCGGCCCCGGGTTCGCCGGGGCGCGAGTCCCCTTCCGTGCGCGGGCGAACGACTGGTGTCGAGAATGACTGCCCACACGCTTGCGTTCCACCTCGGCCGGGCGCACAGTGACCGTACTTGCGCACCGACAGAGACCTTCTGCCTAGGGTCGGCGGTATGAGCCAAGGCCCGGACGGGGATCGTGTCCCCACCTGGGTCTTCACAGTGAGAGCGGGTGACGGGAATCGAACCCGCGCTGTCAGCTTGGGAAGTGCATGACTCGCGCCTCGTGAAGCGGTTGAGCTGGGCGTTCGGCCGGTCGTGAGTGACCGTGGTTGACCCTTCGTCACCCTGGCTAATGGCACGCTAATGGCACGGCGATCAGCCCGCGACCTGGTCTTGCCTGCGCGGCGCGCACACCCCGCCCACCTCAGCCATCGATAGGTCGACGCGATAGGCGCGCCCTTCGGGATCATCCCGGAGCCGGAGCGCCCCCGCCGGAGGCTGGAAGGGGTTCGTCAATGGCGCTGCGTGGCTGGTTGGCCCGTGGGTTCTGGCGGCTGGACGCCGTACTGGGAGGTGATGCCGAACCTGTGCGGAGTCAGATCTTCGCTGCGCGGCATCCGGTCAAGATGGGGGTGCGGGTAGGGGCGGCGATGGGAGCTCTTTTTGCGGTGCTGTCAGCACTGTCCCCAGAGGGATGGGGCTGGGATGCGGTGGGCATTCTGTGCGCTGTCATCGTCTTCTTCGGTGTGTTCATGACGGGCATGGGGTTCTGGGAGCGGCGAAGGCAGCGGCATTACGGCTTCTACAAGGAGAGCGGGCGTACCGAACTCGGTGGCTGAGATCGACGCTGCGCGGCCGCGGGGCGCTGGGGCCGGCGCGTTGGTTGGGTACGGCGGGCACGCGGTGCGGCTACGGCCCGGGTCGCCGCCGGCCGGGACCGGCGCCCACGCCGCACGCCCGGCCGGCGGGCGGCAGAGGGCCGGGTACGGCGGCGCGGCGCGTCGCCGCTTGATTCCTATAAGAACAATTCGGCAAGCTTTACTTACGGGGCGAGTCTGCCCCATATGACAGAGGAGCTGACCTGATTGATCCTCCCGGTGCTTCAGGGATTCGCGTTGGTGGCAGGGTGCATGAACGCCGTGCTAGGCATCTACGTGTTGACGACCAATCGGCTTCCCCCGCTAGTTCCGATCCGCAAACGTGATGGTTATAAGCCTCGCCTCTACGGGTGGGGAGTACTGCTGATGGCGTTCTTCGTCTTTCTCCTGCTGCTGGGCCAGTGGGTGATGGATTGGTCGCCTGATCTAGCATTGATGCTGGCGATCACCGCGATCGGGTGTGCCGTTGCGGGGTCATTCCTGGTGCTTTTGGCGAAGTCTTCTTAGCGGGTCTCGTAAGACCTTGGTGTCGTTAGTCGAGTAGCTCAGGGCGGCGTACTGTAAGGGCTCTGCGGGCTGTGACGTATCGCTCGTGGAATTCCTTGGCGAGAGCTTCGCGGCGGTAGCGCTGTCTGATGACGCGATCCAGGTCCCCAGCGCGGTTGACCAGGTCGGTTAGGGACCGGCGGTCGATGTCGAAGGCGGTCATGCCCTGTTCCACTGCGGCATCGAGGTCGCCGCGCCGGGCGTGCACGATGCCAAGGTCGATGTGAGCGTCGGCGACGCGCATAGGCGCATTCGACGTACCGTCCGGCCGGGTGTGCATCTGGATCGTCTCTAGCGCGTGTTCCTCAGCCCGGTCATTGTCCTCCAGCCAGGTGTATGCGGTGGCGGCGTAAAAGACCCACTTGGCGTGGTCGAACACGAAGTGATGGTCAGGGTTGCTCGGTAATGAGAGCTTGGCGAGAATGTCGGCGCCTCGGGTGAGCGCCTTATCGGCTTCACGCCGGTCGCCGATGCGGGCCAGGCCACGGGCCTCCTGCAAGGTGAGTTGCACCATGGCGCTGGACTGGCCGGCGGTGGCCTAGCCCATGCGGGCGGCGGTGACCACGTCCTCATAGCGGCCTTCGACCAGGGCAAACCACGCGTACATCTCGTAGGCCCACCCCATGAGTTCCCCGTGCCCGACCTGGCGGCCCATCTCATAGGCGGTACGGCGGGCGGTCTCGGCCTCCTCCCGCTCGCCCAGGTCGTAATGCACACACCCCAGGAGCGCGGTCAGCCATCCGGTGATGACCAGGAGTTCGCGGTGCTGGTCGAGGGTGATCCGGCCGGACAGCAGGCGGGTGATCTGCGCAAGGCGCTTCTGGGTCCGGTCGCGCAACGTGGCGGCGGGAACGACCGGGTAGGCCCGGCATAGCAAGTCAACGGCTTCGGCGAGTGCTTCGAGGGTGCCGGTTCCGACGTCGGACGCCTGGAGCTGTTGGGCGAGTTCCATGGTCCCGTACAGGTCGGCCTCGGCGCGGAGAGCGTCCATCGGCACGATGGTCGTCGCCTCGATCAGGCGGCCTTGACCACGCCGGTTCTGGCGGAACCCCAAAGCCTCGGGCTGTAGGCCAGTCAACTGGGTGAGAGCGCGCCGGTAGGAGGTGTGCGGCCAGGAGACTTCGCCGGCCTCCCATCGCCTGATCCGCTCCTCGTCGCATGCCAGGCGCTCGGCGATGCCGGTCGGGGTGGCGTTGATCCGGTCGGCCATGTCGGCGCGGGTGAGCTGGTGCTCGTTGCGCCAGGCCCGGAGTTGGACGTTCGGGATGTTGTCGGGCATCTCGGGTCTTCCTCCCGGCTGGGGGCTCAAGAGGGGGAAAGAAGGGGGGTCTTTCGGGGCCCTAGCGATCACGATTTGCCGGTGGACCTGCCATCAAGCAACCACGGTACGTCAGCCCGCCTTCCGCCGCAGGGAGCGCGGATCACATCGAGGAGATGGCGACGGTGACCCGGCCAGACGAGAACAGCACGACACGCCCGTGCCCTGCGTGCCGGGGACGTGGAACCAAACTGCGCAGCTCGCGCCGTGCACTTCTCCTCGGCGAGAGCAGCGATGACCACGAGACGTACGGAGAACAGGAATGTCTCGACTGCCTCGCAAGCGGCCGGGTCGAAGGGAACGCCAGATGAATCCGATCATGCAAGCCGCCGCGGCCTTCACCGAATACCAGCGTCGGCAGCGTGAGGCGTTCGCGCTCACCCGGTTGCGCGATGAGTTGCTGAAGCACGGCATCCACGCCGAGCTGCGTGACGACGACAGTGCGCTGATGGTCCACCGTCCCGGCGGGGCCGGCCTTCCGGTGTGGGTGTTCGTCGGGTACGGCGGGGCCTATTACTCCTGGCGGTCCGCGGAGAAGCGTCACCCGGTGAGCGACCTCCAGGGTGCCGCACAGATTCTGGCCGACTACGTCGGTCGCTGAGACGGGCACGGCGAGGCGGCGAGTCCGCCGGTGAGGAGGGGGCCGGAAGGGCGTCACCCCTTCCTCGCCGTGCCTCCCGGCTCCCCGGCGGGCAGTAGAGCATGGTCGCGCGGCCCACCCCCTGTCCGCGCGTCTTTCCCCCGTCTCTCCTGCCTGCCGGGGCCGCTCCACAGCCGATCACCGCACGCAATGACGACGATGAAGCGGATAGGACCACTGAAACGTTGGCACCTACGGGGTGATCGAGGTGTCCGGAGCCGAGGGCTTCCCTGGCCGGGTCATTGAAGCCAACGCCCGTCCTCGTACTCGGAAGGGATCTCGTCCCTCCACTCCACGCTGTTCCGACTCCTCGAATCATCGATCCCGCTGGGATCCGGGCAGGCGGCTCCCGCACCACGGACAGAAGGCGATGCCGATGACCGAGGTCTCGCCGTCATGGATGATCAGGCCGTACTCCTGAAAACCGGCGTTGAACCTCACAAGGGCGTCCGGGCACTCGAACGGATCCTCATGGTCTTCGCAGCGCCACATCATCTGACGGGTCATCGCCTCACAACAGTGCTCGCTCATACGAGTGAGGGTCTCGCGAACGGAGATCGGCAAGCTACTCGACCAAGCTCCGAGGTGGCCGGTCGACGGAAGGTAGGGCTCCGGGCACCGCCTCGGGCCGAGCTGATGGCACGCGAAGATCAAAGCGCCCTGAAGACGGTCAAGGCACGGGTCTGGACGCCCGTCCTGACCTGGGCCTTCGTGGGTGGAGCGGGTGACGGGAATCGAACCCGCGCTGTCAGCTTGGGAAGTCTCTACGCGGCTTGGGTGCTGAGCTGGCGAAACGTTGACCTGCGAGGGGAGTGCTTCGAGTACCCGCGCTTCCCCGTGAGTCCCCCTTGATCACCCTTCTAACGGGCACGGAAGGGGCACGCGGCTGTCGCGGCCGCAAAAAAATGCGGCCCCTTTCGGGGCCGCCCAGTTGGCCGTAACCAACTTCGTGTACCTCCATGATAGCTACCATCGGCGAGGCTGACCAATGGTGGAGGTGTCTGCTGGTGGATGTGGTGGCGTACGTCGACGGCTTCAACCTGTACCACGGGCTGAAGAGCAAGTACGGCCGTGCGTACTTGTGGCTCGACCTCGTCGAGTTGGTACGGCAGATCCGCCAGCATGACGTGGTGCTCAAGGTCAGGTACTTCACCGCGATCGTCAAGGGCGAACCTGACGCGGCCCTGAGGCAGGAGACCTACCTTGCCGCCTTGGCTGCGCACTGTCCCGAGCTGGAGATCGTCCGCGGCCACTTCAAGAAGAAGACCGCGCGGTGTAGGGACTGCGGCTCCCGATGGACCTGCGCGTGTGATCCTACGCAGACGTTCCATACGTACGAGGAGAAGCTGACCGATGTGGCGCTGGCAGTGGCCATGACCATGGATGCGGCATCCGCTTACGGTGACATGTCACTGCTCATGTCGACTGACACAGACTTTCGCCCCGCAGTCGAGGCCTCGCTTCGGCTGGACCCTACCCGGCCGGTGATGATTGCGTGCCCGCCCGGCCGCGTTGGTCCGAAGCACGACTTCTCAGGACGGGTGGTCTCGTTCGCGATACCTGAGAAGCACCTTCAAGCCTCGCTGCTCCCTGAGGCTGTTCCTGGTCCAGATGGGCGGATCTACCAACGCCCAGGAAAGTGGAGCGGGTGACGGGAATCGAACCCGCGCTGTCAGCTTGGGAAGCTGATGTTCTGCCATTGAACTACACCCGCAGCGGTGTGCCGCGTCCACCACTGTAGCGGAAACTCGGAGCGCTCTCATCCGTCCCCGGGGGAGTTTTCCGGCCGTCACATGAGCCGCCGCATGGGCCGTCGCATGAGCCCTCGCGCGGACTCTCCACGAACCCTCGCACGAGGATCACGGGGGGCGGCGGCCGGGGGCGCCGGGCGGAGGTTCCCGGCGTGGCCGGGTTGCGGCGTTGGTAGGTTGCCCACGTGCTGCTTTCCGATCGTGACATCGCCGCGGAGATCGAGGTCGGCAGGGTCAAGCTCGATCCCTTCGACATCGAGATGATCCAGCCGTCCAGCGTCGACGTGCGCCTGGACCGTTACTTCAGGGTCTTCGAGAACCACCGGTACCCGCACATCGACCCGGCGGTCGAGCAGCCCGGTCTCACCCGGCTGGTCGAGCCGGACGGCGACGAGCCGTTCGTCCTGCACCCGGGGGAGTTCGTCCTCGCCAGCACCTACGAGGTCGTCAGCCTCCCGGACGACATCGCCTCGCGGCTGGAGGGCAAGAGCTCGCTGGGCAGGCTCGGCCTGCTCACCCATTCCACGGCGGGCTTCATCGATCCCGGCTTCAGCGGCCACGTGACCCTGGAGCTCTCCAACGTCGCGACGCTGCCGATCAAGCTCTGGCCGGGGATGAAGATCGGCCAGCTGTGCATGTTCCGGCTCAGCTCGCCCGCCGCGCATCCGTACGGCTCGGAGCGGTACGGCTCGCGTTACCAGGGCCAGCGGGGGCCGACGCCGAGCCGCTCCTACCTGAACTTCCACCGGACCGTGATCTGAGCGACCCGGACCGGGGTCGTCCGCCGTTCCGCGCCGAGCCCCCGGCACGCCGGCCGGGCCGGAACCGTCGGTCGGGCCGGACGGTCCGCGTACGGCAGCGGTACGGCGAAGCCTCTGGAAAGTGAACGCAAAGTGAATATCAGATGAACACGGGACCAATGAGATCTGCTCGGGCTGATGGGGAACGGGGTATTCGGGGGGCTGCGTGACCGAAATCACGGCCACCGTCCGAAACCCCCGAGTGACCGGGGTCGCGTCCTCGCAGGTGGGAAGGCCCACGCGGGCCTGAGGTGCGGCGATGGGCGTGTGCGGGGAGAAGAAAGCGCGGCATGTGGATCAAGCGGCAGCCGGCGACCCTTCTTGTCGGCCCCAGCTCAGCGTAATATGGCCCAAAACCAGCAAAACGGTCATCGGAAAGATGAGCCCAAGGCTTCCTCCCGAAGGGTGCCGCCAGGTATACACCGGGCAGCGGCAGTTGGAAGAGTAGGCGTCTACTGGGTGAAGTTCGGATTTCCGCTGGTAACCCGTACCCTTCTCTGCGGACCATCCCCGCACATCTGGAGAACGACGTGCGCCTGCGTCTCACGCCTAGTGAGGACAGCTACTACGACTTGTTCGCCGACTCGGCGAACAACCTCGTCACAGCGTCCCGGCTACTGGTCGAGATCATCAGCGACGGATCGGACAGGGACGCCCTGGCCGAGAAGATGCGTGCCTGTGAGCACGCCGGTGACGAGCGTACTCACGCGATCATGAACCGGCTCAACGAGAGCTTCATCACGCCCTTCGACCGCGAGGACATCTACCGTCTCGCGTCGAACCTCGACGACGTGATGGACTATATGGAGGCCGCCGCCGACCTCATCGGCCTGTACCAGATCGACCACCTCCCCAAGGAGGTCGTCCGTCAGGTGGAGGTCCTGGAGCGCGCCGCCGAGCTGACCGCGGAGGCCATGCCGCGGCTGCGCTCGATGCGGAACCTCAACGAGTACTGGATCGAGATCAACCGTCTGGAGAACCAGGCCGACCAGGTCTACCGGCGCCTGCTCGCCAAGCTGTTCGGCGGGGAGTACGACGCGCTGACCGTCCTCAAGATGAAGGAGGTCATCGACCAGTTGGAGATGGCCGCCGACGCCTTCGAGCACGTGGCGAACACGATCGAGTCGATCGCGGTCAAGGAAAGTTAAGTGGACCTCACGCTCGTACTCGTCATCGGCGTGGTCGCCGTGGCGCTGGCGTTCGACTACACCAACGGCTTCCATGACGCCGCGAACGCGATCGCGACCTCGGTTTCGACCCGCGCGCTGACGCCCCGGGCCGCCCTGTTCATGGCCGCCGCCATGAACTTCCTGGGCGCCCACCTGGGCACACAGGTGGCGGCGACGGTCGGCAAGGGCATCATCGAGGCCCCCAAGGGGGTCCACGGCCTGGTGATCGTGGTGTCCGCGCTGGTCGGGGCGATCACCTGGAACCTCGTCACCTGGTACTTCGGCCTGCCCTCGTCGAGCAGCCACGCGCTGATCGGCGGACTCGTCGGCTCGGCTTTGGCCTCGTCGAGCGTCGTCCACTGGAACGGCGTGGTCGAGAAGGTCGTCATCCCGATGATCCTGTCCCCGCTGGTCGGCTTCACCCTGGCGGCGATCGTCATGATCGCCATCCTCTGGGGCTTCCGCCGTTCCCAGCCGGCGAAGACGAACCGGGGCTTCCGGCACGCCCAGACGGTCTCGGCCGCGGCCATGGCCCTGGGCCACGGCCTCCAGGACGCGCAGAAGACCATGGGAGTGATCTTCCTGGCGCTCGTCGTCGGCGGGTTCCAGCACGAGGGCGACGCGATCCCCCAGTGGGTGATCCTCTCCGCGGCGACCGCCATCTCGCTGGGCACCTACGCCGGCGGCTGGCGGATCATGCGGACGCTCGGCCGCCGGATCATCGCGCTCACACCCCCGCAGGGCTTCGCCGCCGAGGCCGCCGCGGCCTCCGTCCTCTACACCGCGGCCATCGGCTTCGGGGCGCCCATCTCCACCACGCACACGATCACCAGCGCGATCATGGGCGTGGGCGCCACCAAGCGCCTGTCCGCGGTGCGGTGGGGCGTCGCGGGCAACATCGTGATGGGCTGGATCCTCACGATCCCCGCCGCCGCGGCCGTCGCCGCGGTGTGCTACTTCGCGGTCCACTGGATGGTCGAGTAGCGAACCGGGCGGTCAGCGGAGCGCCGGTCGGGGACCTCCCGGCCGGCGCTCCGCCGTCTCCAGTGGTGAGCGGTGAGCGGCGCCCTACCTGCGGTACATGACGTCGACGTCCCACCGGGAGAAGCCCAGCTTCTCGTAGAGGCGGACCGCGGCGACGTTGCTCTCGTCGGCGTACAGCATGACCTGGGAGAGGCCCCGGGAACGCAGGTGGGCGAGGCCCGCCAGGGTGAGCGCCCTGCCCAGCCCGCCGCCCTGCTCGTCCGGATCCACACCGACCACGTACACCTCCCCGATCGGGTCGTGCGCGTGGTCGCCGTCGCCGTGCACCTTGGTCCAGTGGAAGCCGACCAGCCGCCCGCCCCCTGCACGTCCGCCGTCCGTCCCGCCGTACGGCTCACCGCCCGGTCCGCCGTAAGGCCCGCCGTACGGCGCGCCGGGCTCCCCGTCCGGCGGCTCCTCGGCGGCCCGTTCGGCGAGGAAGAAGCCCGCAGGGTCGAACCACGGCTCCCGCTCACGCCGCCGCAGGTCGTCGAGCGTCCACGACCCCTGCTCGGGGTGGTGGGCGAACGCCTTGGCGTTGAGAGCGAGCCACGCCTCCTCGTCGGGGGAGCCGGGCTCGAACGTGCGCAGCCGTACGCCCTCGGGCAGCCGGAAGGGGGGCAGGGGCTCGGCCAGCGGGCGGCGCATCTGCCACAGCGACCTGACCCTGCCGAACCCCGCCGACGTGGCCAGCGCCTCGGCCCCCGGGTGCCCGCCGTGCGCCCACAGGCGAAGCCGTCCCCCGGTCAGCTCCAGCACGGCCGCGAGCAGGCGCCGTCCGTGGCCGCGCCGCCGGAACGCCGGATGGACCACCAGCTCCCCGCTCGGCCCCTCGACCGGGTCGGTCGGGTCGACGTGGGCGTAGCCCGCGAGGACGTCCCCGTCGTAGAGGAGCACGGCTCCCGCCCGCTCGTCTCCGCCGTAGCGGAGATGGAGCATCACGTGTTCGTTGAGCGGCCCGACCCCGTCGGCCTCCGTGGCGGCCGCGACCATCTCCAGGACGGCGGCCACCTCCGCCTCGCCGAGCCTTCCTCGCTGTTCCACACGCACGTTCATGCTCTGGACTCTAGGCGGAGCCCGGAACGCGAGGGGCGGCCGGATCGGCGGAATCACCCCTTCCGGGCAGGGTGAATCGTTACCTCCTGGACATTGTTTACATAGATTGCCGCTTTAGGGTCTGGGGTCATGATGTCTCGCTCCCTCAAGCGGCTGGCCCTCGCCGGTGCCCTCGCCGGCAGCGGTCTCGCCCTCGCGGCGGGGCCGGTCCAGGCGGTCGACCGGTCCGCCAGGACGGTGCCGGTCCGCCTGCTCGCGCTCAACGACTTCCACGGCAACCTGGAGCCCCCGACCGGGTCGTCCGGCCGCATGGTCGACGAGACGGGCGCCACCGTCGAGGCCGGCGGCGCCGCCTACATCGCCACCCACATGGCGCAGCTGACCGACAAGAACACGCTGAAGGTCGCCCAGGGCGACCTGATCGGCGCCAGCCCCCTGATCTCCGCCGCCTACCACGACGAGCCCTCGGTGGAGTTCCTCGGCAGGCTCGGCGTCACCGCCTCGGCCGTCGGCAACCACGAGTTCGACGAGGGGTACGGCGAGCTGCGGCGCATCATGTACGGCGGCTGCCACCCGGTGGACGGCTGCTCGCCCGCCGGGCGGTGGAAGGGCGCGCGCTACGACTACCTCGGCGCCAACGTCCTGTTCAAGCAGCCCACCGGGACCGCCGAGAAGCAGGCGCTCGCCGCCTTCGGCGCCGGGAACCCGACCTCGCTGCGCTCGCTGCTGAAGGACTACGGCATCCCGGCCCTGCCCCCGGTCGCCGTCCGCTGGATGAACGGCGTGCCGATCGGCTTCATCGGCCTGGTCACCCAGAGCACCCCCGGCATCGTCACCTCCGAGGGCATCAAGGACCTGCGGTTCATCGACGAGGTCAAGGCCGCCAACGTCGCCTCCAGACTCCTCTCGCTGGTCGGCGTCAAGGCGCAGGTCGTGCTGGTGCACGAGGGCGACCAGGTCGCCGCGGGCAGGTCGCCCGACTCGTGCAGCGCCGAGCCGGGCGCGGGCACCCGCATCGCCACCCAGGTGGACCCCCAGATCGACATGGTCCTCACCGGCCACTCGCACCAGGCGTACCTGTGCCAGGTGACCGACCCGGCGGGCGGCAAGCGGCTGTTCAGCCAGGGCGGCTCGTTCGGCCGGGTGATCACCAAGGTGGACTTCCAGGTGGACGTCCGCACCCGTGACGTCGTGCGCTCCACGGTCGCGGCCGACAACCAGGTCGTCACCCGGACCGTGGATCCGGACGAGGACACCTCCACCTTCGTCCGGACGTGGAAGGACCGCGTCAAGCAGATCGCCGACAGGCCGATCGGTAAGATCACCGCGGACATCACCAACACCGCCGCCCCGTCCGGGGAGTCGCCCCTGGGCAACCTCATCGCCGACGGCCAGCTCGCCGCGACGAAGACCGGCGGCAACGCGCAGATCGCGCTGATGAACCCGGGCGGCGTGCGCGCCCCGCTCACCTACGCGGGCTCTCCCGCCGGCGAGGGCGACGGGGTCGTGACGTACGGCGAGGCCTTCACGGTGCAGCCGTTCAACAACCTCATGCAGGTCGTCACGCTCACCGGCGCCCAGCTCAAGACCGTCCTGGAGCAGCAGTTCACCGGCGGGCCCAACGCCCAGCCGTTCACCAAGATCCTGCAGCCGTCGTCGAACTTCACCTACACCTACAGCGCGAGCGCGCCGTGGGGTTCGAAGGTCTCCGACATGAAGATCGACGGCGTCGTCGTGACCGACGCCCAGACGATCCGGGTCGCCGCCAACAACTTCCTCGTCGGCGGCGGCGACACGTTCCAGGGCTTCACGGCGGGCACCGACCTGTGGAGCGGCCCGCTCGACATCGACGCCTTCACCGACTACCTGACCGCGGCGGGGACGATCGCGCCGCCGGTCCCGGACCACATCACCGTCGCGCCCTGACCCGGCGCCGAGCCCGACCGGCCGCCTCCCGCCACGCGCGGGGGGCGGCCGTTCACTTGCGGGCGGGCTCGCGCCTGTCGCCGGTCTCCTCACCCCGTTCGGGGACGAAGCGGTACCCGACGTTGCGCACGGTGCCGATCAGCGCCTCGTACTCGGCGCCGAGCTTGGCGCGCAGCCGCCGGACGTGGACGTCCACGGTCCGGGTGCCGCCGAAGTAGTCGTAACCCCAGACCTCCTGCAGGAGCTGGGCGCGGGTGAAGACCCGCCCGGGGTGCTGGGCGAGGTACTTCAGGAGCTCGAACTCCTTGAAGGTCAGGTCCAGAGCGCGGCCGCGGAGCCGGGCGGTGTAGGTGGCCTCGTCGATCGTCAGGTCGCCGTTGCGGATCTCGTCGGGAACCTCTTCGGCGGCCGCCTGGTTCAGCCGGCCGACGGCCAGCCGGAGCCGGGCCTCGACCTCGGCGGGGCCGGCGGTGTTGAGGACGACGTCGTCGGCGCCCCACTCGGCGGTCATCGCCGCGAGCCCGCCCTCGGTGACGATCACGAGGAGCGGGCAGGTGATGCCGGTGGTCCGCAGCAGCCGGCTCAGGCTCTTGGCGTGGACGAGGTCGCGGCGCGCGTCGAGCAGCACGGCGTCCGCGGGTGGCGCGTCGATCAGGGCGGACGCCTCCGCTGGGGCGACCCGGACCGGATGCAGCAGCAGCCCCAACGCCGGGAGCACCTCCGCAGAGGGCTCGAGGGCGTTGGTGAGCAGCAGCAGATTGCTCACAGTGCCTCCTTCCGCGTCGTGCGGCGAAAAGCCGTACAAACACGTAAAGGACCCGGGGGCTACGTCGCCCAGGTCCCGTAGTAGGTGAGGATAGCCCACGGGGTCGAAGGATCCAGCGAGCGTCCACCTGATGAACACCGGTTACCTCCGGTGAGTTACCCGTGACGACGCCGTCACCACGCGTTTTCCGAAGGAGTTGGTCAGAAGATGGCGAAAGGTGTGATCCGCTACTGGGCCGCCGCGAAGGACGCGGCAGGCGTCGCCGAGGAGCCCTTCGAGGCGGAGACCCTGGCCGGTCTCGTGGCGGATGTCACAGCGGGCCGCGAGCCGCTGGCCCGGGTCGTCGGGAGGTCGTCGTTCCTGGTGGACGGGGCCCCGGTGGGGTTGCGGGCGCACGAGGCCGTCGTGCTTCCCGAGGGGGCGACGGTGGAGGTGCTCCCGCCCTTCGCCGGGGGGTGACGACCGGGCTCCCTCCCGGGGGCGAGGAACTCCGCCCCGGAGACAGGAAGCTTCGTCCCAGGGACGGCGGGCTCCGCCCCGGGGACGGCGGGCTCCGTCCCGTGGGCGACGGGCTCCACTTCGGGGGTGAGGGACTCCGCTCTGGGGACAAGAAGCCAAAAACGCCATAGACCTGGTAATGATGGGGCGTTTCCCGGGAAATTACCCGGGAGCGCCGCCGTGGCGTTCGGGCCTGACCCGGTACGGACAGGGAGTCGGATGCGTAAGCTGATCGCTTTTCTGATTGTGCTGCTCGTCCTCGCGGGCATCCTCGACCGGGTCGCGGCCGCCGGGGTGGAACGGGAGATCGCCACCCGGGCGACCGCCCAGTACGACCTCTCCTCCCCGCCCGAGGTGGACATCAGAGGCATCCCCTTCCTGACCCAGGCGATCTCCGGGCGGTACGACGAGGTCCGGGTCGCCACCGGCGCCCTGGAGGTCTCCGGCATCCGGCTGGCGGGCGTCGACTTCACCCTCTACGGGGTCACCGCCCCGCTCCGGGACCTGGTGACCGAGGGCGGCAAGGCGAAGGTCCGCGCCGACCGGGTCGCCGGTACCGCGGTCGTCTCACTGGACACGCTGAACCGCAGGGCCCCGCAGGGGTTCAAGGTCGCGGTGGACGGCGACGCCCTCAAGGTGGACGGCGAGCTGACCGTCCTGGGCCGGAAGGTGGCCGCGGAGGCCCGGATGAAGATCGCGGTCGAGGGGGATGGGCTGCGGATCGTCCCGGAGAAGGTCACCCTGGCCGGCGGCATCCCGGTGCCGAACGCCGAGAAGGCGATCTCCTACCGGATCCCGCTCAGGAACCTGCCGTTCAACCTCAAGGTGACCGGCGTGAACGTCGTCCCGGAGGGGCTGCGGATCTCCGGCGAGGCGACGGGCGTCCCCCTGCAGGGCTGACCCGCCCGGCCCCGCCACGCTCCGTCCCTGCCCGGTCCGCCTCGGCCGGCGTGCCCGGTCCCTTTCCGAGAGGCCGCCGCCCTCTCCATAAGTCCGCCGCCTGGGGACGCCGCCTGGGGTCGCCGTGGGGGAACCGTCGCGCGGGACGGGCCGGCGTGTCCGGAGCCGGCCGTTCTCCGTGGTCGACTGGAGAGGTGTCCGAACCGATCCGCCCCGCCGTACGTCATGGTGGTGTGAGCCGAGCCGGAACCGCCGACGAGCAGCTCGTCAGGGCGCTCTTCGACGAACACGGCGGGCCACTTTACGGCTACGTCCTGCGGCTGACGGGTGATCCGGGGAGAGCGGAGGATGTCGTGCAGGAAACGCTTCTGCGGGCCTGGCGGCACCCCGACGCGCTCAGCGACCGTCCCATCCGGGCGTGGCTGTTCACGGTGGCCCGCAACCTCGTCGTCGACCAGCATCGGGCGCGCAAGGCGCGTCCCCCGGAGACGGGGGACGAGGCGCTCGCCGTACTGCCCGCCGACGACGAGCTGGAGCGGGCCGTCGAGTCATGGGCCGTCGCCGAGGCGGTGGCCACGCTGCGGCCCGAGCACCGCGAGGTGCTGGCCGAGGTCTACTACCGGGGGAAGTCGGTCAAGGAGGCGGCCGAGACGCTGGGCGTGCCGGCCGGAACGGTGAAGTCGCGCACGTACTACGCGCTTCGGGCGCTGAAGCTGGCGCTGGAGGAGCGGGGGCTCGCGCCATGATGATGACGTGTGACGAGGTCCGGATGTCGCTCGGCGTCTACGCGCTGGGCGTGCTGGAGCCCGAGGAACGAGTGCTCGTGGAGGCGCACCTCGCCGAGTGCGCCGCCTGCCGTGCGGAGGCCGAGGAGCTGGGCGGGGTGGCGACCCTGCTCGGCAGGGTCGCCGAGGAGGACGTGGCGCAGGCGGTCAGCCCGCCCCGGGCGGTGCTCGACCGGCTGCTCAGCGAGCGGCTGCACGACGAGCGGGCCAGGAAACGCAGGACGTCCCGGGCGCTGCTGGCCGTGGCGGCCTCGATCGTGGTCGCCGGGATCGGCGGGGCGGTGTGGACGGCCGCCGGGCAGCCCGCCGCGGACCATCCGGCCGCGGCTCCGGCGGCCTCGCAGTCCCGGCCGGCCGCCTCGGAGAGCAACGGCTTCTTCCGGGACAGGAAGGCCGCCCCGGACCGCTCCTCGGCCCCCCAGAGGTCCGCGCCGTCCGGGAGCCCCGATGACGAGGTCAGGATCCTGCTGGAAGCCCCTCAGGGCCGCGAGTTCGCAGGTCGCGGCGGCTCCGCCCGCGCCACGGTCATGGTGACGGCGGGCGCGGAGCCGAGCGCCGGGCCGAGCGCGGGATCGGGCGCGTCGGCCGGCGCGGAGCGGGGCGGAGCGCCGAGCACGGTCACGGTCACGCTGACCGGGGTGCCCGGCGGGACCCGCTGCCGCCTGGTGACGGTCGGCACGGACGGCGTCCGCCGGACGGCCGCCGAGTGGACCGTCGGCCGGGCCGTCCACGGCAGCCCCGGTGTCGCGGCCGGGAGCAAGGTCACCGGGACCACGACGCTCCGGCCCGAGGACGTCGAGCGGTTCGAGATCGTCGCCGGCGGCAGGGTGCTGATCCGCCTCACCCCCCGCTGACCGTCCTTCGCCCGCGTCGGGTCCTGACTCCCCCGTGAGCCGACGCGGGGTCCGGCGCGGCCGATGACATGTTCGCCGGGGCCCTCACGGCGTGGTTGTGGAACGGTCCATATGCGGCCGTCCGGGAGCCGACCTAGCATCCCGGAAACGACCGCCGTCGCGAACAGGCCAGGACGCGACGGCGGTCCCATTGCGCCCTCCAGGTGACCGAAGGAGCAACGTGACGATTCTAGTGACAGGCGCGACCGGGAACATCGGTCGCCATGTGGTGGATCGGCTGGTGGGAGCCGGCCAACGGGTGCGGGCCATGACCCGCGATCCGCGGGCCGCACGCCTCGCGGATGGCGTCGAGGCGGTGTACGGGGACTTCGAGCGGCCCGAGACCTGGGCGGACGCTCTGGACGGAGTCGAGCGCGTCCACCTGTTCCCCTTCGCCTACGTCGCCGCCGGGGCCGGAGACGGGGCCGGGTTCGTTGAGCAGGCGGTGAGGGCCGGCGTCCACCGGTTCGTGGTGCACTCCGCCGCGGCCGCCGGGTTCGCCCCCGGCGACGAGCCGGGCGACCGGACACTCAGCCCGCTCCGACGTCACCTCGCGGAGGAACGACAGGCCCACAGAGGGCTGGAGCTGATGGTGGAGGCCACCGGCGCCGAGTGGACCCATGTGAGACCGGGACTGCTGGCGGTGAACGCCCTGCGGTGGGCGGAGCGGATCCGCGCCGGGCAGGCGGTGCGCGAGCCGTACGGCGCCGCCGGATACCCGCTGGTCCACGAGGCCGACGTCGCCGAGGTGGCGGTCGCGGCGCTGGTGGGCGACTCCCACGTCGGCGCCGCGTACACGATCACCGGTCCGGCGAAGGTCTCACAGGCCGAGCAGGTGAGGGCCATCGGCGCGGCGATCGGGGAGGAGATCCGCTTCGAGGAGCTGACCCCGGAGGAGGCCCGCGAGCAGTGGATCCACGACGGCTGCCCGGAGGAGACGGCCGACTGGCTGATCGGGCTGCTGGCCGCCGCGGTCGAGGGACCGGAACTGCTCCCGCCGAGCACCGCCTTCCACCGGATCACCGGACGCTCTCCGCGCTCCTTCACGCGGTGGGCCCTCGACCACGCGGCGGACTTCCGCCCGCCGGCGCGTACGGAGGAGGCGGCATGACGATTTTGGTGACCGGGGCGACCGGCTTCGTGGGGCGCGGGATCGTCGGCGAACTGCTGAAGGCGGGGCAGACCGTTCGCGCCCTCACCCGCAGACCCGCGGAGGCGGGCCTGCCCGAGGGGGCCGAGGTGGTGGCCGGTGACCTGGAGCGGCCCGAGTCGCTGTGGGCCGCCCTGGAGGGCGTCGAGCGGATGTACCTCTTCCCCGTGCCCCACACGGTGTCCGAGGTCGTCGGGGTGGCGAGACGGGCCGGTGTGCGGCGGATCGTGGTCCTGTCCGGAGCGGAGGCCGACAACGACGCGTTCGCGGACGGCTACCGGGTCGTCGAGCGGGCTGTGGAGGAGTCCGGGCTGGAGTGGACGCACCTGCGACCCGGGGAGTTCGCGGGCAACTGGCTGGACTGGGCGCCGTCCGTGCGCACGGAACGGGTGGTGCGCCGGCCGTACGGCGACGCGGTGACCCAACCCACCCATGAGGCCGATGTCGCAGCGGTGGCCGCCACGGTCCTGGCCGAGGACGGCCATGCGGGCATGACGTACACCTTCGCCGGGCCCGAGGCGCTCACCACACGCGAGCAGGTGCGCGCGATCGGTGCGGCCATCGGCCGAAAGGTCCGGTTCGAGGAGCAGGATCCGGCCGAGGCCCGGGAGGTGTGGATCCGGGACGGTTACCCGGCGGAGATCGTCGATTGGCTGTTCGGGATGTGGGCGGAGTCCGCGCGTGATCCCGCGCCCGTCGACGAGGAACGGGCCGCCGTCGTCCGGCGCCTCACCGGCCGCCCGGCCCGCACCTTCGCACGGTGGGCCGCGGACCACGCGGCGGCTTTCAGGTGACCCCCGTGGGCGGTCGGCGGTCCCCTCCGTCCGTCGGCCGCCCACGCCCGGGGTTCGCCGGGGCGGGCGGGAATGACCGTCGGCGGCGGCGCGTTGTCGGCACCGTGACCGGACTGGCGGTGCTGCTCGTCACGCTCGCCCTGGCGACACTGACCGGGGTGGCGCTGCGGCGGCGCGCGACGCCGCGCGACGTGGGAGGCAGGGGGAGAGGCGGGATGGAACGCCTGACGTCCAGGCAGCTCGCGGCGGAGCTGGGGGAGCGGGCGACCCTCGTGCAGTTCTCCAGTGCCTTCTGCCAGCCCTGCCGGGCGACCCGCCGGATCCTCGCCGAGGTCGCCGGGATGGTGCCCGGCGTGGCGCACGTGGAGATCGACGCCGAGGCGCGGCTCGACCTCGTCCGTACGCTGAACATCCTGCGCACGCCCACCGTGCTGGTCCTCGACGGGTCGGGCCGCGTGGTGAGACGCGCCTCCGGCCAGCCCAGGAAGGCCGACGTCATCGGGGCGCTGGGACTCGCCGTCGGCGACTGAACCGCGGGTCTCCCGAGCCTGTGTCCGGGGCTCGGGGCTCTCCGGGCCGCGGGTCCCCGAGCCTCGGACCTGCGGTTCCGGGCTCTCCGGACCGCGGCTTCCGGGCCGCTGACCTGCGGTTCGGCGCCCTCCCGGCCGCGGGCCCCCGAGCCACGGGCCGCCCGTGTGCCGAACAAGGATGTCTCACGAATTGGACGGGGATGTGACAGAGGGCGGGACGTCGGGGTAATGTCGTTCGTATGATCCTGACGACAGAGCTGCTGACGAAGCGGCGCCCGGTCGACTTCTGCCGCGTGACCACCGCGCTCTGTCGCGTTTCCTGAGGGCGATCTCAAGCGGCTTCGCGCCGCGCCGATCCGCACACCCTTGGGGAGCATCGAGCGATGCACGCCGATCCCAGAGCACTCCGTTTCTCCGCGTCCGTGACGACCGTCGTTCTCGCGATCGTCCTGGTCACGGGGAGCACGTGGTTGCTCGCCGTCCAGACCGTGGTCTTCGGGCTGGGCCTGTTCGGAGCGTCGCCGTACGGGATGGTCTTCAAAGGGATAGTGAAGAGCCCACCCAGTGAGCTGGAGGACGCCGCCCCGCCGCGCTTCGCGCAGGGGGTCGGCCTCGTCTTCGCCCTGGCGGCCCTGGTCGGATACATCACAGGAATCACGCCGCTGGCCCTCGGCGCCACCGCCGCGGCCCTCTTCGCCGCCTTTCTCAACGCCGCCTTCGGCTTCTGCCTCGGCTGCGAGATGTTTTTGATCATCCGCCGATCACTGCCCGCAAGATAATTCCGGAGGATTGCCATGAGCCGTTCCGCCGCACTGGTGGACGCAGACTGGGTCGAGGCCAACCTCGACACGCCCGGTGTCGTCCTCGTCGAGGTCGACGAGGACACCAGCGCTTACGAGAAGGGTCACATCCGGGGCGCCGTGCGGATCGACTGGAGGACCGACCTCCAGGACCCGGTCCGCCGCGACTTCGTCGACCGCGAGGGCTTCGAGGCCCTGCTGTCCGCCCGGGGGATCTCCAACGACGACACCGTCGTCCTCTACGGCGGCAACAA
The DNA here is from genome assembly GCF_040653115.1 of Streptosporangium sp. NPDC048047. Classification (NCBI taxonomy): domain Bacteria; kingdom Bacillati; phylum Actinomycetota; class Actinomycetes; order Streptosporangiales; family Streptosporangiaceae; genus Streptosporangium; species Streptosporangium sp. NPDC048047. The sequence goes on along the minus strand of NZ_JBEZNH010000034.1, from coordinate 64,370 downwards.
CAACTGGTTCGCGTCCTACGCCTACTGGTACTTCAAGCTCTACGGCCACGGGGACGTCAAGCTCCTCGACGGCGGCCGCAAGAAGTGGGAGCTGGAGTCGCGCGAGCTGGTCAGGGACGTCCGGGAGCGTCCGGCGACCCAGTACCGCGCCCAGGAGCAGGACAGCTCGATCCGCGCCTTCCGTGACGACGTCGTCGCCGCGATCGGCAAGCTCAACCTGGTCGACGTGCGCTCGCCCGACGAGTTCACCGGCAAGCTGCTCGCCCCCGCCCACCTTCCGCAGGAGCAGGCGCAGCGCGCCGGCCACGTGCCGACCGCGCGCAACATCCCGTGGTCGAAGGCGGCAAACGACGACGGCACCTTCAAGTCCGACGAGGAGCTGAAGGCCCTCTACGAGGCCGCCGGCGTCGACTTCGGCAAGAACACCATCGCGTACTGCCGCATCGGAGAGCGTTCGGCCCACACGTGGTTCGTGCTGCACGAGCTGCTCGACCAGGCCGACGTCAAGAACTACGACGGTTCGTGGACCGAGTACGGCTCGCTCGTGGGCGTGCCGATCGAACTGGGAGAGGCCCGATAATGACTGACGGATGCGCTGCTCCGGAGCAGACTGTTGCTCTTCCGGCCGGGATCGACCTCTCGACCCAGGCCGTCATCCAGGGGGTGGTCTCCGGCGCCGGCACCGCTTACGCGCGCCTGCTGGACCACTCCGGCGAGTTCACCGGCGAGGTCGTGGTGTCCGAGGAGGGCGTCTTCCGCTTCTTCGCCGCTCCCGGTGACTGGACCGTCCGCATCATCGCGGGCGGCGGCGTCACCAAGGACGTCCCCGCCCAGGCCCGCCTGGGCGAGGTGACCCAGCTCAGCGTGGCGGTCTGACCGCCTGGACCCGGGCCCGTCCCGGCGGCCGGCCCGTCCGGTCCGCCTCGCGGCTCTGAGGGCCGGCGTCCCCACAGGGGGCGCCGGCCCTTCCGCGTCTCCCGACGGGAACGAACGCCCGGCGGACTCCGGCTCCGGCGCGCGCCGGATTCGGACTCCGGCTCCGGCGCGCGGCCGGATCCGGGCTCCGGTGGCGGGCCCGCGGATCCGGTACGGCCGGCGCGCCGGCCGCCGCCGATCGCTACGATTCGTCAGGTGCCCGGAACGCCTGTCATGTCCCAGACGTCAGCTCCGCCGCCGTCGCGGGCCGCCGTCCGGGCCCCGGCCGCGCCCACGGCGTACTCGCTCCCCCTCCACATGCTGCGGATCTTCGGGTCCCGCGCCGTGTCGCTGGTGCTGTGGTTCTCGGCGGGGAGGGCGATCCGCGCCGGCCTGATGTGGGCGGGCACCGACGTCTCCCACGGCGACCACCGGCAGGTGCGCCTCGTCGTCACGATGCTGATCTTCACGTTGATCGTGCTGAACGAGCTCGTGGTCATGGTGGGCATGCTGCACTCGGTGCGCGGCGCGCTCCGGGAGATCCGGGTACGGCGGGCCGGCGACGAGGCGGACGAGAGCCTGTTCGGCGCGCTCAACCGGGCCACGCTGGTCTTCGCCACCATCTACCTGGCCTGGAGTTTCCACGCCGAGGACGCCAGGGAGTTCGTCGCCCTCGACCGCACCCGCAACGCGGGTGAGGACCTGCTGCTCCGGCCGCTCATCGGTGAGGAGTCCACCACCGGGACCGGCCTCATCGGCCTCGACGTCCGGCTCTCCATCGTCATCGCCGTGGTCGCCTACCTGCTCAGGGGACTCTTCGGCTGGTGGCACGCGCAGGGCAGGGTGAAGGGCAGCGGCGTGCTGACCACCTTCTTCGAGCTGGCGTTCGCCTTCTACGGCATCAACGCGGTGCTCGCCTTCGTCGAGGCCCGGTCCGACTGGGTGTCCCACCGGGTGGTCGTCGACGCGCTCGGCGACCAGGTCAAGCAGTTGGAGGAGAGCGTCCCGGGCTGGAAGGAGGCCGCGGCGTGGATCGGGGAGGTCTGGCCGTACGTCGTGGACGCGCTGATCGAGCCGCTGACCTGGCTGACGGTCGCGGCGCTCGTTTACGGCGCGTTCGCCGAGGACACGAGGTCGGTCGTGCGGGGGACCCGGCTGGACGCCGTGGCCGACCGGATGGAGCGGACCCACTCCCTCACCCGGTCCGTCGCGACGCGGATGACGACCGGGTTCCAGGAGCGCTGGGTGCCGCCGGTGAACGCCTTCCGCCTCGCCGCCCGAGGGGGCGCCGCGCTGTTCGGCATGTTCTGCCTGTGCTACGTGCTCGTCCGGGTGGGCGCCGACTACACCACCCAGGGCGTCAAGATGCTGATCGGCAACCCGGAGCCCTTCAGCTGGGTGGCGTGGGGGTCCGCCGCGTCGGTCCTGCGCGACCTCGTCGTCGACACGCTGACGGTCTGCCTGCTGGCGGCGACGTTCGACATCGCCGCCACCCGCGCCAGGGAGAGCGGCCGGACCGTCGGCGACTGAGGTCCTCCGGCGGCCGGGAGACCGCCGGCCGCCGGCCGGTCCACGCCGGCCGCCCACGGGGGACGGGCGCGGCCGGACAAGGGACGGGCGAGGACGTCAGCGCCTGAAGCAGAGGACGTTGTCGTTCAGCTCGTTCTCCCGCGCGGCGCGCTTCATCGAGTCCTCGAAGGACTCGTTCTCGATCGTCCGGACGGCGCTCGGGCGCACGCACACGGACACCTCGCGGGCGAGAGCCCTGGGCACCAGGCTGAGCACGTCGTAGTGGTACGGCGTGCCGATCCGGTGCTCGGCGGCCTCAAGGGGCACGTCGTCCTTGGCGATCTGCGCCGCCCACGACCGGCCGTCGGGGTGGCGCACCTCGATGTCGGGGGTGCCGCGCCGGATCACGCCCTCGGGGTCCAGGGCGGTCCGGGTGACTCTGATCCTCAGCCACCGCCGGTCCGGCTCCAGCGGGCGGTCGCCGGGCAGGCCGTCCGACTCCGTCACGGCCACCTGCCAGGAGACGTGCCGGAACGTGGCGGTCCGGCCGGCCGCGAACGTGTGGACATGGTCGTCCGGACGTGCGTCCTTGTAGGTCAGGTACCCGTTCCACGTCGGGACGGCCACGGCCACGGCCAGTGTCAGGACCGCCGCGGTGACCCGGAGCGCGGTGCGGGCCGGACGCCGGGCGGGCGCCGGGGACCCGGGGAGGTCCGCAGGGGCCTCAGCCGCGGTTCCGGGGACCTCCAGCGGGCCGGGGGGCGGCACGGACCGGGGCAGCGGGGCCGACCTGACCGCGGGGAACGGCTGCGTGGAGGCGCCCTGCGGCTCGTCCGGGACGACGGGGGGCCAGACCTGGCGGTCGGGGAAGGCCCGGCGCCCACCGGACAGCCAGGGCGCCCCGCCGGCGCCGGGCCCGGGGGTTGCTCCCGGGTGGGGAGCCGCCGCGGGCCGGGTGCCGTGAGGAGGAGCCATGGGCTTCACGGGCCCGGGGCCGGAGGGAGGGGCGTCCTGGGGGCGCGGGGTGAACCAGTCGCCGGGGCTCCGGCCGCCGGGAGGCGCCGTCACGGCTTGCCCGCCGGCGTGTAGACGTCCTTCGCCGTGGAGACCAGGCGCGCCGCGGCGGCCTCGTCCAGCCCGAGGTCGATCTCCACCTCGGGGGCGGAGGGCTCGACCAGCGCCCCGTTCCCCTCCTGCGGGTGCACCACGATCCTGGCTCCGGCCAGTTCGGCGGGCGGGACCTCGAAGACCGCGGCCCGCCTGGTCCACCAGCCCCACTGGATGAAGGGGCTCGTGATGGTCAGGTCGCCGTTCACCTTGTCGGTGGCGGAGTACCGGCGCCCGCTCTCCGTCAGGAGGGCCGGCGGGGCGATCCGCTGCGGGACGCGGACGGACGTCGCGGCCAGGTCGACGACGAGGAAGATCCCCTTGGTGGTCGCCCGCTGCTTCGCGCCGGACGACGAGCCGGACGACGAGGAGCCGGACGACGTGCTGGACGAAGTGCCGGGGGAGGCGCCGGTCTCGATCGCCCTGGCGGCGTGGACCCCCTCCACCCGCACCGAGATCCGGGAGGCGGTGACCGTCTCCCCGGGACCACCGGTCCAGGTGAGGGGGCCGCTGTAGTCGTCGCGGGAGAAGGCGAACGACTGGGCGGCGACCGCCGCCACGGCGAGGACCGCCCCGGCGAGCAGACCGCCCAGCCTGCGCCACCGGCCCGGGGTCGCGGAGCCGCTGCGCCGGGCCCGCGCGCCGGAGCGCCCAGAGGGTCCCTGAGACGTCGACGCCCCGCCGAACCCGTCCGCACCGCCAGGCCCTCCGGGGACGGCGGGTCCGGGGCCGTGAGGATCGCCGGGTCCGGGGCCGCCGAACCCGTCCGCTCCGCCGTGTCCGGGCGCCGGTGTGGTCATCACCCGGCCGCCTTCCGGACCGGCAGGGTGACCTGTGCGGCGACGGCCGGGGGCCCGTCGTCGTCCTTCTTCACCAGAAGCCAGCCGATGTCCTGGGTGAACCCCTCGGGGTGCTCGAAGGCGCCGACGTCGAGCAGCACCCGCTCGGGCGCGCGCCGTCCTTCCGGCAGCTCGTACCGGACCACGACGGTGGACTCCATCCCCGGGTGCAGCTGCCTGCCGGGCACGCCGTCACCCTCGACGAACACGTCGGGGCCTAAGTCGTTTTCGATCTCCGGGGTCATCCTCAGCAGGGATCCGGCGAAGAGGTAGCCGGGTTTCCCGCCCTGTCCCGGCGCTCCCACGCCGGTGGTCTCGTCCCCCTTGTTGGTCACCCGGAACACGACCTCCAGGTAGCGCTTGTCCGGCCCGCCGTACCGGCCGGGCCGGACGGTGGTGCGGGACTCCACGAACCTCGTGGTGAACTCCCCCTGGTCGAGGACGGCGCCGGGGCCCAGACGCCTGGGCGGGTCGTCGGGCGCCTCGCCGAGCCCGCCGAGGGCCGCGGTGATCCCCAGGCCGGCGGCCGCGACGAGCACGGCGATCGGCACCGCGACCGGGCGGCGCCTTCGGGCCGCCGCGCCGCCGGGGGGAGACGTCATGGCACATGATCGTAACCGCTGATCTTCATGTCATTCGCCTCGCAAGTCCCACGAGCACTGGATAACCAACGGAAAATACAGCAGATTGGTGGGAACGCCGCCCGGAACGGAGATCCAGCTCCTACGCTGTCACCGAGGCGGCGAGGGCCCTATGGCGGAGGTTCCGTGGCGGACGTGCATCCCGAGCACGCGCAGCTCCAGGCGGACCGGATCTACCTGGGCTGGCAGTATGCCCTGCTCCACCCCGACCCGGGGCCCGCGCCCAGACGTCCCTCTCCCGCCGACGAGACCGTCGCGGCCGAGGCGCCGAAGATCGACCCCGAGTGGGCGCGCCGGGAGCGGCTCAACGAGGACCTGCTGAACCGGCCGATGCGGACCTTCCGCGCGTTCATGGGCGTGCTCGCCGCGCTCATCCTCGTCCTCGGCATCAGCCACCTGCTGAGCTGGTCGTTCGCGGCCGCCGGGCTGGTCGCGACCTGCGGGGTGGCGGTGTTCTGCAGCTACTCCATCCACCAGGGCGGCAGGGCGGTCCGCCACCGCATCCGCGAGCACGAGGAGGCCGGCGACCGGCTGCGCCGGGAACGCGACAGGAGCCTGTACCGCGCACAGGAGGAGCACGCCGCCCGATACCGCGAGTGGGCCGAGAAGAAGGAGCGCCACGACCGGCAGCTCACCTGGTACGCCGTGACCGTGCCGGACGAGCTCGACCGGATCGACGTCGCCGGGGGCACGCTGACCGGCTGGTCGGCGTTGGTCACCCTGCTCGGCGCGACCCGCCTCTACAGCGGAGGCCACCTGACGGTCCTCGACCTGTCGGAGGGCGCGATCGCCAAGGACCTGATCGAGCTGGCCCGCCGCGGCGGCGACGACCCGCTGGTGTGGGTGCTGCCGGTGGACCTGCCCCGGCTCGACCTCGGCGCGACGCTCGCGCCCGAGGCGTTCGCCGACGTGCTGGCGCACGTGGTGAGCGTCAGCGAGGAGCACCGCACCACCCGCGACCTGTCGTTCGACAACGCGATCCTGGAGCGGGTCCTGGAGGTCCTCGGCGAGAACGCCACGATCAACCAGGTCACCGCCGCGCTGCGGGCGCTGGCCCAGGTCGGCGACCCCCGCGAGGACCTCAGGCTCGGCCTGATCACCGCCACCCAGCTGGAGCGCATCGGCACGCTGTTCGGCCGGGGCGTCAGCGACCGGGTGGTCATCGAGCGGGCCTGGGCGCTGGAGTCGCAGCTGCGCAAGCTGGAGACGCTCGGCTCCGAGGCCGTACGGCTGCCGCCCGCGCGGCTGCGGGTGGTGTCGATGGACCGGCAGGCGGGCGTGTTCGGAAACCGGGTCCTCGGGACGTACGTGGCGACGGCCCTCACCCACATCCTGCGCCAGTCGCCCGCCTCCGAGCGGCCCTGGTACCACACGATCGTCGTCGCGGGCGCGGACAAGCTCCGCGGCGACGTCCTGGACCGGCTGATGGACGCCTGCGAGACGTCCAGGACCGGGCTGGTGCTCACCTACCGGTCGCTCACCCCGACCGTGCGGGAGCGGCTCGGCCGGGGGCACGCGGCGGTGACGTTCATGCGGCTGGGCAACGCGGAGGACGCCCGGGTCGCCAGCGAGCACGTCGGCACCGAGCACCGCCTGGAGCTTGCCCAGCTCACCGAGACGATCAGCGCCGCCGGGGCCGGGATGGACGGCGGATACGTCTCCACCATCGGCCACACCGACGACGGCGACGACCGCGACGCCGGCCGTCCCGACCTGAAGGAGGACATCACCTCCTCCACCGAGTGGGGCCGCCGCGCGACCGAGGCGATGGGCGAGACCGAACGGGTGCTGCACCGCTCCAGGGAGTTCCTCGTCGAGCCGCACGAGCTGCAGCAGCTCCCCACCACCTCGGTGATAGTGACCGACGCCACCGCCCAGGGCCGCCGGGTCCGTCTCGCCGACGCCAACCCCGCGATCCTCACCTTCCCCAAGACGACGCTGGGGGAGTTCGAGGAGATCAAGGAGGCCGTGCTGGAGCGGGGCCGCAAGGAGGAGGAGCCGGAGCCTCCCGAGCCGGGGCCGTTCGTGGACGCGCCGCCCAACCTGGGCCCCCCGCCGGCCCGCCTCGACTGGCGTACGCGCTGATGACCGGCCCGGCGCGGCCCGCGTACGCGCTGACGACCGATCCGGCGCGGCCCGCGTACGCGCCGGTGACCGGCCCTGCCCGCCCGGAGCGTCCGCCGGTGACCGGTCCTCCGCCGGTGACCGGTCCGGTCCGGCCCGTGTGCGCGTCAATGAAGCGTTCTTTTCCGGTAAGGGGATGGTCAGTGAGCGGGTGTCCTCCCCCGTGGAGGTTCGACGCTGGTAGCCGGGGTGGTCCGACTCCCGGCCCGCACCGGCCGGTACGGCGGGACCGCCCGTGACGCGTCAACACCCCGGCGTAGAGCCGGGTCCCCCGGGTGGAGACCAACAGATGCAGCCAAGCGTGTCCCTTCCCGCCGGCGGCCTGACCGGCCCCTGGTACCGGATCCAGGCGATCACCGCGCCCTCCCGCAGCTCGTCGGCGGAGTGGGACTTCGTCACGGTCCTGCCGGCCGTGCTGTCGGCCGCCCAGCGCGACCGGCCGTTCGTGGTCGGCTGGCTGTCGCGCGGCTCCGGCGCCCCGCTGGAGCTCGTCACCAACGCCGGGCCGCTGACCCCGCCGCGTCCGCCGCGCCGGTCGGCCGACAGGACGGCCGAGGCCGATCCGGTCCCGGCCGTCTCGGAGCCGCTGCTGTTCCCCTCCGGGGCCAGGGGCGTGCGGATCGGCGACGAGTGGCTGCGCGACCTGGCCGACCTCGCCTGGACCGCCTGCCCCGGCCGGCAGGCCCCGCCGCTCGGCGGGCGCCGCGAGCCGGACGCCGACGAGGTCAGGCGGCCCACGCTGTTCGAGTCCACGCTGGTCACGCTCATGTCGCGGCCGTTCGCCTGGCTGGTGGTGGCCGAGCGGACCGACCTGCTGGACGCCGAGGTGGCGCACCTGCGCACCCAGCTCAACGTGCTGCGCCAGTACGGCGACGCCTCCGAGCGCTCCCGCTACGACGCCGAGCGCGCCGAGCGGCGCATGCAGGAGCTGGACGCCTTCCGCGAGGCCGGGCTGTGGAGCGTGCGGGTGCTGGCCGGGGCCGCGGGTCCCGAGGAGCTGCGGCAGATCGCACCGGTCCTGGTCGGTTCGGCCGAGATGAGCCACCACCCCTACCGGCTGCGCAGCGCCCTGTCCGGCCCGGTGTACGGCTTCGCCGAGGCGCTGTCGGTGACCCTCCAGGACCCGGCCGACGGCAGCGCCGCGCCGTTCGCCGCGACCGCGGGGGCGCTGGCCGCGCTCGCCGGGCTGCCGCGCCGGGAGGTGCCGGGGGTCCGGGTGCTCGACGCGGGCTTCTTCGACGTCACCAGCGAGGCGGAGGTCGCCCCCGGGGCCGGGACCGTCGAGCTGGGGGCGATCCTGGACGGCCAGAACCGCGCGGTCGGCTCGTTCCGGGTGCCGCTCGCCACCCTCAACCGGCACGCCTTCGTCACCGGAGCCACCGGCTCCGGCAAGTCGCAGACCGTACGGCACCTGCTGGAGCAGCTCACCGGAGCGGGCATCCCGTGGCTGGCGATCGAGCCCGCCAAGTCCGAGTACGCCGCGATGGGCGGCCGGGTCGAGCACCTCGCCCCGGTGACGGTGATCAACCCGTCGGCCCCCGAGGCGGTGCCGTTCAGCGTCAACCCGCTCGCGCCCGAGCCGGGTTATCCGGTCCAGGCGCACATCGACATGGTGCGGGCGCTGTTCATGGCGGCCTTCGACGCCGAGGAGCCGTTCCCGCAGATCATGTCGCTGGCCCTGCAGCGCGTCTACGAGGCCAACGGCTGGGACGTGGTGACCGGCTGGGCCGCGCCCGGCGCCGCCGTACGGCCGGCCGTGCCGACCCTCGCGCAGCTCCAGCAGCACGCCATGGACGTCATCCAGGAGATCGGCTACGGCCGGGAGGTCCAGGCCGACGTCGAGGGTTTCATCTCGCTGCGGCTGCGGTCGCTGCGGGTCGGCTCGGCGGGCCGGTTCTTCGAGGGCGGCCACCCCGCCGACATCGGCGACCTGCTCCGGCGCAACGTGGTGCTGGCCATCGAGGACGTCGCCAACGACGAGGACAAGGCGTTCCTGATGGGCACGCTGATCATCCGGATCGTGGAGCACCTGCGGATGCGGGCCAGGACCGAGCGGAGCAGCGGCCTGCGGCACGTCATCGTGATCGAGGAGGCGCACCGGCTGCTGCGCGACCGCGGCGCCGGGCGGGCCAGCACCCACGCCGTCGAGCTGCTGGCCGGCATGCTCGCCGAGATCCGCGCGTACGGCGAGGGCATCGTGGTGGCCGAGCAGATCCCCACCAAGCTGGTCTCCGACGTGGTGAAGAACACCGCGCTGAAGGTGGTGCACCGCCTGCCGGCCGAGGACGACCGGCAGCTCGTCGGGGCCGCGATGAACCTCAGCGAGGAGCAGTCGCGGCAGGTCGTCTCCCTCCAGCCGGGGGTCGCGGCGGTCTTCGCCGACGGGATGGACCGGCCGCTGCGGATCAGGGTTCCGCTGGGGGAGGAGCGCGAGCGGGCCGTCCCCGGCGTTCTGGGTCACACGCCGCCGATCAACGGCCGCCGCTCGGCGGCCTGCGGCCAGGAGTGCCGGACCGGCCGGGCCTGCACGCTCGTGGAGCTGCGTGAGGCCGACCTGCTCGCCGACGCCCCCGAGTGGGCCTGGCTGCGCATCTGGGCCGACACGCTGGTGCTGGCCTTCTGCGCCGACCGGCCGCTGCCGGGGGTGCCGCGGGCCCTCGCGGACCTGTGGGCGGAGCTGCCGCTGCGGCGCCGCGAGTGCCTGCTGGCCACGGCGGTGGAGCGCGCCGTGGCCCCCAGGGCGTGGTCGCTGCGGACCGTCGCCGACCCGGCGAGGCTGACCGAGCGGGTGGCCGCCACCGCGACCCGGCTGCTCGGCCCGGAACGGGAGGGCACGGAGCGGCCCGGCCCCGAGTGGGTCATCCCGCAGGTCCGCTGGCTGCACGAGGTGGACCGGCTGTTCCCGCACGACCGGCCCGCGCCCGACCCGCGCTCGCCCGCCCCTGCCCTGGACTACCCGCTGGTCACGCCTCCGCCGGGCGGCGCCGAGCTGCTCGGGCACCGGGCCAGGGCGCTGCGCCACCACCCGCTGTCCATGGAGGCCGACCGCAACCGGGCGCTGGCCTGGCGGGTCATCCTCGGCGACGACGAGCGCGAGAGCGTGGAGCGGGACATCCAGACGGTGACGATCGGCGTCGATCCCGCCGACCGGCTCCGGCACGTCGCCCAGACGATGGGCGCGGGGTGGCTGGAGACCGTGCTGTCGTGGCCGCGCCGGTTCGTGCTGCCGTTCGACGCCGCCGCGCCGGAGGACGTCGAGCTCGCCTTCACCGACTGACCGCCGCGCGCCGTACGGGGTCCCGCGGACGAGGCGCGTCCGGGTGCCCGAAGGGTCCGGCGGCCCGGACGTCCGGGCGGTCCGGGTGGTTCGGGCGGTCCGGATCGCGTCCCGGCCGGGAGGAGGCGAAGCGGACGTGCCGTACGAACGGGACGGACGGTGCGACCTTCGTGATCGGCCCTTTCGCGGGCGTTGCCGGACCGTGACCATGCCGAACCCCGGCTAGGATCGCGGCATGAACGATTCGGCGGACCAGCCCCGGATGCCGAGTCCTCCCGCGACGGGGCCGCTTGGCGAGGAGAGGCGATGACACAGCTTCCGCTGCGGGCTCAGCTCGCGAGCGCTCTCGGACGGACGGCCGCGACCCTGTCCAGGGCCACCGGCCGCGGCGACGGCTCGGTGATCGGCGGCCGGATCGGCCTGGCGCTGGAGCCCGGCCTGCTGAGCCAGCTCGCCCGGGACCGCAGGCTCGCCCTGGTGAGTGCGACCAACGGCAAGACCACCACGACCCGCCTGATCACCTCCGCCCTCCAGGAGCTCGGCGACGTCGCCACCAACGCCTTCGGCGCCAACATGCCCGCCGGGCACGTGTCGGCGCTGGCGTCGGCCAAGGACGCTCCGTACGGCGTGCTGGAGGTCGACGAGAAGTACCTCCCCGCGGTGATCGACGCCACCGGCGCGGGCGTGATCGCCCTGATGAACCTCAGCCGCGACCAGATGGACCGGGCGGGCGAGATCTGGCTGCTCGCCCAGAAGTGGCGGCGGGCCCTGGCCGGAAAGAACACCCATGTGATCGCCAACGCCGACGACCCGCTGGTCGCCTGGGGAGCATCCACCGCCGCCCGGGTGACCTGGGTGGCGGCGGGACAGCCCTGGAAGGAGGACTCCTGGTGCTGTCCCGAGTGCGGCGGCCCGCTCGACCGCAAGGGCGTCGACTACACCCCGCCGGGCGGCCACGTCGCCGGCGCGGCCCCCCTGGCGATGGTCCCGCGCCCGGCCGAGGACGACTGGGCCTGCCGTGAGTGCTCCTTCCGGCGGCCCCAGCCCTCCTGGTTCCTCGACGACGATGCGGTGATCGACCCGCGCGGGCAGCGCTGGGTCCTGGACCTCCAGCTTCCCGGCCGTGCCAACCGGGCGAACGCCGCGATCGCCCTGGCCGTCGCCGAGGCGTTCGGCCTGCCGGTCCAGGCGGCGCTGCCCCGGCTGCGCGAGGTCAGGTCCGTCGCCGGCCGCTACACCACGGTGGAGCGCGACGGCCGCCGCGCCCGGCTGCTGCTGGCCAAGAACCCCGCCGGGTGGCTGGAGGCGTTCGACGTGCTCGACCGCTCGCTGCCGGTCATCCTCTCGGTGAACGCCCAGGGGCCGGACGGCCGCGACACCTCCTGGCTGTGGGACGTCGACTACCGCGTCCTGCGCGGCAGGCCGGTCTTCGTGACCGGGGAGCGGATGCTCGACCTCGCGCTCCGGCTGGACGTGGCGAACGTGCCGTTCCAACTCGTGGCGTCCTTCGAGCAGGCGCTCGCCGCGCAGCCGCCGGGCAAGGTCGACGTGATCGCCAACTACACCGCCTTCCAGCAGATCCGAGCGGAGTTCGACCGTGCAGTCTGACAGCGTCCTGCGGCTCGTCTGGATCTACCCCGACCTGCTGAGCACCTACGGCGACCAGGGCAACGTCCTGGTCCTGGAGCAGCGTGCCCAGCGCCGCGGCATCCCGGTCCAGACCATCCACGTCCGCTCGGCGGACCCGGTGCCGGACAGCGGCGACATCTACCTCATCGGCGGCGGCGAGGACCGGCCGCAGATCCTGGCGGCCGAACGGCTGCGCCGCGACGGCGGCCTGCACCGTGCCATGGCGCGCGGCGCGGCGCTGCTGGCGGTCTGCGCGGGCTACCAGATCATGGGCAGCACGTTCGGCGGCGAGGAGGGGCAGCCGGTCCAGGGCATCGGCCTGCTGGACATCTCCAGCGGCCGGGGCACCGGCCGGGCGGTCGGCGAGCTGGCCGGGGATGCCGACCCCGCGCTCGGCATCCCGATGCTCACCGGCTTCGAGAACCACATGGGCGTCACCCGGCTGGGACCGGGTGTCCGCCCGCTGGCGCGTACGGCGGTCGGCGTCGGCAACGGCGACGGCACCGAGGGCTGCTATGCCGGGAAGGCCGTCGGCACCTACCTCCACGGTCCGGCGCTCGCCCGCAACCCGGGCCTGGCCGACCTCCTGCTCACCTGGGCGGTCGGCGCGCAGCTCCCGCCGATCGACGACTCGTGGTACGACCGGCTCCGTCAGGAGCGGCTGACCGCGGTCCTGCCCCAGCAGGCCTGACGGCCCGCCGCCGGAGACGGGCCGGTCGTACCGGCGGCCCGCCTCCGGCGGCGGGGTCAGCCCGGCACGTCGGGTGTGGCCCGGCATAGGTGCCGAACCCCGCCTCTGACGGGCATGACGTCATGACCGGCGGCTTCCCCGGGTGGAACCGGCAGGATCCGGTCGAGCCCGGTCAGTAGACCAGCGCCTGGACACCCTCGGCGAGGACCTCCTCGACGAAGGTGGGGGCGCCCGCGATGCGCACGCCGTCGATCAGGTCGTCCGCCGTCATGTCCCGCCGGGCCGCGCACTGGGTGCACAGCGTCACCCGGCCCCCGGCGAGGACGGCGTCGAGCAGGTCGCCGAGCTGCGCCGCGTGCGGCAGCGCGAACTCCTTGGCCCGGCCGGGCAGGGCGAACCACGACGCCTCGCCGGTCAGCCACAGCGAGACGGGGACCCCGCTCGCCAGCGCCGCCGCGGCCACCGTGAACGCCTGGTTGCAGCGCTCGGGGGCGTCCGCGCCGGCGGTCACCTTTATCACCAGTGAACGTGCCATGGTAGGCAGCCTAATGCGGGCGGGAACCGGGGGCACGGGCCGTACCGGGGCGGTCTCGACGCGCGGCCCGGCACGGGGGGAACCGGGGGCGCGAGCCGTGTCGGGGCGGCCTTAGGCTCGTGTGCATGGACGTTCCCGAGCTGCATCCCGGCCTTGAGCCGATCGCCTTCCTCCTGGGCCGGTGGGAGGGCGCCGGAGTGGGCGGATATCCGACGATCGAGAGCTTCAACTTCGGTCAGGAGATCGTCTTCGGTCACAACGGCAAGCCGTTCCTGACCTACACCAGCCGCACCTGGCTCCTGAACGACGCGGGCGAGCGGGTCCGCGAGCTGGCCACCGAGACCGGCTACTGGCGGCAGCTTCCCGACCGCCAGCTGGAGGTGTGCCTGACGCACCCCACCGGGATCGTGGAGATCTACGTCGGCGAGGTCGTCTTCCACAAGATCGAACTGCAGACCGACGTGGTCGCCCGCACCGCCACCGCCAAGGAGTACACCGCGGGCCACCGCCTGTACGGCCTGGTCAACGGCAACCTGATGTGGGCCTACGACATGGCGGCCGAGGGGCAGCCGCTCCAGTCGCACATCTCCGCCGAGCTCAAGAAGGTGGCCGACTTCGTGCCGGAGGCAGGATAGGACCGGCTTCGCGCCGGAGGGGAGGAAAAGAACCCCGGGCCTGCTCCCGCCGCTCGCGGCGGGGCCGGATGGACCAAAGACGGGATCTTCGTGTCCCGCCCTCCGGCGGCCCGGGGTTCCGGTGATTGCCATGGATTCGCCGAACGTCGCGAGACGTCCGGACAGAGTCCGGAGTCGCGGCGTCCTAGCGGACAGCCACCTCGCTAGCCCTAGAACTGTCAACCATTGTCTGGACCACCTCCTTTCTGCGTGCCCCAAAGCTATGCGGCCGGGTCAGCGCGAGGCAAACGTTTTTCCATCCGTCCCGCCCGGCTACCCGAACAGCTCCCGGCCCCAGTAGTCGCCGGCGTCCCGGACCCCGGGCGGGCAGGCGAACAGGCCGCTGGAGACGTGCTTGATGTACTCGTTGAGAGAGTCGGCCTTGGCGAGACTCGTCTGGATCGGCACGAACTGCTTGCGCGGGTCGCGCTGGTAGGCGATGAAGAACAGCCCGGCGTCCAGCCGCCCCAGCCCGTCGGAGCCGTCGACGTAGTTGTAACCGCGTCTCAGCAGATGCGCGTTGCCGTGCGCCGAGGGGTGGGCGAGCCGTACGTGCGCGTCGGGTTTCATCGCGGTGAGGTCCACCGGGTCGAACTCCTGCTTCCTGCCGACCGGCGCGCCCTCGCCCTTGTCGCGGCCGAAGATGTCCTCCTGCTCCCGCAGGGGGGCGCGGTCCCAGGTCTCGATCATCATGCGAATCTTGCGGGTGACCAGATAGCTGCCGCCCGCCATCCAGCCGGGCCCGTCCGTCGCGGTGGCCCAGAGCTGGTCGCGTACCAGCGCGGTGTCCTCCAGCTTCATGTTGTTGGTGCCGTCCTTGAACCCCATCAGGTTGCGCGGGGTGGCCTGGGCGCGCGAGGTGGAGGAGGTACGGCCGAAGCCGAGCTGGGACCAGCGCACCGACACCCGCCCGAACCCGATGCGCGCCAGGTTCCGGATGGCGTGCACCGCGACCTGGGGGTCGTGCGCGCAGGCCTGCACGCAGATGTCACCGCCGGAGATCTCGGGGATCAGATGCTCACCGGAGAACTTCGGCAGGTCGGCCAGGGCGGCGGGCCGGCGGTCGGCCAGCCCGAAGCGGTCGTCGAACAGCGTGGAGCCGAAGCCGACCGTCAGCGTGAGTCCGGAGGCGGGCAGGCCGAGCGCCTCTCCGGTGTCGTCGGGCGCGCCCTCGGCCGGTCCCCCGACGGCGCCGAACGCCCCGGCCTCCTTGCCCTGGGTGAGGCGGGCGGCGGCGGCCGTCCACTCCTGCAGCAGGTCGACGAGTTCGGCCTTCTTGTCGGTGGTGACGTCGAAGGCGACGAAGTGCAGCCGGTCCTGGGCCGGAGTGACGATGCCCGCCTGGTGCTCGCCGTAGAAGGGGAACGGGTCGGAGGCGGATGAGACATGTGCGACCGGTGGGTCGGTCCTGAGCGAGCGGGCGGCGACGGCGGTGGTCCCTGCCGCCGCCACGCCGGCCGCGCCCAGGCCCAGCACCGCTCTCCGGCTCATGCGCTGGTTCATGGCGGCGCCTACCCGGCCACGACAGGCGCGATCTTGCTGATCGGCTCGGCCAGCGCGTTGATCACATCCGACAGGCTCTTCAGCTCCTCCTTGGACAGCTCGTTGTGCAGCCTCCAGCCGTTCCCCTTCTGGTGCTTGCCCAGTTCGGCCTCGGCGGCGGCGAACTTCTCGTCCAGGGTCTTGACCAGGTCGGGGGAGCGCTCCTCCAGAACGGGACGCAGCGACTGCACCGCCGCCTCGGAACCGGCCAGGTTGGCGGCGAAGTCCCACAGGTCGGTGTGCGACCAGATGTCCTCCTCGCCGGTGATCTTGCCTGTGGCGACCTCGTCGAGCAGTTCCTTGGCGCCGTTGGCCAGGTTGAGCGGGGTCAGCTCCGCGGCGTTGGCCTTCTCCACGATGGTCTTGACGTCGGCGATCAGCTTGTCGGCGACCGGGCCGTCCTTGCTGATGTCCTTGGTGATCCACAGATCCTTCTCGATCTTGTGGAAGCCGGTCCACTCCTCACCCTCGGCCAGGTCCGCCTCGCGGGCGTCGATGGCCGGGTCGAGGTCGCCGAAGATCTCCGCGACCGGCTCGATGCGCTCCCAGTAGGTGCGCGCCACCGGGAACAGCTCCTTGGCCTTGTCGATCCGGCCGGCCTTCACCGCGTCCACGAACTCCTGCGTCTTGACCAGCAGTGTGTCGCTCTGGCTCTTGACGTACCGCTTGTAGCCGGCGGTCGCCTCGGCGAGCTTGGCGTCCGCGTTCAGCGGCTTGTGCTCGCCGGTGACCTTCAGCGGGTTGCGGATGCCCTTGCCGGTCATGCCGGGCTTGCACACCGTCTCGTAGCTGCCCGCCGGCAGCTCGGCGATCAGCTCACGGGTCAGGCCCGGCACGATGTTCTCCACCTCGGCCATCACCCGGTCGCCCGGTGCGTAGACGTAGAACTCGGTGACCTTGCTGCCGCCGTTGGTGATGGAGAACGTGCTGGCGCCGGCGGCGACCTCGGAGACGGCGACCTTGCACTCGGTGTCGCTGGCGGCGACCGTGACCTTCGCGGGCTTGGCCGCCGCGCCGGGGCCGCCGGTGGCAGGGGTCTCGGCCGCACAGGCGGTGAGCGCGGCCAAGGCCAGGGCGCCGACGGCGAGACGGATGATGGCGGACATGATGCTCCTGTTCAGGCCGCGTGCGCGGGAGCGAGCTGCGTGCGTGAAGGACGCAGGAAGAAGTAAAGGGAGGGGATCACGTAGGCGGCCCAGGCGATGGTCTCCAGGACGCTGGGCTGCGGGGTGATGTTGAGCATTCCCGACAGCAGCGCGCCGTACCACGAGTCGGCGGGCAGGATGGCGCTGATGTCGAAGGCGTAGGTGTTCAGGCCGGGCAGGACGCCGGCCTCCTGCAGATCGTGCACGCCGTACTTGAAGATTCCGCCCGCCACCAGGATGAGCAGGAGGCCTGTCCAGGTGAAGAAGCGGGTGAGGTTGACGCGCACCGCGGACCTGTACAGGCCGTAGCCGAGCGCGACCGCGGTGAGCAGGCCGAGGGCGATGCCGATCAGCGGCTGGGAGGAGGCGGTGGCGCCCTGCACGGAGGCGAAGAACAGCAGCGCCGTCTCCAGCCCTTCGCGCGCCACGGCCAGGAACGCCATGATGACGACGGCCAGGGAGCCCAGCGCCAGCGCTTCGGAGAGCTTGCCGCGTAGTTCGCCGGACAGGGCGCGGGCGGCCCGTCGCATCCAGAAGATCATCCAGGTGACGAACACGACGGCGAGCAGCGAGGTGATCGCCTCGAACAGCTCCCGCTGCTGGAAACCGAGCTGCGCGGCGGTGAAGGTCAGGACCGCTCCGAAGCCGACCGAAAGAGCCACGGCGGTGAGCACGCCGACCCAGACGTGCGGGAGCTTGTCCCTGCGGTCGCTCTTGACCAGGAAGGCGACCAGGACCGAGACGACGAGCGTCGCCTCGAGCCCTTCACGCAGGCCGATGAGATAGCTGGCGAACACTGTTGCTCCAACTCCGAGGGTGATGAGCGCGAAATGGCGTTACGGCGTGGCAGGCGATCCGCCTGCGGGGCCCGGATCGCGCGCAGCGATGTTCATGACGGCGAGCACAGCATGCTCCTCAGAGTCGTCGGAGGAGAGCCCGGCCACGGCTCCGCTACTTGCCGTAAAAGTTAACATAGCCTCACCTAACTAACCAGGCGGCCCCCCGTCCGCGCGAGAAGGCCGGCACGCCGGAGCGGTTCCGGCGGATCCCGGGCCGCCTCCCCGCGCCGGCGACCGTTCCGGCCGCCGCCCATCCCGATCCGGGTCGCCGCCTCCTCTCCTGGAGTGTGCGGCCCCGGTCCGCCGGGGTTGCTCCTAGACTCTGGGCATGTCCGAGACGTCGTGGCACGAGCAACTACGGGCGCACGGTTACCGGGTCACCCCCCAGCGCCAGCTGGTGCTGGAGGCCATCAAGGCCGCCGGGCACGCCACCCCCGAGGAGATCTGCGCCAAGGTGCGGGAGACCGCGCGCGGGGTGAACATCTCGACCGTCTACCGCACCCTCGAACTGCTCGAACAGCTCGGCCTGGTCACCCACACCCACCTCGGGCACGGCGCCCCGACCTACCACCTGGCCGCCGACGCCGACCACGTGCACCTGGTCTGCCACGAGTGCGGTGAGATCGACGAGGTCGAGCCCGAGCTGGTGCGCGACCTCGTGACCAGGTTCGACGAGGAGCTGGGGTTCGCGGTCAACGTCCACCACCTGACGGTGTTCGGGCGTTGCCGTAAGTGCCGCTGAGGGCTCGTAGGCTTGGGACCATGCGAAGCCCTCTGCTGGACACTCCCGGCGCGGTCGCGGCCGAGGCCCCCGACGCCGACGTCGCCGGACACTACGGCGACCCGTTCGCCGAGCAGCGCGCGTTCCTCGCGGGCGAGGCGATGGTCGACCGGAGCAACCGGGAGGTCGTACGGATCTCCGGGCCCGACCGGCTGAGCTGGCTCAACGACCTGACGTCGCAGAAGCTCGACGGCCTGGCGCCCGGCGTGCCGACCCAGACGCTGTTCCTGGACGCCCAGGGCCGCGTGGAGCACCACCTGACGCTCGTCGACGACGGCGAGGCCGTGTGGGCGCACGTCGAGCCGGGCACGTCGGCCGGGCTGGTCGCGTTCCTGGAGAAGATGCGGTTCATGCTCCGGGTCGAGATCGCCGACGTGACCGGTGACTACGCGGTCGTCTCCGTCGCCGAGGGGACGACGGTCGCCCCGCCCGAGGGGTCCGTCGTCATCGGAGGCGACGTGCTGCTGCCGCGGGCGCTGCTGGCCGACCGGCTGGGCGGCATGGCCCTGGCCGGGCTGTGGGCCTACGAGGCGCTGCGGATCGAGGGGCACCGCCCCCGCCTGGGCTTCGAGACCGACCACAAGACGATCCCGCACGAGGTGGGATGGATCGGCCCGGCGCTGCACCTGAGCAAGGGCTGCTACCGGGGTCAGGAGACCGTGGCCCGGGTGCACAACCTCGGCC
Source organism: Streptosporangium sp. NPDC048047 (assembly GCF_040653115.1). Lineage (NCBI taxonomy): Bacteria > Bacillati > Actinomycetota > Actinomycetes > Streptosporangiales > Streptosporangiaceae > Streptosporangium > Streptosporangium sp. NPDC048047. The sequence continues at coordinate 45,438 of NZ_JBEZNH010000034.1, read as the reverse complement.
ACCCGCCGCGCCGCCTGGTCTTCCTGCACCTGGACGGCAGCGTGGACACCCTGCCCCGGCACGGTGACCCGGTGACCTGCGACGGCGCGGAGGTCGGCTTCGTCGGCAGCGCCGCCCGGCACCACGAGCTCGGCCCGGTCGCGCTGGCCGTGGTCAAGCGGACCGTGCCGGTGGACGCCACGCTCCAGGCCGGGGGGGTGGCCGCGGCTCAGGAGATCGTCGTGCCGCCGGACGCCGGCCGCAACGTCACCATCGACCCCTCCCTGCGCCGCCGCATCCGCTGACACGACCCCGCCCTCCGGCGGCGGGCCCTGAGAGGCGAGCCCGGCCCTCGGCGAAGGGGCCGGGCCGCTCGCCGGCCCGGGTCCCCGGAGAGGCCCGGGTCCCCGGAAAGGTTCCGGCCGCCGGAAGACGGCCGCCGCGGGTCAGAAGGCCAGGGTGTGCAGAAGCGCGGCGGTCAGGGCGGCGCGCTCCACCATGCCGTCCATGCTGATGTGCTCGTGCCGGGCGTGCGCGCCGGCGCCGACCGCGCCGAGCCCGTCGAGGACCGGCAGGCCGAGCGCGGCGGCGAAGTTGCCGTCGCTGGCCCCGCCGACCGACCGCTCGCCCAGATCGAGGCCGAGCCGGGCGGCCACATCCCGGGCCTGCCCGAACAGCCGGGCGGTGCCCTCGCTCCGCTCCATGACGGGGCGGTTCCACCCGCCGGTGATCTCGATCGAGGCGCGGGGGTCGTGCGGGCGCAGGGCGGCGAGGGCGGCGTCCACCCGGGCCGCCTCACCCTGGCTGGCGACGCGGACGTCCACCTCGGCGCGGGCGGCCCCGGCGACGACGTTGGAGCCCGTGCCGCCCGAGACGACGCCGACGTTGACGGTCGTCCCGGCGTCGAGATCGGTGAGGTCGTGCAGCAGCCGTACGGCCCGCGCCAGCTCGTCGATCGCACTGGCGCCCTTGGCCGGTTCGAGGCCGGCGTGCGCCTCGACCCCGGTGAACTCCAGGCGGAAGATGCCGACGCCCTTGCGTTCGGTCTTCAGCGCCCCGTCCACGCTCGCCTCGAACACCAGCGCCGCGGCGGCGTCGCCGGCCGCCTCCTCGATCAGCGGCCGGGAGGCGGGGCTGCCGATCTCCTCGTCGCCGTTGAGCAGCAGCCGCAGCGGCGGCCGGGGGAGCCCGGCGGCGTCCAGCGCGCGCAGCGCCCAGACGAGCTGGACCAGCCCCGCCTTCATGTCGAAGACGCCGGGGCCGCTCGCCCGGTCCCCCTCGACGGCGAACGGCCAGGCGGCGAGGGTGCCGGCCGGCCATACCGTGTCGTAGTGGGCGAGCAGCAGGATCGGCGCGGTCCCCCGGCCCGGGTAGTCGTTCACCCGGATGTCGCCGTACGGGCCGCCGTCGATGCGCCGGGTGGCCGCGGGGGCGCCCAGCCGTTCGGCCAGGTAGCCGTCGAGCCACGCGAGGCCCGCGTCGAGCAGCGCCCTGTCGTTGCTGGGGGTCTCCAGCGAGACGTACTCCGACAGGTCGGCGAGCAGGTCGGCGCGGTGCCCGGAGATCCAGGCGTGCAGCGCCCGCGCGTCCGTCGCGCTTCCCGTGTCCCCCGCGCTTGCCGTGTCCTTCGTGTCCCGCACGTCGCTCACGCCCTCCGCGTCCACGTCTCCCGAGCCGCTCATGTCCGTGAAGTCTCCCGCGCTCATCGGGTGGCCTCCAGGTCGCGCAGGTGGTCCTCGCTCATCGGGACGCGCCCGGCCTCGACGTCGGCGAGGCGGGCGAGCACACCGCGGGTCAGCGGGGTGGCGACCCCGGCCGCGTCCGCCTCGGCGAAGACGGCCCCGTAGTGGTCGTGCACCTCGACGGGGCGGCGCCGTACGGCGATGTCGCGCCAGATCCCGCTGCGGTCCTTGGGCTGGGTGCGCAGCCAGGCGGTGAGCCGGTCGGTCGCCGCCTCGCGGGCGTCCTCCGGCGCGCCGGGCAGGTACGCCCCGGGATCGAACGCGTCGAACGGCTCCAGCCGGTGGCCCAGCCGCTCGGCGACCGCGAACACCTCGGCCACCAGGGCGTACATCAGCGGGCGGTGCCGGTCGATCAGGCCGGCCATCGGCGCGTCGGCCAGCGCGGTCGCGGTCAGCATGATCCCGAAGCCCAGCTTGGACCACAGGTAGCCGTTGATGTTCCCGGTGGCCTTGGCGCCCAGCCCGGCGAGGTCGGAGACGACCCGGTCGACCCGGGGGCTCGACTCGCCCGACAGTTCGCCGACCACGAAGGCGCCGGGTCCGCCGTCACGGATGACGCCCGGCTCCACCACGTCGGCGAAGAGGTTGACGAACGCGCCCACGACGCGGTCCGCCCCGACGTGCTCGGCGATGAGCCGCTCGTTGAGCCCGTTCTGCACCGAGACGACGAAGCCGCCGGGGGCGAGCCGGGGCGCGATCCAGCCGGCCGCGCCTCCGGTGGCCTGGGCCTTGACGCACAGCAGGACGTGCCGCAGCGGGCCGTCCACCTCCTCGGGGGTCGCGGCGCGGACCCGCGCGGTCTCGTCGCCCGCCGCCCCCCGGAGCACCAGCCCGTCGCGGCGGACCGCGGCGACATGTGAGGGATCGGCGTCGACGAGCAGCACGTCGTGCCCTCCCCGGGCGAGGTGGAAGGCGACGCTCCCGCCGATGGCCCCGCCGCCGACGATCGTGTACGGCGCGCCCGGGGAGACTCCCGCGGTCCCGGTGGTCGCTCCGGCCTCGGCGGTCCCGGTGGTCGCCGCGGTGGCGGGCGTGTGACGTGGCCCGGTCATCAGGTCAGCTCCTTTCCCCTGGTCTCGGGCATGGTGGTGTAGACGATCACGCCGATGAGGGCCGCGGCGACCACGTAGAGCCACACCTGCTCGCGGTAGCCGTTCGAGCTGAGCCAGGTGGTGACGTACGGGGCGGTGCCCCCGAAGACCGCGACGGACAGGGCGTACGGCAGGCCGATGCCGGTGGTGCGGACCTCGGCGGGGAACTGCTCGGCCATGACGACGGCGCAGTTGGCGGAGTAGCCGACCAGGAAGACCATGCCGACGATCTCGATGACGAGCAGGGCCCCGAAGCCGCCGTCGAGGAAGTGGAAGGCGGGCCAGGCGATGACGAGGAAGCCCAGCGCGAAGGCGGTCATCGTGGGCTTGCGGCCGATCCGGTCGGAGAGCAGGCCGCCGAACGGCAGCAGGATCAGGAAGACGACCACCGCGATGGTGTTGGCGAGCAGGGCCTGGTTCAGCGGGATGCCGGTGTCGACGTGGGCGTAGGTCGGCATGTAGCTGACCCAGATGTAGTAGAGCAGGGTTCCGGCGATGGTCACGCCGACGACGCGGAGCGCGGCCCGCGGGTGCTCCCGGAACATCGCGGTGAGCGGGTTGGCACGGGTCCGGCCGGACGCCTCGGCCTTGGAGAACGCCTCGGTCTCGGGGACCGAGACGCGCAGCCACAGGCCGATCAGGCCGAGCAGGCCGCCGATGGCGAAGGCGATGCGCCAGCCCCAGCTTCCCAGCGCGGCCTCGTCGAGGAAGGAGGTGAGGACGGTGCCGAGCGCCGAGGCGATCAGCACGCCGCCGCCGACCGAGACCTGCTGCCAGGACCCGGCGAACGCGCGCCGCCCGCTCGCGGCCGACTCGATGAGGAAGGCCGACGAGGTGCCGAACTCGCCGCCGGCGGAGAAGCCCTGGACCAGGCGGGCGAGCACCAGGACGACCGGCGCGGCGACGCCGATGACCTCGTAGCCGGGGCAGATCGCGATCACGAACGACGCCGCCGCCATCAGCGTGATGGTCAGCGTCATGCCCTTCTTGCGGCCGTGCCGGTCACCGTACACGCCGAGGATCGCGCCGCCGATGGGGCGCATGAGGAAGCCCACGGCGAAGACCGCCAGGGTGGACAGCAGGCTCACGGTGGGGTTGCCGGAGGGGAAGAACTGGCGGGAGAACACCGACGCGAAGGTGGTGTAGATGGCCCAGTCGACCCACTCGACGGTGTTGCCGATCGCGCCCGCGACGATCGCCCTGCGCTGTGCCGGAGTGAGGCGCGTGGCGGGCGCTCCGGTGGGTGTCTCGACGCTCATGGTGGTTCCTTCGATGCGCTCTCGGCCGTTCGGGCCGTTCGGGCCGGCCGTACGGCGGGCGGGGGCGGGGCTCATCACGTGGGCTCCGGCCGGCGAGCGGGGGCGGGGTCCACGGGGGACTCCCGCAGGACGTACCGGGCGACGTCGGCGTGGGTGGCGTACCAGACGCCGTCGTGCCCGGCGATGTGGTCGAGCAGCTCGGAGAGCGCCGCCATCCGGGAGCGGTGCCCGATGATGTGCGGGTGCATGGTGAGCTGGAACAGCCCGCCCTCGGCATAGGCGGCGTCGAACTCGTCGCGCCAGATGCCGGCGACGTCCCGCGGCGGGGTGTACGGCCGGAGCCCGCCGTAGCGCTCCATCATCAGGTACGGCGCGTCGTCCCTGATCCACTCGACCGGGATCTCCACGACGCCGGTCGGCTCGCCGTCGGCCAGCAGCTCGTACGGCTCGTCGTCGGCCATCAGCGAGGAGTCGTAGACCAGGCCGAGCTCCCGGGTGATGGCGAGGGTATGGTCGGAGAAGTCCCACGAGGGGGTGCGGATGCCGACCGGGCGGGTGCCGCTGAGCCGCTCCAGCGTGTCGGCGGCGCGGAAGGCGAGCTCCCGCTCGTCGACCGGGTCGAGCAGCATGTTGCGCTCGTGGATCCAGCCGTGCATGGCGACCTCGTGGCCGGCGGCGACGTAGTCGCGCACCTCGCCGGGGTGCAGCAGCGCGGACACCGCCGGCATGAAGAACGACGCCGGGATGCCGTGACGGTCCAGCAGGCGCAGGACGCGGGGCGTGCCAGCGCGGGCGCCGTACTCCCCCTGGGAGAGCTTGCCGGGCCGGGTCTCGCCCTCGCGCAGCGGGATCGTCTCGTGGTCGGAGTCGAAGGAGAGCGCGACGGCGACCCGGGCGCCGCCGGGCCAGGAGCCGGGGGTGAGACCACGCCCGGCGCGCACCCGGTCGACGTGGCCGCGCCAGGTCTGCTCGGACCACTGCCAGGGCTGCTGCCCGGGGGCTTCGGTGGGGTCGGGGACACGGGCGGTCATGGCGGTCACGGTTCCTTCCGGTCCGGTCGGGCGGCGGGGGTGGGGACCCAGGCCCGCTTGAAGGTGGTGAGCTGGAGGGTGACGTCGGCGGCCCGCAGGCCGGGCAGCGAGCCGACGTCGTCGGTCATGTAGCGGAACAGGTCGCCGTAGTGGCGCAGCGCCACCTGGGCGGCGAGGTTGAAGCGCCCCGTGGTCGCCGACAGGTAGCGGGTCAGGGGGTGCGCGGCGAGCTGCTGGCCCGCGGCCTCCAGCCGGCCGGGCTCGACCTCCAGCCAGAGCATGAACTCCACGGCGTAGCCGAGCACCTCGGGCTCGGCGAGCGTGCGGAACCGCAGGCAGCCCCGCCGGACGAGCGACTCGACCCGCCGCTTCGCCGTCGACTCGCTGCTGCCGACGGCCGCGGCGAGGGCCTTGTACGGCATCCGCCCGTCCCGGCCGAGGGCTTGGACGATCGCCTGCTCCAGCTCGTCGAGCCGTTCCGGGGGGCCGTCCCGGAACCGGTCCTCGAAGGGGAGCTCGGCCGCGTCCCGCAGCTCGGCGGCGGCCTCCGGGGTGAGGACGCCGGGGTTCCAGTCATGGTTGGAGACGAAGGTCCGGATGACCGCGTGCGTCTCGCTCTCGATGACCAGGTCACCGCCGGGCACGTCGGCGACCAGCACGCGGCCGAGCGCGGCGTGGTCGGGCACGACGAACTCGGCGACGCAGTCGGCGGCGCCGGACACCACCGCCACGAACCTCGCCTCGGGGCGGGCCGCGATCGCGCCGGCGACGTCGTAGGTGGCGCCGGGCCGGCAGCGGAACCGGGTGAGGACCGGCACGCCGAGACCGCAGCGCAGCACGTCCACCACGCCGATGACGCGGAGCATGCCGCTCTCGCCGAGGACGGCGGCGCGGCGGACCACGGTGGACTCGCTCGCGCCGACGAGGCGGGCGACGAGGCTCCAAGGGGCCCGCCCGTTCAGCTGGAGGGCCGCGACGATCGCGCGGTCGAGTTCGTCGACGGGGGCGCCGGGTTGCATGCGACCCAGGATTGCTGACGGAATCTCCCAAAAGCAACCCTAAACTGACGCTATCCATGATTTATGGGTAAAATCTGATTGATCAGGCATGGCGGACAGGGGGTGCGACCGGACGGGCCGCCCGGTCAGATGTCCAGCACCAGGGTGATGGGCCCGTCGTTGACCAGGGCGACCTTCATGTCGGCGCCGAACACCCCGGTCTCCACCCGGGCGCCCAGCGCGCGCAGTTCGGCGCACACCGCCTCCACCAGCGGCTCGGCCACCGGGCCGGGCGCGGCGGCCTGCCACGTGGGGCGGCGGCCCTTGCGGGCGTCGCCGTACAGGGTGAACTGGCTGACCACGAGCAGCGGCGCGCCCACGTCGGAGCAGGACTTCTCGCCGGACAGGATCCGCAGGCCCCACAGCTTGGCGGCGAGCCTCGCGGCCTCGGCCGGGGTGTCGGTGTGCGTCACCCCCACCAGCACCAGGAGGCCGGGCTCGTCGATCGCCCCGGTCGTCACGCCGTCCACCGTCACAGAAGCGGAACTCACCCGCTGCACCACCGCACGCATCCCCCCATCATCTCGCGCACCCGGTGACCCTAGAATCCACGCGAAAGGAGACAAAGGTGTCTGCTGAGTCGTTGGTTGTCGAAGTCGTCCGTTCGGGGTTCGTGGAGTCCACCCACCGGGCGCGGATGCTGGCCGTCGAGGCCGGCGGGTCCCCGGTGAGGGTGCACGGCGCGGTCGACGCCCTGGTGTCGCCGCGCTCGTCGATGAAGCCGCTCCAGGCGCTGGCCATGGTGCGCCACGGCCTCGCCCTGGAGGGCGAGCTGCTCGCGCTGGCCTGCGCCAGCCACTCCGGGGAGCCGTTCCACGTGGAGGGGGCCAGGAAGATCCTCTCCAGGGCCGGCCTGGACGAGAGCGCACTGCGCTGCCCGGAGGACCTGCCCGCGGACGACGCCGCCCGCGACGAGCTGCTGCGGTCGGGCGGCGGGCCGTCCCGCGTTCACATGAACTGCTCCGGCAAGCACTCGGCGATGCTCGCCACCTGCGTCGCCAACGGCTGGCCCGTGGAGACCTACCTCGACCCGGCGCACCCGCTGCAGCGGGCCATCCGCGAGGTGGTCGAGGAGCTGACCGGCGAGCGCGTCGCCGCCACCGGCGTGGACGGCTGCGGCGCCCCCCTGTTCTTCGTCTCGATGGTGGGCGTGACCCGGGCGTTCCGTGCGTTCGTGCTGGCCGAGCCCGGTAGCCCCGAGCGCCGTGTCGCCGACGCCTTCCGCGCCCACCCCGAGTGGACGTCCGGCACCCGGCGGCCCGAGGCCCGGCTGATGCGCGCGGTGCCCGGTCTGATGCTCAAGGCGGGCGCCGAGGCGTTCGACGCGTTCGCCTTCGGCGACGGGCGCGCCGGAACCGTCAAGATCGAGGACGGTGGCCAGCGGGCGCGGACGCCCGTCACGGTCGAGGCGCTGCGCGCGCTGGGCTTCTCCGGCGACGACCTCGACGAGCTGGCGGCCGGGGTGCTGTACGGCGGCGGCCGTCCGGTCGGCGAGGTCCGGGTGCGCCGCCCCTGACCGCTCGCGATCAGGAGATCCGCCCGCGCCGCCCCTGACCGCTCGGATCGAACCGCCCCGGTGGTCACGCGCCGCCGGGGCGGTCAGCCCTCGCCGAGCTCCTCGGCCACCAGCCCGGCCCCGATGCCCAGCAGCCAGACGTCCTTGACGATGCCTAGCCCTTCGGGGGTGGGGCGCAGGCTGCCCTGCCGCCGCAGGCCCGGGGTCCGCAGGTACAGGCCCATCAGCCCGCCGGCGAAGGCCGCGAGGGCGGCGCCGGCCAGCGCCGACGGCACCACGGGGAGCAGGAGCGCCGCGCCGAGGGCGATCTCCGACCTGGCGAGCCAGCGGGTGAACTCCTGCGGGTCCAGGTCCTTGAGGAACGGGTAGGTTCCGGCGGCCATGCCGTGGGTCTGCCGGGCGCGCTCGTCGTTCGCGGCGGCCATGGACAGCCCGGACTCCAGGATGACGAGCCCGGCGGCGACGCGGGCCGGAAGCTGGTGCGGTCGGGCGGTGATCCTCATGGCGGCTCCTCCCATCGCCGGTGAGACGGGCGGGGGACCGTGGTCCTTCCCCCGCCCGCGAGGCGCACGCCCGATTTGTCCTTTCTTGGGGAGGAGCCGTCCGCGGTCCTCCTGACGGGAGGCCGTCCACGGCCCGCCCGGCACGCTCCGGGAGAGGCGTGGCCCGGGAGAGGTGCCGCCCGGGAACGGCCTACAGGGAGCGGAGCTGCCGGGTCGCGGAGATCGCACCCGACGTCGTCGTGGTGAACGTCCGCATCGAGTCGGCGAACTTCGACAGGTCCCACTCGGCGGGGCCGTGATACCAGTACAGGTTGTCGGCCTGCTGCCCGTTGCCGGTGACCGAGGAGACCACGCGGGCCCAGCGGTCCACGCTGTCGAAGATCACCGCGTACGGCAGGTAACGGGAGAACAGCTCCACCCGCTGCGCCGGGGGCACCTCGGAGCCGAGGTCGCCCCGGGCGAGGTACTCCCGGAAGCCGAGGGTGTGGGCCAGGGCCGCGGACCCCCTGGCGGTCTTGGCCGGCATGTACTGCCCGCCCACGGCCAGCGCCGCACCCGCGATGATCAGGGCCAGGCCGAGCACGCCGTACGTGGTGAACCAGGCGAGCGCGACGGTGGCGAGCACCCCGGCGAAGGTGAGCACCACGCCGACGGTCGTCCAGCGGGTGCGGACGGTGTCGGGGCGGCGCGCGAACCAGCCCTGGGTGACCACGTCCCGGTAGAGCGCGTCGCGGACCTTGCCGAGGTTCGCCGCGAACGTGCCCTGGAGCTGGGAGAGCGGCACCGCGTCGCGGCCGTCGAAGATCGCGTCGTAGAGCGCCCGCTCGTACGGCATGAGCGAGCCGACCTGGGCGCCCGGCAGCCGCACGAGCGTCCAGTCGGGGGCGTCGTAGGTCTGGCGCGGCTGCTCGTCGATGCGGAGGTAGCCGCGGACGGCGAGGTCCACGATGGTGGCGGTCACGTCGACCACGTCGGCCTGCTCGTCCACGAGCGTGCCGATCTGGCCGGGGCGCACGCCGTCCGGCGGGGCGAAGTGGCCGTTCTGCACCGCGTCGAGCGCGCCGGCCTCGTGGCCGACCACGCGGGCGTCGCGGCCCCGCGTCCAGTAGAGCAGGCCGATGCCGCCGAGCAGCAGGACCAGCAGGCCGGCCAGCGCGCCGCCGGTGACGGCGTCCAGCGTGAAGGCGTTGGACAGCTCGAAGCGGCGCTCCAGGATCGGCGCGCCCCTGGTGGCGCCCGCCGGGTAGCCGACGACGACGGTCAGCACCTCGTTCGCCCCGAGCTCCTGCTGCTCGAAGTCCGCGGTGGTCCCGGTGTGGTCGGGGGAGGCGGCGGTGCAGCCGATCGCGGAGGTCAGCACACCCGCGAAGCAGGACAGGCTCTGCAACTGGGCGGGCCCGGTCACCTTCACCGTGGCCAGGTCCACCGGGACCGGCCAGCCGCCCACGGCGTACCAGCGCAGCTCCTGGGCGTCGCCCAGCGGGGTCACCGCGCCCTTGACGTCGTACTCCAGCGTGGCGGGGCTCCGGCCGGTGACGGTGAGGGAGTCGCCCTGCAGGGTGCCGCCCCGCAGGCCGGTGATCTGGTAGATCCGGTCGTGGCCGTCGTCGTAGCGGGTCCGGGTGACCAGCTTGCGGGTCGGTCCGGTCCCCTGGAACTCCAGGGTCTCCTTGACGTGCAGGACGCCGTCCGGCCGCAGCTGGAGCTCGACGGCGTCCTTCGTCACCTTCCCGTCGCGCGCGCTCCGCTCGTTCAGTGTTCCCCGCGGGGCGCGTCCGGGTGCGGCGAGCGGCGCGGTCACCGCGGCTCGCCCGGCCTGCGCGGTCCGCCCGGCCGGTACGGTCGCCGCGCCTGCCACGTCCCTCGCAAGGGCCGTGTCCGTCGCAAGGGCCGTGTCCGTCGCGCCCGCCGTGTCCGTCGCGAGGGCCGGAGAGGCGCCCAGGGTGAGTGCGAGGGTGGCGGCCACGGCCAGGCCCCTCGCCGCTCGGTGCATCAGAGATCCCGCCATGGCTCGGGAGCCTATCGAGAACCGCCCATCCGTGGCGGCCGGGCCGTAACCAATTTTTCAGTCCTTAAACGTCTATATAGGGATATCCGCTAGATTGCCGGACGGAGATCATTCTTCGGGAAGGCGGTCACATGCGGTCGCGCGGGTCGAGCCCCCTGGCCTTCGGCGTTCTCGGGCTCCTCGCCACGGCCTTCACCGCGGTCGTGGTCGTCGCCGGTCTGGCGGGCGGGGACGACGCCGAGGCCCCGGCCGCCCCCGGGTCGGGCCCCGTGGCGACCGAGAGCCCCGTCCCCGAGCGGGTCGAGGGCGCCGAGGTCGCCCCGCCCAGCTTCCGGCCCCCGCAGCGGCTGAACCTCGGCTCCGCCTCCGGCTCCCGTGTCGCGCCGGTCGCGGCCCGTCGCCCGGTCGTCGACCTGCGCACCATGCGGCGGGCCGACACCGCCGCCCGCCTCAAGCGCAACCCCCTGTACGGCACCGGCGTGATGCTCCCCACGTCATGCCGCGCCCCGCGCCCCTCGGCCCGGTCGCAGGAGATGCTCGCCTACCTCAACGCCGTCACCGCGTGCCTGGACCGGGCGTGGGAGGGGAAGTTCTCGCAGGCCGGAGCGGTGTTCCAGGCTCCCCGCCGGGTCTACTGGTCCCGCCCGGGCCGCGGCCCCTGCGGCACCTACCCCGCCCCGAACGCCGCCGCCTACTACTGCCCCTCCAACCGGGGCATGTACATCGGCCTGGGCCATGTGATCGAGCAGACCGGCCGGCAGAACCCGGCCGGGAACCACGTGCCCTACCTGACGGTCCTCGCCCACGAGTACGGCCATCACGTGCAGTCCATGGCGGGCATCGGCGGCGCCTGGTGGTGGGAGGTCTCCAACCGGTCCAAGGCCGCCCAGAACGCCTACAGCCGCCGGTCGGAGCTCCAGGCGCAGTGCCTGGCCGGGGTCTTCGCCCGCAGCGTCCGCACCCCGCTCGCCATCACCGGCTCACGCTGGCAGGAGGTGCTGGAGTCGGAGTACGGCCGCGGCGACGACCAGAACGGCGCGGGCCTGCGCGACCACGGCAGCGGCGAGCACTTCGCCGCCTGGATCCACCAGGGCTGGCGGTACGCCAAGATCGGCTACTGCAACACCTGGGTCGTCCCCGCCTCCCAGGTCAGCTGACCGGTCGCCGGCCCCCTCCGGGACCGTCCCCGTTCCTCATCGTTCCTCATCGGGCGAGCGTGGAGGAGACCACCCGGGGCTTTCCCGATCCGAGGAAGAAGACACCGGGGTAGCCCCCGGTCTCGAACCGGGCGCTGCGGTTGCCCCGCAGGGTGGACCGCTCGACGGTCAGGGTGCCGGTGCGGTCGTTGCTGACGAAGAAGACGGCCCCGCCGCCCTCGTTGGCGGCGTTGTCCCGGATGACCGAGCCCGCGATCCGGGTGGTGAACCGGTCGCCGTCGTTGTAGATCGCTCCGCCGCTGCCGCCGCCGGGCGTGCCGCCGCGCGCGGGGTTGGCGCCTTTCCCGACCGCCCGGTTGCCGCTCATGACGCTGTTGAGGACGACCCAGGAGACGCCGATGCTGCTCAGCGCGCCGCCGTTGGAGCACACGCCGCCGGTGAAGGTGCTGCCGACGACGTGGACCGGCAGGTCGCGCGACTGGTCGAGCACCCTGATGGCCGCGCCGCCGAGGTCGGGTCCCGTGGTGTCGCAGCGGTTGCGGACGAAGGAGGAGCCGACGACCTTGAACCGGCCGCCGCGCACGAACACCGCGCCGCCGCCTCCGCCGTCGGTCCGCTGCCCGGTGGCGTCGCCGTCGGCGAACGTCAGGTTCTGGACGGTCAGTCGCGGTGTTTCCTGGTCCTGGCAGTGCGACGTGGTCCACTTCTGGGCCCTGTCGCAGGTGTTCATGTAGAGGATCCGCCGTCTTCCCTCGCCGCTGAGGGTGACCTTTCCGCCGCCGTCGAGGACGACCTGGGCGCTGGTGTTGACCACCTTCGCGGTCGCCTTCATCCTGATCGTCACCGGTTTCGGGCCGCAGGAGAACGTGATGATCCCGCCCGCGGCGACCGCCCGGACCACGGCCTCGGAGGTGCAGCTCGCCGGGGTCCCCCTGCCCACGACCCGGGTCGGGCGGGAGGTGTTCACGGCGCGCGCCTCGGCGGGGACGGGGACCCGGCCGCCGGGATCGCCCGGGGCGAGGAGTGCCGCGGCGGCGGGCGCTCCGCCGGAGGCGACGCGATCCACGGCCGCCGTCGCGGGAGCGCCGGTCATCCCCGCGGTGAGGAGGGCGGCGGACGACGTCAGGGAAACGGCGCCGATGAATCCGTATGAGGAGCGCATGGCGGGACATTACTGCGTTTCCACCCGGCCGGGCGGGGCTTCGCCGTACTCGGCCGGTGGGGCGGCCGTACCGTACGGTTTCTCCCTGAGGCGGCGACCTTTTATACGGCTTCGTACGGCGCGGCGGCCGTACCGGGTGCTCGACGGCGGCTCCGTACGGCGCGGTGGCCGTTCCGGGACAGGGCGGACCCGGCGGGTGTGGGCGGACGACGCGGCGGGCATGCCGCCGGAGGACGAGTACGGAGATCGTCGAATGCGAGGGACGGCATGCTGAAGGTGATCGGCGCGGGGTTCCCGCGCACCGGGACCAGTTCCACGAAGGCCGCTCTGGAACGGCTGGGGTTCGGCCCCTGCTACCACATGTTCGAGATCCTCTCGAACCCGGACCACGTCGACCGGTGGCTGCCCGCCGCCTCCGGCGAGCCGATGGACTGGGAGCGGGTGTTCGAGGGCTACCGGTCGACCCAGGACTGGCCGGCCAGCTTCTTCTGGCGCGAGCAGGCGGAGGCGTATCCGGACGCCAAGGTCGTCCTGACCGTGCGCGACCCCCACCGCTGGTACGACAGCATGGGCAACCTGCTCGCCAACGGACCCGGCAGGGAGCTGCCGCCGGGCATGCCGGAGGGGGCCGTCGCCGTGTTCGAGGGGATGGCCAGGCTCCGCCCGGTCCTGGACATGATCGGGGGATCCGTCTTCGGCGAGCGCTGGGGTTTCGGGGAGGGGCTGCCGAGCGAGGAGATCGCCGTGGCGGCGTTCCACCGCCACGTGGACGCGGTGCGGGAGAGCCTGCCCGCCGACCGGCTGCTGGTCTTCGACGTCCGCGAGGGCTGGGAGCCGCTGTGCCGGTTCCTGGAGGTCGACGTCCCCGAGGGGGAGCCGTTCCCGCACCTGAACGACTCCGACACCATGCGGCGGATGATGGAACGCCTGGTGACCGAGGGAAGGGTCGAGAGCCCCTTCGGGGGAGGCCGCCGCGGCTGAACCGGCCTCCGGAACGCGGGGCGTACGGCGGGCCGGGCCGGGGAGCGGCGTGGGCGGACCGGACGGGCGCGTCGCCGGCGGGGCGGAGTTGGACGGGCCGCCCTACCGGTACTACGGGGTGGCGGTGACCACGACACGAGGCTGGGGTAGGGGGCCCGTAATGCCAGATATTGCCTATTTAGGATCCCTTGGGCAAGGCCCAACCTGCAATATTTCAAAAATCTACCCCTAGCGGCAGATCAGGTGGGGCGTGGGTGAACGGAAGGGGCTCGGGAGGCGGTCGCCCTCCGGAGATCGTCCCTCCGGGCATCCGCGGCTCGGAACCCGCCGGTCGGAGCCCGGCGGCCCGGTGCCCCGGCGGCCGGACCCGCGCCGGGGAATTCCCCGATCCGCGGACCGGCGCTCCCGGCCCCGGTTAGGATTCCGGTCTGCTCATGACGGTCCCGCCGGGCGGCGCGAGCCGCCGCGCCCGCGGGACCGGCACTCCCGCCGGCGTCCGCGCCGGCGCCCCTGTCGGCAGCCCTGAGACCCCCGAGGTGGCATGCGCGGGCCCGTGCCTGGACGACCCCGAGCATGGATACTCGCCCTACTTGTCGGGATTTACTGTCTTATTTCGGGATGTGCGCTCGGGGAAAACCAGGCTGTCGGACCGCCGGAGACACCGGGGGCACAGAGGGCGTCAGGGAACGGTCCCGGGCCCGGCCGGGTGGCGGCCCCGCTGGTCATGGTCCTCGGCGACAGCTTCACCGCCGGCTCCGGACCGGTGAAGCCGTGGCAGACCTACGCCGCCGAGACGGCCCGCGAGCTGGGCTGGCAGCTCGTCACCGCCGGGGCGCCCGGGACGGGCTACGTCAACCCCGGCAGGGTGGGGCGCACGTTCTTCGACTCCTTCGTCCTGGAGCTCTCCTGGCGGCCGGCCCCCGACCTGCTGATCGTCTCCGGCGGGCACAACGATCGAGGGGTTTTCCGCGACCAGGCCGGTCAGGCGGCCAGGGCCCTGCTGGAGACGGTCCGGGCCCGCTGGCCGGGCACCAGGATCGCCGTGATCGGCCCCATCTGGATGACCCCGGCGCCTCCGTGGGCCTACGGGGTGCGCGACGCCGTCGCGGCCGTCGCCGCGGGGGAGCGGGCGCCCTTCCTGGACCCGATCGACCGGCGCTGGGGCGATGACGCGCTGCTGCCCGACGGGGTCCACCCCACCCGCGAGGGCCACGTCCGCCTCGCCCGCTGGCTCGTCGCCGCGCTCCGCGAGCACGGGATCGGCCGGGACGTCTACTGACGTCCCCGCACACGCCGGACCGCCGCGCTCCCCATCCTCCGGCCCCGGACCCCGGACCCCGGACCCCGGACCCGGCCCCCGGACCCTTGGGCTCCTGGCCCTCTGGACCCGCGGGTCCGGAAGACGGGGGCGGCCGGTCCGCCGGGCCAGGACGCAAGCCGCGTGCAAACCGATCCCAGCTCCTCCGCAAGTCGCCGCCGTGAGGATGGGCGGCGCGAAAGAAGAGGAGAGATCATGACATTCGGGGACGACCTGCGACGCACGATCAGAGGACGGGTGCTGGTCGCCGGGGACGAGGGGTTCGAACAGGCCGGGAAGGCGTGGAACCTCTCGGTGGACCAGCGGGTCAGGGCCGTGGTGGAGGCGGAGGACGCCGACGATGTGGCCGCGCTGGCCGCCCACGCCCACCGGGCGGGACTGTCGGTGGCCGCCCAGCCGAGCGGTCACGGCGCGTCCGGTGACACGGACGGGGTGATCCTGCTGCGTACCCGGCGGCTCGGCGGCGTGGAGGTGCGGCCGGAGCGGCGCACCGCCCGGGTCGGGGCGGGCGTGGCGTGGGGCGAGGTGCTGGCGGCGACGAGCCCGTACGGCCTGACCGGTCTGGCGGGCAGCTCGCCCGCGCCCAACGTGGTGGCCTACACCCTCGGCGGCGGCCTGAGCTGGTTCAGCCGCAGGTACGGCTTCGCCGCCGACGGCGTCCGCGCCTTCGAGGTCGTCGACGCCGAGGGCCGCCGGGGCACGGTGACCGCCGACTCCGACGCCGAGCTGTTCTGGGCGCTGCGCGGCGGCGGCGGGGACTTCGCGCTGGTCACCGCCATCGAGTTCGACCTGCACCCGGCGCCCGCCCTGTACGGCGGGCGCGTCATGTGGCCGGCCGAGCGGGCCCCCGAGGTGCTGGCCGCCTTCCGGGAGATCACCGGGGACGCCCCCGAGGAACTGACCGTGTGGTTCCAGCTGCTGAACCTCCCGCCGCTCCCGGAGCTCCCGGAGTTCCTGCGGGGCCGGTCCGTGGTGACCGTGGACACCACGTTCCTGGGTGAGGCGGGTGAGGCCCAGGCGCTGCTGCGCCGCCTCGACAAGATCGACGGTTCGATCATGGACAGCCGGGGGACGCTCCCGGTGGCCGAGCTGGGCGGCGTCTGCGCCGAGCCCACCGCCCCGTCGCCCACTCTCTCCCGGGGAGAGCTGCTGACCGCCCTGGACGACACGGTGGCCGGGGCGCTGCTGGCCGAGCCCACCGCCCCGCTGTCCGTCGTGCAGCTCCGCCACCTGGGCGGGGCGCTGGCCCGCCCGGCCGAGGGCGGCGGCGCCTGCGGCCACCTCGCCGAGCCGTACATCCTCGGCCTGATCGGTGTCGTGCCGGATCCCGGGCTGGCGCCCGCGGTGGCGGACCGGCGGGAGGCCATCGTGGCCCGTCTCGGGCGGTACGTCAGCGGGCGCAAGCCGTTCACCTATCTCGGGAGCGGGGAGCGGGCGGCGGCGGCCTTCCCGGACGACGTCCTGGCCCGGCTCCGCGACGTCAAGCGGGCCCGTGACCCGCGCGGGGTGTTCCGGAGCAACCACCCGGTCCTGGGCTGAGGCCGGAAGAACGCGCCCGGCGCGGTCGTCTCCGCGGGAGGC
Organism: Streptosporangium sp. NPDC048047; assembly: GCF_040653115.1. Classification (NCBI taxonomy): domain Bacteria; kingdom Bacillati; phylum Actinomycetota; class Actinomycetes; order Streptosporangiales; family Streptosporangiaceae; genus Streptosporangium; species Streptosporangium sp. NPDC048047. Next base: position 29,052 of record NZ_JBEZNH010000034.1, on the reverse strand, counting down.
GGTGGCGGCCGCGCCGGGGCTCAGCGGGGGGACATCAGGAGAAGGTGGGCACGGGCGGGGTGCCGGTGCCGTTCCAGGAGCCGATGTAGCCGAAGGTCGTGGAGCCTCCGGCGGGGATCGTGCCGTTCCAGTCGGCGTTGGCGAAGGTGTAGGCGGACCCGGCGGCGGTCATCCTGGCGCTCCAGACCTGGGTGACGCCGACCCCGGAGGGGTAGGTCAGCGTGGTCTTCCAGGAGGTGACGGCGCTCGTGCACCTGATCGTGATCTCACCCTGGAAGCCGCCCTGCCAGGAGTTGACCAGCTTGTAGGAGGGTGTGCAGCCGCTCGCCTGGCCGGCCAGGGTGGTGAAGCCCACCGTTCCGGACGCCGGGGAGGTGTTGCCCGCGGCGTCGCGGGCGACGACGTGGACGGTGTAGGCGGTGCTCGGGGTCAGGCCGGTCAGGGCGAGGGTGGTGCCGGTGGCCGAGCCGAGTTTGGTGGTGCCGGAGTAGACGTCGTAGCCGGTGACGCCGACGTTGTCGGTCGCGGCGGTCCAGGTCAGCGTGGCACCGGAGGAGGTGATCCCGGAGACCGCGGGCTTGCCGGGCCTGCCGGGCTTCTGGGTGTCGGGGTCGGGGCTGGGGCCGCCGTAGATCGTGGCCTCGCGGGAGGTCGACGCGATGCCGTCGGCCCCGTTGAAGAGGCGCTGGCCCCAGCTCGTCAGGCTGGCGGAGTTGAAGTTGTTCACCTGGTCGAGATACTCGACGCCGCCGCCGTTGCCGCTCCAGGACCAGCCGAGGTAGCCCATGCCCCGGGACTGCGCCTGGGCCATGATCGTGTCCTCGTCGGGGTTGCCGTCGGAGTGGTTGAACCCGAACTCACCGATCACCAACGGCAGGTTCGCCGTCTGGAAGCGCTGCATGTAGTCGGTGACCTCGGAGGCGGTGTCGAACACGCCGTACATGTGGACGGAGAAGACGGTGTTGCGCTGCGGGTCGGCGGCGAACACGGTCGCCGCGTTGTCGCGCATGGTGAAGCTCCAGTCCTGGCCCCAGTTGGGGGCGTCGACCATGAGCAGGTGCTGGAACCCGGCGTCCCGCATCCGCTTGACCGCGGCGGAGGTCGCCTGGGTCCAGCCGGGGGTGGTGGCGGTGTTGCCGAACGGCTCGTTGCCGATGTTGATGACGACGTAGTCCTCCTGGCCGGCGACCGCGCTCTTCACGCTGACCCAGTAGTCGACGGCCTGGTCGAGGGTGTAGGCGCCGCTCTGCTCGCCGTACCCGGTGGTGTCGTGGTTCTCCAGCACGCAGATCAGCTTGTTCTGCTTGCACAGCGAGACGACATTGGCCACGTCGGAGGCGGCGTTGGGGGTCCAGCGCCCGCCGCTCAGCACCACGCGGACGGTGTTTGCGCCGTGGGACTTGATGCCGGCGAAGGAGCCGGTCTGGGCCGGATACCAGGTGTGCGCGTGGCTGGTGCCGCGCATGACGAACGGGGTGCCGTTCCCCTCAAGGATCTTGGTGCCGCTCACGTGGAGCCCGGTGGCGGCGTGGGCGGCGGGGGGCGCCCAGACGAAGAACGATGCCAGGAGCGCGACGAGGAATGCGAGTCGTGTTCTCATACCTGCCTCTTCCGGGATGACCCGGAGGTCGTGCGAGGGTGGGGGGTGTCGTAGGGGCCGGGGGAGAGGGGCCCGGCCGGACGGAGGGGTCCGTCACGTCCGGCCGGGGGCCCGGGGGCCGCGCCCGCGGCGAGAGTGGGAGAACCGGGGCACGGCGGTCAGGGGCGTATCCGCCGCGCGGTGCGGGAAGGGCTCACCGCGCGGCGGGCTCACGGGGTCAGTTCGCGGTGCAGGTGACCGCGGGGACCGCGTTGGTGCCGTTCTGGGTTCCGGTGAACCCGAAGGCGGCCGTGGCGCCGGGCGCCAGGTTGCCGTTCCAGGAGATGTTCCTGACGGTCACGTCCGCCCCGCTCTGGGTGTGGGAGCCGTTCCAGAGCTGGGTGATCGTCTGGCCGTTCGCGAACTTCCAGTTCAGGGTCCAGCCGCTGATGGCCGAGGCGCCCTCGTTCTTGACCGTCACGTCGGCCTGGAAGCCGCCGCCCCAGGAACTGGTGACCTTGTAGGCGGCGGTGCAGCCGCCGGCCGGGGGCGCCGTCGTGGTGAACGACGTGGTGGCGGACGCCGGGGAGACGTTTCCGGCGGCGTCGCGGGCGACGACGTGGACGGTGTAGGCGGTGTTCGGGGTCAGGCCGGTGAGGGTGAGGGTGAGGGTGGTTCCGGTGGCCGAGCCGAGTTTGGTGGTGCCGGAGTAGACGTCGTAGCCGGTGACGCCGACGTTGTCGGTCGCGGCGGTCCAGGTCAGCGCCGCCCCGGAGGAGGTGACGGCGGAGACGGCGGGCTTGCCCGGCGCGGTCGGCGCGGTCGTGTCCGGCACCGGCGGCGGCTCGTCACCGGGCGGGTCGCCCCACACCTTGGCCGTCCCCGCGTACAGGGTGATGTTCGACGTGCGGACCGGGGTGGCGCCCGGGGTGGTCGGGATGTTCTTGTACGACCAGTCGTTGGACGGGTCCCACGTGCCGGTACTGGCGATGCGGAACTGCACCTCGCGCCGGTGCTGCGACTGGCCCGCCGGGGCGATCGAGGTGCCCGAGCAGTCCACGGTGACGTAGTAGGTCTTCCCCGACAGCAGGGTCGGCCCGGTGGGCGCCTTGCACTGGTTGTAGGCCGAGGTGACCGTGACCTGGCTCGCGGTGGTGTCGCCGTCGAGGGTGAAGTAGTAGCGGAACGAGCCGTTGTCCAGGACGCGGGCCGGCCAGGCGGACTGGTTCCTGACGATGGCCTTGATCTCGGTGAACGTCGTGCCGGAGGCGTTCACCCCGGCCTCCACGAACATCTCCGGGCCGTCGGGCGTCTCGGCCTTGGGGAAGCCGGCCGACGGGGCTCCGCCGTACTCGGAGTACAGGCGGGCGAGCGCGCTGGTGAAGCCGGCGTTGTAGTCGGTGGCGACCTCGTTCATCACGTAGTCGTCGCGCTTGTCGCTGTAGGCGTCGTCGGGGTCGGGCGGGCCGCCGACGAGCGCGCCGTACAGGGTGTGGCGGGTCTCGACCGGGTTGGTCATCTGGTCGGTCCACGAGCCGTGCGCGGTGCGGTGGTGCGGGTTCTTCGGCGGGTTGTTGCCGAAACCGATCACGTAGGAGGAGTTGCGCGGGTTGTCGCCGAGCGCGTAGTCGATCTGGCGCTTGGCGAAGTCGTGGTAGCGCGCCTTGCGGGTCGGGTCGGTGATCGTGTCGGCGTGGACCAGCGCCGCGAACGAGGTGTTGGCGGCGTAGCGCAGCGATCCCCACCGGTCGAGTACGGCCTGGCCGCCCGGCGAGTACTTCACCCGCTGGCCGTTGACGCCGACCGTCCAGTAGTCGAGCCAGCGGTTGGCGTCGTCGAGGTAGCGCTGCTTGCCGGTCAGCTTGTTCAGCAGCACGTAGGCGCCGTACGACTTGTCGTCCCAGGCGATCGTCCACTTGTACGACCTGGTGGTGGACTGCGGCTCGGTACCGAGGTTGTCGTAGTAGGACTCGGCCTTGGCGAGGTAGGAGGCGTCCTTGGTGGCCCGGTACAGCCAGATGGCGCCCCAGACCAGCTCGTCGTTGTAGCCGCTCCAGGAGTTGTAGTAGCCCTGGGCGTCGGAGATGCAGTCGCTGTACTTCTTCCGCACGGTGTCGGCGAAGGTGTACAGCTGCTTGGCGTGCGTCAGCAGCGTGTCGGCGTAGGACGGGTTCGTCGGGCGGAAGACCATCGAGGAGGCGGCCATCGCGGCCGCGGTCTCCCCGGCGAGGTCGGATCCGCCGCAGGAGGCGTCGATCTTGTAGGCGGGCCGCTCCATCTGCATCGCCTCGGCCGGACCCCACCAGGCGTGGTCCTTGCCGCCGTTGCCGACCTGCCCGTAGAGCACGTTCGGCGACGGGTGGGCCTTGATGAAGTAGTCGTTGACGAACTTCAGGTTGTTCAGCAGGTGGGTGAGCTGCCCGGAGGAGTCGTAGGCGTCGCGGTACTCCACCGCCCCCCAGGCCAGCATCGTCGTGCTGGCCGCCATGGGCAGGCCGAACTTGACGTGGTCGCCGGCGTCGTACCAGCCGCCGGTCAGGTCGAGCCCGGCGTCCTTGCCGTCGTTGAGGGCCGAGTCGCCGCGCCAGCCGACGCGGTTCCAGCTCGGCAGCTTGCCGGATTGCTGGGCCTCGTAGAACCAGATGGACTTCTGCAGGGCGTCGCCGTAGGCGAACGCCGGGGCGGCGCTCGCCGGCGCCGCCTGGACCACGGCGGGCAGCGGGACGGCGACCACGGCCGCCAGGCCGAGTGCCGCCAGATGTTTCCTCATCGGGGGGTGCCTCTCGGGAGACGAGACGGTGCTTGCGGATGAGACGGGGCCGCGGGCCGGCCGGCGCCGGGGGTACGGCGGGCCGGTGTCGGGTGGGACGCGGCCGGGCGGGGGAGCGGGGGAGGGGTGCGGCGCGTCCGCCGATGGATGGTGCTCGGGGCGTGACAGCAGGTCAGGGGTGCCGTCACGCCCCGAGGTCTATGGGGAGTACGGCCGGCCGGGAGCCGGCCGTACTCCGTCGGGGCGGGGAGCGGACCGGCCGGGGCGCCGGCCCGCTCCCTCAGGGAGGTCAGCCGAAGAGCCGGCCGTACTCCGCCAGGGCGACGGCCACGTCGACCTGGGCCCAGAACCGGTGGTAGTTGAAGGTCGGCGCGGGGCCGGTGCCCTTCAGGAAGGCGTCCACCTTCGGCCAGCTCGGGTCGTTCTTGTAGAAGGACCGGATCGACATGAAGGTGGAGTTGGAGTCGATCACGTCGCCGTTCGGCATCTTGCCGGTCCAGCCGGCCGGGACGTAGACCGGGTCGTTGAGGCGGCTGTAGTCGGCCTTGGTCTCCGGGGTGGAGACGCCCTTGGCGTCCTGGTCGTTCTTCCACATGCCGTCGAGCAGCGCCTTGGCGACGCCCTGGGCCTTGGTGTCGCCCGCCTTGGCCGCGTAGTACATCAGCACCTTGGCGTAGGAGCCGGCCACGCCGACGTCCGAGGTGTAGTCGCGGATGCTGACGTGCAGCTTGGTGTTGTCACGCGGGTTGTTCGGGTCCCAGGTCTCCGGCTGGCCGGTCCACACCAGGGTCGAGGGGATCTGGTAGGTCCCGTCGGCGTTGATCGTGGTGTTGTCGGTCGCCCACTTGACCCACTTGTCCAGGACGAGCTTGGCGTCGGCGTTGCCGGTCGCGTAGTACAGCTCCGCGACGCGCTCCATGGACCAGGCCTGGAAGCCGAACCACTGGTTGGACGGCGGGTCGTGGTAGACCGGCTGCCAGTCGTAGGCCATGCCGTAGAAGGTCGGCAGGGTCGACGGCGGGGCGGCGTAGTGGCCCTGCCAGCTGTTGGTGGCGCCACCGGCGATCGCGCCCTCGGTCGACTGCAGCCAGCGGTAGAACTCCATCTGCCGCTTGGTGCTGGTGGTCCAGTCCTGTACGGCGGTCGCACCCTTGGGCTTGAGGGCGTCCACGCTGGACAGGGCCCAGGCGGCCATCGGGTTCTGGTAGCCGGAGTGGTTGTGGCTGGAGCCGATCCGCCAGGCCCAGCCGGCGGAGGTGTCGAGCGCGCCGCCCCAGGCGTAGTACCAGCTCAGCAGGTACGCGGAGCTGTCCTTGCCGGTGCCGGCCGCGCAGGAGGTGCTGGTGCAGCCCTGCTTCTTGAAGTACTTGTCGTACATCGCGTAGCGCAGGTAGTCACCCATCTTCGCGGCCTTGGTGACCGAGCCGGCGACCTGCGACTCCTTGCCCTGCTCCTTGGCCCAGGTGTGCGCCCAGTAGGCGACCTGGACGGCGCGGGCGTCGGCGTCGGGGGCGTTGGTGTACTTCCACTGCTTGGCGTAGCTGCTGTCCCCGGTGAACAGGTCGAGGAAGCCGTTCTTGCCGCCGTGCTTGAAGGTGTCGCAGGACGGCTGCGGGATGGTCTCGAAGACCGACTCCTCCGGGCCGCGCTGGTAGGTGTTGATGTAGGCGGGCTTGGTGGTGCCGTCACCGCAGCGGCCGAAGCCGTAGGTGTTGTCGACGTCCAGCAGCCAGTGCATGCCGTAGATGTCGCTGGTGCCGTAGGCGCTCTTCAGCTCGTTCGCGAGCGGGTCGACGCCGACGCTCACACCGTTGTCCAGCTTGGACGGGTACTGCTTGATGTCGTCCCACTCGCCGGCGTAGGTGGCGGGCTTGGACGGGTTGTAGAAGGAGTTGGTCGGCTGGTCCGCGGTGGCGGGGATGATGTACTTCTCCATCGAGGCCCAGGCGGCGTTGAACTTGGTCCAGTCGCCGGTCACCCTGCCGTAGGCGGCCTCCAGCCACAGGTAGTAGCTGTAGGCCTCGGAGGTGGTCTCGTGCCCGTGGTCGGGCGCCTCGACCATGAAGGTCTCCACCGAGTGGTATGGCACGCCCTCCGGCGAGAAGTAGCCGTTGGCCGGGTCCTTGAGCTTGTTGTACATCGTGGTGAAGCGCTGGATGTACTCGTTGTCGCCGCCGGCGGTGTCGTTGTCCACCTCGGTGACGGTCGCCTTGGCCGAGGTGTGGCCGGCGGCGGTCGAGGTGAACTCGGCGGTGCCGGAGGTCTTGTCGGCGTCCTCGGCTGCGGCGATCTTCACCGTCTGGGCGGTGTTCCAGTTGGCCGGGGTGAAGGTGAGCGTCCCGCCGGAGGCGACCGTCAGGTCGGTGTCGCCGCTGGTCCTGGTGGTCGTCACGGTGACGTTCGAGGCCGGGGCCTTGGAGAGCTTGACCGACAGGTTCGCGCTGCCGCCCTCGGGGACGGCGAGGGTCGCCGGGCTCAGGACGACCGCGGGGGCGCTGTCGGCCCGCACGCTGATCCCTACGGGATCGGAGGTGCCGGAGGCGCCCTTGTCGTCGGTCGCCTTCGCGGTGATCGAGTAGTCGCCCGCCGCCACGCCGGTCCAGCTGTAGGCGTACGGCGCGGTCGTGTCGGTGCCCAGCAGGGTGTTGCCGTTGTAGAACTCGACCTTGGAGACCGTGCCGTCGGAGTCGGCCGCGTCGGCGGTGATGTCCACCGTGGCGGGCGCGGTGAAGCTGGCGCCCGCGACCGGCTTGGTGACCTTCGCGGTGGGCGCCTGGTTGACGGGGCCGGAACCGCCGCAGGTGGCGCCGTTGATCGAGAAGCTGGTCGGCTTGGGGTTGGACCCGGACCAGGTGCCGTTGAAGCCGATGTTGGTCGAGGCTCCGGTGGCGAGGCCGCCGTTCCAGTCGAGGTTCTTCGCGGTGACGTTCTGGCCGCTCTGCGACCAGGTGGCGCTCCAGCCCTGCTGGATCTTCTGCGCGGCGTTCGGGAAGGCGAACCCGAGAGTCCAGCCGTTCAGCGCGTCACCGAGGTTCTTGATCGTTATACTGGCGGTGAAGCCGCCCTGCCAGTCGTTGGTGGTGTAGGTGACCTCACAGGCGACGGCCGCCTGCGCGGGCGCGGCGGCCAGCGCGGTGGTCATCCCGGCCGCCACGCTGAGCAGCGCCAGCCCGGCGATCCGTCTCCGGAAGCGTGGGAGCGCTCCCGTTCTATGCGGGGATTGAGGCATCGGGAAGGTCCTCCAGGGGGTGGGTCGGCGCAAAACCGCTGGTTGCGGTCACGCACCGGTTGGAGCCGGGGGAAAGGGGGGTGGGAGCGCTCCCAAAAGGGATTTTTTGAGGCTGGGTGTCCGGATGTCAATGGGATGGATTCCGGGTTACACCCGTGTTTCACGCCGCGGGCCGTCAGGCTGCTGAGATCCCTGCGGGGAATTTCCCGCCGGGTGAAACTTTCATGCGCCCGAGGCGGCCGACGGGGTTCGTTCCTCCGGGACGGAGCCGGCCCGCGGGCTCGGAGGGAGCACGCGGGCCGGGGGCCGAGAAAGCCGGAGAGGCCGGGGAAACCAGGGGGCGGAGAGCCGGGAGCCGGAGGGCCGGGGAAACCGGGGCCCGGGAGCCGGAGAGGCGGGGAAGCCGGAAGGCCGGGCGTCCGGCCCCCCGGGACACGGCCGGCCCGCGGAGGCCCGGTCGCCGGGGGAAGGACGGGACACCGGGCCCCGGGAAGCCGCCCCCGGGGCCCGGTGTCTCCGGAAAGGGATCAGGAACCGGAGCAGGTGACGCCGGACGGCTGGCCCGCCGTGCCGTTGGCGGTGAAGCCGACGGTGACCGACTGCCCGGCGCCCAGGTTCCGCGCCCAGTCGGGGCCCTGCGCCGTCCAGGTCGTGCCGGAGGCCGTGACGACGGCGTTCCACGCGCTGGCGAGCGTCACGCCCGAGGGCATCGTCCAGGTGGCCTTCCAGCCGTTCAGCGCCGAACCGCCGGAGTTCTTGATGGTCAGCTCGCCCTGGAAGCCGCCCTGCCAGGAGTTGACGAGCTTGTACGACGAGGTGCACGAGGACGGGTTCCCCGTGGGGGTGGCCGTCGGGGTGGCGGTGGGGTCGCCGGACGGGGAGGGCCCCGGGGTCCCGCCCGACGGCGGGATCAGGTACGGCTGGAGGATGGACTGCTTGGCCTGGTCGACCGTGGTCCAGTCGTCCTTGAGGATGCCCCCGGTGTCACCGGAGTTGGGGTTCCACGACCAGTAGGTGAACGACATGCCGTTCACCCCGGTCCCGGTGTACTTCATCAGCTCCTGGAGCCAGACCTTGTCGATCGGGGACTGCAGGGTGGTGCCGAACTCGCCCATCATGATCGGCGCGATGTTCTGCCTGTAGAGGTAGCCCCAGTACCTGTCCCAGATCGCGGGCATGTTCGCCGGGTAGGACGGGTCGTCGAACCACGCCTGGTGGTAGACGGACGTGGCGTACTCGTGCGGCGAGTAGACCAGCCGGTTCGGCACGCTGAGCCGTACCGGGAACTGCCCGGCCTTGGACAGGTTGCCGCCCCACCAGCCGCAGTCCTCGTCGTTGCTCGGGTCGTTGTCCCAGATGTTGGACATGCCGCCGCTCGGACAGCTCACGCCCTCGACGAAGATCAGCCAGTCGGGGTTGACCGACAGGACCGCGTTGCCCGCCCGCTCGGCGGCCAGCCGCCAGTCGCGCGCGGGGTCGCCGCAGCCCCAGCAGGACCCGGTGGCCGCCGGGTTGGTGCCCTCGGCGTGGGGCTCGTTGTGCAGGTCGGCGCCGATCACCGTGGTGTTGCCCGCGTAGCGCCGGGCGAGCGTCTTCCAGTCGTCGATCCACGTGCTCTCCGGCGTCGCGGAGACGTACCACAGGGCCGACTGCCCGGCGGAGGTCGGGCGGTGCCGGTCGAGGATGACCCGCATGCCCTTGCCGCCCGCGTAGGCGATGACCTTGTCGAGGATCTGCAGCGGGCTGTTCCCGACCAGGTCGGGGTTGACGAAGTCGTTGATGCCGGTGGCCGTCGCACCGGCCTTGAGCGCGTCGTTGGAGAACGGCACACGCAGGGTGTTGTAGCCGAGCGAGGCCATCTTGTCGATCTGGCTCCGCCACGGGTTGCTCGACCACAGGCCGTGGAAGGTCCTGTTGTCGGTCTCCATGCCGAACCAGTTGATGCCGGTCAGCCGGACGGTCGCCCCCGTACTGTCGACGATCTTGTTGCCGGAGGTGTGCAGGTAGCCGGTGCCGGTGCCGCCCGCCGCGCCTGCGGGGGAGGAGACGAACGCGACCGCCAGCGCCGAGGTGACGACGAGCGCCGCCAGCGCCGCCATCCACCTGCGAACACGCAGGACTCTCATCGGGTGCCCTTCGAGGAGTCGAGGACGGATCTGCTCGCGGGGGGATCCCCGCGAGGGAGGGTGGAGGGTGCGGCCGGTCGCGTCGTCATGCTTGGACGCCCGGCGGACGCGCGTCAACCGCCCGCCACCGGCTCCGTCTCCCCCGCGGACCGTGTGACCTGCGCCGTCCCGGCCCCGTACGCCTCCCGCCTTCCCTCCGGTTCCGTGAAAGTTTCACCGGCGGCGCCCCGCGGGACGCGGTGCGGGCCGGTCCCGATGCCCGCGGCGCCGGTCCGCGCCCCCGGTACGGCGGGGCGCGGCCGGTGGCGGCGCCCGTGCCGGACGTCACGGGCCGGAGCCGCGCCCCGGGCGGTCACCGGCGGGGCGCGATCGGCCGGTCAGCCGACCAGCGCCAGTGCCACGTACCGGAGCTGGGCCTTCAGCGCGTCGCGGAACTCGTCCGACAGGGCGCCCTCCCGGTACCGGGTGTCGATCTTCTCCCGGACCGCGGTGAGCTCACCGGAGCAGCAGACGACGTTGTCCAGCACCTGGCGCAGGTCCAGCGCCACGTCCGGACGTATGCCGCCCCTGCTCTCCCCCTCGGCGAGCAGCGCGTTGAAGCCGCGCACGCTCCCTTCCAGGTCCGGCAGTCGCGACACCTCCGCCACGGGGGCGGTCTCCAGCGACCCGCGGTCCGGCGGCGACCGCCGCGCGTGGGCCTTCCGGTCCGCATGCTGCGGCTCCCCCGAGGATCGCTCGGGGGAGCCGACGGGTCCGTCCCCGCCGTCCGCGGACCGGTCAGGGGGGTCCGCGGACGGCGTGGAAAGGTCCGCGGGCTGGTCAGGGGAGCCCGCGGACCGGTCTGGAGAGACAGGGGAGGAGGGGTCGGGGGAACGGGCCCGGCCCGGGGTGGGAGAGGCGCCGAGACGCGGGGTCGCGGACGGGGCGGGCCGGGTGGCGGGTCCGAGCGCCGTGCCCGGTCCGTGCCGCTGGCTTCCCGGGCCGAACATCTGGTGCCACGTCAGCGCGCCCGCCGCCAGCAGCACCGCGGCCGCCACCAGCGTCCATCGCACGATCACGGTCCGCGCCGTCGTGCGGATCGTGGACGGCAGCCTGGCGAGCCGGTCGGCCACCTCGCGCGCCTTCGGCCGCTTCGCCGGATCGGCCGACAGGCAGCTCCGGCAGAGCGCGGCGACCTCGGGCGGCAGGCCCGGCGCCCGGACCTCCGGCGGGGGTCCCTCCCGTCTCGCGTTCTCGATCTCCTCCCAGGTCCGCTCCGGGTACGGCGGGCCGCCGGTGAGCATCTCGAACAGCAGCACGCCGAGCGCGTACACGTCGCCGGCCGGGTCGGCCGTCGTGCCGGTCAGCCGTTCCGGCGCGACGTAGGGAGGGGTGCCGTAGTCGGAGGTGTGGTCGTCGTCGTCCTCGCCGATGAACGCGGCGATGCCGAAGTCGAGCAGCTTCGCGCCGTCCGCGGTCAGCAGCACGTTCTCGGCGGTCACGTCGCGGTGGACGATGCCGCGGGCATGGGCGGTGGCCAGCACGGCGGCCAGCCGGGCGGCGATGGCCGCCGCCTCCCGCCACGGCAGCGGCCCCTCGGCGATCCGGTCGGCCAGCGGCCGGCCCTCCAGCAGGCGCATGACCACGTAGGCGGCGAGACGGCCCCGGGTGGTGACCGTCTCGCCGTAGTCGTACACCTCGATCGCGTCCGGGTGGATGAGACGCGCGGTGGCGCGGGCCTCCCGGCGGATCAGCTCCCGGTCTCCCCGGTCGGAGCCGATCTCGCCGTCCAGCACCTTGACCGCCACCTGCCGCTGCAGGGACCGGTCGAAGGCGCGCCAGATGACGCTCATGCCACCGGCCGCGATCGGCTCCACCAGGTCGTAGCGACGGGCGAGGACGTCTCCCGCCCGGAGTCCGACGGGCTCAGGCGGACTCACGGACCACCAGCTCGGTGGGCAGGACCGGGTTGTTGCCCGCACCGCCGGCCGTGGCCGGCGACGACATGGCCAGCAGCAGCAGGCGGGCGGCCAGGGCGGCGAACTCCTCCACGGGCTGGCGCACGGTGGTCAGCGGGGGAGAGGTCCGCCGGGCGATGGGGGCGTCGTCGAAGCCGATCACGGCCACGTCGTCGGGCACCCTTCGTCCGGCCCGCCGGAGCGTCTGGACGGCCGCGGCGGCCATCACGTCGGAGGCCGCGAACACCGCGTCCACATTCGGCATCCGGCGCAGCAGCCACTGTGTGCCGTGCACGCCCGAGTTGTGGCTGAAGTCGCCGTAGGCCACCGGCACCCCGGTCATCCCGGCGAGGGCGAGTGTCTGCAGGAAGCCGTCGAGCCGGTCCCGTGCCGCCGGAAGGCCGGGCGGGCCCGCGATGACGGCGATGGACTTGCGCCCGCCGAGCAGCAGGTGCTCGGCGGCCTGCCGTCCGCCGTCGCGGTTGTCCATGTCGACGTGCGGGAGTTCGATGCCCTCCGGCGGCTTGCCCAGGCACCGCACCGGTACTCCGGAGGCCGCCAGGGTGACCGCGAGCGGGTGCCGTTCCCTCGCGCCGATGAGGAGGACGCCGTCGACGCCGCCCGAGACCAGCGGCGGGGTGGCGATGGTCGAGGTGGCGGCGGTGGCCGTCATCATCGCGAGGGGGACGCCGTGGCGGGTGAGCACCTCCTCCGCCGCGGTGATCAGTCTGGCGTAGAACGGCTCGGTGAACAGACGATGCACCGGTTCGCAGAGCACCACGGCCACCATGTGGTCGCACCGGCGTCCGGCTCCGCCCCGGGGGGCGCGGTGCCGTACGTAACCGAGACGTGAGATCGCGTCGTGCACCTGCCTGCGGGTCGACGTGCTGACCCGCACCGATCCGGTGAGTACCCGGGACGCCGTGGCGGGGGAGACCCCCGCTTCAGCCGCGACCTGGGCAAGTGTGGGTAGATCCGACATAACTTCCTCCACACCAAGGTTCCGCACAGGTGGGAGCGCTCCCAGTGAACGTAGCATTGTTTCGGAAGTGTCAAAAGATGTTTCCAAAAAATCACTACATGTATGTCAATCTTCCCTGACTCGCCAGTCAGGGGCGAGTGCCGCCATGGCGATCGAGTCATGCCACCCCCCGTCCCAGCGCAGGGCGTCGCGGTGCACGCCCTCCTGGACGAACCCGGCCTTCTCGTACACGTGCAGGGCCCGCTCGTTGAAGGCGAAGACCTCCAGATGGATCCTGTGGAGCGGCGTGGTGGTGAAGGCGTGGCCGAGCACCAGCCGGATCGCCTCGCCGCCGTATCCCCTGCCGAACACCTTGGGCCCGATCAGGGCGATGCGCAGGTTGCAGGAGAGGTTGTCGGTGTCGAGGTCGTTGAGGACGACCTCCCCGACGTAGGCGCCGTCCTGGTCGTTGGCGCAGATCGCCAGGTCCAGCCGGTCGTCGTGCTCACCGCGGGTGGCGTACCAGCGCTTCGTCGCCTCGTGGTTGGGCGTCGCGTGCGAGCCGGTCAGCCGGCGGGTCTCCGGATCGTTGACCAGCTCCCACAGCCCTTCGACGTGCTCGGGCCCGACGGGGCGGAGCGTCACGCGGTCCCCGGGCAGGGTGGGTTTGTCGGCGAACATCATCCGGAATGTCTACCGGGCACGCCGCCCGCCGGACAAGGGGGTTACGGCCAAGAGCGGTCAGGGGTTGGGGACAGGGATCACCAGGGGCCGCGGGCCCGGGTCGCGCCGGCGGGGCCGGCGACGCGGGCGCACGGCCGGGGGCCGCGGGGCCCCGGTCGCGTCGCCGGCGAGCCCGGCGACGCGCACCCGGGTCACCAGGGGCCGTAGGGGCCCGAGTTGCCGCCCCGGCCGACCTCGCCGACGGCGGGCTTCACGTCGGCGAGGTAGATGCCGGCCGCGATCACCGCGGCGATGGCGAAGATGTTGAGCTGGCCGAGGCCGATCCCGAAGTAGCCCACCGCCGAGGCGAACGAGAAGAGGGCGGCCAGGCCCAGCACGATCAGCCAGAACTTCTTGCTCTTCTTGCCGGCGACCGCGAACGCCTGCGCCGACGTCCGTACGGCGTGGAAGAGGGCCCAGGCCGACATGGCGAACGCGGCGATGGAAAGCACCCAGAAGATCAGGTCCAGCACGCCGTGGATCTGAAACATCGCCTCTCCTAAACGCTCGCCTCGCTGGTGTCTCTCAGACTAGTGCCGCCGGAACGCGCGTGCGGCACGCGAACAGAGGCGCATGGACAGAGGCGCCCGCCCCGCGTCCCCGCCGCGAGGAGCGGGCGGGGACGCGGGGCGGGCGCGGTGCCGGCGTCAGGAGCGCGCGGCGTTGTTCGGCTTGGTGGTGCGGGTGGTCTTCCTGGGCGAGGCGTTGGTGGCCGACGCGGCGATCGCCGGCTCGGCGGCCTCGGAGACCTCCTCCAGCTCCAGCGCGGCCTCGCCGGTCGTCCGGGAGACGACCTTGCGGCCCCGGGTGGCGAACTCCTCGTAGAGGCCGGTCGCCATGCTGGTGAACTGGTCGGCGTAGACGCGGGCCTTCTCCGGGAAGTCCTTGGCGTAGACCTCGGCCTTGCCGGCGAACGTCTTGGCCCGGTCGGGCAGGTCCTTGGCGGCCTCGCGGATCTCCTCGCGGCGACCCTGGAGCCGCTGCAACTGGTCGGGGAGCTCGCGGAGCTTCTCGACCGCGAAGTCGCCCGCGCCCGCCACGGCGTAGAACGGCTTGGAGTCGGCCAGCTTCTTGACCTCGGTGGTGAACGTCATTGATCGGTCCTCCTGGTTTTCCGGTTCGATGTCCTGGGTTTCGCCGCCGCCTTCGGAGACCCGCCGTTCTCCGGCGTGGCCGGGCGCTCCCCCGGCGAGGGGGCGGTCGCGGGACCTCCCGGAGAGGGAGTGGTCACGCGGTCCTCCGGCGAGGGCGTGCCGTCGGGCGAGGAGTCCGCGGCGCCCCCCGGAGGCTCCGCCGCCGGGTGCGCGTCCCGCTCGGCACGCGCTCCCTCGGCCGGCGCCTCCGCCCGGTTCTCCTTGCGAAACGACTCATAGATGTCGATCAGCACCTGGCGTTGCCGCTCGGTGATGCTGTGATCGGCTCTTATGGCGGTCAGCACGTCACTGTCGGGCACGCGGTCCTCGATGAGGCCGGCCTGAACGTAAAGTGCCTGGGAGGAGATCTGCAGGCCCTTGGCGATCTGGTTGAGGATCTCCGCGCTGGGCTTGCGCAGGCCCCGCTCGATCTGGCTGAGGTAGGGGTTGGAGACCCCAGCCGAGGCGGCCAGCTGGCGCAGAGAGATCTTCGCCTGCGTGCGCTGCTCCCGGATGTACTCGCCGATCGAACCGACCTTCGGTAATGCCATGCCTCCAGTGTGCATCACACTGCTTGCAAATGCAAACACAGTGGCTAACACCAGCAAACGGGGCCCGGCGCGGTCAGTGCGGGAGGAGCCAGAGCAGCGGGGCCGAGGAGGTCAGCGTGACCGAGAAGGCGACGATGGCGTAGCGGATCCGCCGGGGCAGGTCCGGAGCCGGGGTGACCAGGCGCTGCACCCGGGCCATCACCGCGTCGCAGGTGCCCGCCGCGCCGAGCGTGCCCTGCGGGGCCGGGACGCTGCCGGCCGTGCCGAAGCGCAGCAGGGCCGTGGCCAGGCGGCGGGGAGAGCAGTAGCGGCGGGCGGCGTCGTCGGCGGCCATCTCCACCAGCAGCCCGACCTCGCTCTGTATCCGCCTGACCAGCCGGGACCAGGGAAGCGCCCGGTGCAGGGCGGCGAACGGCAGCAGCACCAGGTCGTGGCGCTCGCGGACGTGCGCGCTCTCGTGGGCGAGCACCGCGGTCAGCTCGTCGGGGGACAGCAGCTTCAGGGTGCCGGCGCTGACGACGACCTGGGAACGCAGGCCGGGCACGCAGTAGGCGGTGGCGCCGGGGTGGTCGAGGACCCGCACCCCTGGGACGCCGGGATCGTCATGGGAGACGAGCGCCAGCAGGACGCGGTGGCGGCGCCGGGCGCGGAGCGTCTGGGAGGCCGCGGTGAGCAGCACGACGACCAGCACGGCCAGCGCGGTCAGCCCCGTGATGAGGGCGAGGATCCTCGGCACGTCGTAGGGGCCGGGGGCGTCGTAGCCGCCGTCGAAGGCCGAGCGGACGAAGGAGAGGAGGCCGTGCAGCACTCCCTGCCGGTAGGGCTCCAGGGCGTAGGCCAGCAGGGCGCCCGTCCCCGCCAGGCCCCAGGTCACCCCGAGCGCCTGCCACAGGACGATGGCCACATGGGGGGCGCGGTAGGTCCACCGCGCGTGGGTGAACCGCCAGGCTCCGACCGCGCAGACCACGGCGAGTATCGCCAGGGCTGCAGCGGTTATCACTCGTCCTCCAGCTCCGAAAGGGCTCTGAGCAGGATCTCCGCCTCGCTGCCGGAAACGGCCTGGGCGAACCTGGTGAGCGCGGCGGACCGGTCTCCGGTCATGTCCAACGCCTCAAGCATAAGCTCCGCGACGTACGCGTCGCGGCTCTCCGCCGGTTCGTAGCGCCAGGCGCGCCCGGAACGGGTGCGCACGAGGAAGCCCTTGCGGGTCAGTCGGTCGAGGACGGTCATCACGGTGGTGGGCGCGAGGTCGCGGTCGGCGATGAGACGCCCGACCTCGCGCGCCGTCACCGGAGATGACTGCGCCCAGATGATGTCCATGATGCTGCGTTCCAGCTCGCCCAGACCCTTCACGGGAACAAGCCTAGCTCCCGCACCACGAGGGGTAGTACTACGGGTTGTCGAGTCACCTCGGGTCACGCGGAAATGGCCTTCCCGTCAGGGTTCCCGGTCCCGGTCCCGGTCCCGGTCCCGGTCCCGGTCCCGGTCCCGGTCCCGGTCCCGGTC
>NZ_JBEZNH010000034.1:0-12439 GCF_040653115.1 Streptosporangium sp. NPDC048047 | reverse complement strand
CCCCGGCCCTGGCCCTGGCCCTGGCCCTGGCCCTGGTCACGGGTTCCGGGGGGCGACCGCCGCCCAGTCGAGGGTCAGCTCACCGAGCCGCCAGCGGCCCTCGCCCCCGAGCGGCGGGCGCACGGCCACCGGCCAGGACGCGGCGAGCGTCCGGGCGGCGGCGATCCAGCGCTGGCGCGCGCCGTGGGCGCCGAGCGCGGCGTTGACCGCCCAGGCCCGGTCGAAGTCGCGCAGGAAGGCGTGGACGGGCTCGCCGGGGACGTTGCGGTGGATCAACGTCTTGGGCAGCCGCTCGGCGAGGTCGGAGGGGCGGTCGAAGGCGTCGAACCGGGCCGCGAAGGTCAGCGTCCGCGGCCCGTTCCCGTCGAGCCCCACCCAGGTCGCGCGGTGCCCCACCTCGGAGCAGGTGCCCTCGACGATCATCCCGCCCGGCGCGATCCGGCTCCGCAGCAGCGCCCAGTGGTCCCATGCCTCGGCCTCGCCGTACTGCCGCAGCACGTTGAAGGCCCGCACCAGCAGCGGCGGCCTGCCCACCGGCAGCTCGAAGCCGCCGAGCGCGAAGGACAGCCCCGGCCGCTCGTACGGCCTGGCCGCCGCCACCCGGGCCGGGTCGATCTCCACCCCGACGACCTCGACCGACGGGCAGACCGCGCGCAGCCGCCCGAACAGCTCCAGGGTCGTGACGTGCGAGGCCCCATAGCCGAGGTCGACCACCAGCGGGCGGTCCGCCGACCGCAGGAGCCGGCCGCAGGCGGCGGTGATCCACCGGTCCACCCGCCGCAGCCGGTTGTGGCCCGTGGTCCCCCTGGTGATCTCCCCGACCGGTTTCGCCATCGTCAGACGCGGTGGACCTTGTGCTGGGCGGCCTGGGCGCGGGGCCGGATGACCAGCCGGTCGACGTTCACGTGGGCGGGGCGGGTGACGCACCAGGCGATGGCGTCGGCGACGTCGTCGGCCGACAGGGGGCCGGGGACGCCCTCGTAGACGCGGTCGGCGGCGGAGGAGTCGCCCCGGAAGCGGTTCAGCGAGAACTCCTCGGTGTGCACCATCCCCGGGGCCACCTCGACGACCCGGACCGGCTCACCGCACAGCTCCAGCCGCAGCACCTCGGTCATCGAGCTCTGGGCGTGCTTGGCCGCGACGTAACCGCCGCCGCCCTCGTAGGAGACCAGCCCGGCCACCGAGGTGAGCATCAGCAGCACGCCGTCGCCCGAGGCGATCAGGCGGGGCAGCAGCGCCCGGGTCATCCGGAGCGAGCCGAGCACGTTGACGTCGTACATCCGCTGCCAGTCGGCCAGGTCGGCGCCGGCCACCGGTTCGAGGCCGATCGCGCCGCCCGCGTTGTTCACCAGGACGTCGCAGCGGTCGAGCGAGGCGACGAGCCCGTCCACCGACTCCTGGGAGGTCACGTCCAGCGTCACCGGGCGGATCCCGGGCACCTCGGCCGCCAGCTCGTCGAGACGGTCGCGGCGGCGCGCGCCCGCCACCACGTCGAACCCCTCCGCGGCCAGCCGGCGCGCCGTGGCCGCGCCGATCCCGCTGCTTGCACCCGTGACGACCGCTGTCTTCCTCATGGCGTCCCATCCTGCCAGGGCGGTTCACCGGTACCCCCGGGGGAGTCCGGATGCTGGGAATGTTGCGAAGTATTGAGTGGTTAAAGCGTTTTCGGAGGTGGTGTCCGTGAGGCGACGGCGGGTCAGCCGGATCGCGACGATCAGCATGCACACGTCCCCCCTGGACCAGCCGGGGACCGGGGACGCCGGCGGCATGAACGTCTACATCGTGGAGGTGGCCAAGCGCCTGGCCGATCTCGGGATCGAGGTCGAGATCTTCACCAGGCAGACGTGCCGTGACCTGCCCCCGGTGGCCGAGATCGTCCCGGGCGTCTCCGTCCGTCACATCACCGCGGGACCGTACGAGGAGCTCGACAAGGGCGACCTGCCCGGCCAGCTCTGCGCCTTCCTGTCGGGCGTGCTGCGCACCGAGGCGATGTACGACCCGGGACGCTACGACCTGATCCACTCCCACTACTGGCTGTCGGGCCAGGTGGGCTGGCTGGCCAAGGAGCGCTGGGGCGTGCCGCTGGTGCACACCATGCACACCATGGCCAAGGTGAAGAACCTCCTGCTGGCCGAGGACGACAGACCCGAGCCGACCGGGCGGGTGCTGGGCGAGGAGCAGGTCGTCCAGGTCGCCGACCGCCTGGTGGCCAACACCCCGACCGAGGCCCGCGAACTCGTCGACCTGTACGGCGCCGCCTCCGGCCGCGTCGCCGTCGTCAACCCCGGGGTGAACCTCGGCGTCTTCCGGCCGGGATCCCGCAGGGCGGCCCGCCGCCGTCTCGGCCTGCCCCGCGACGCCCACGTGCTGCTGTTCGTGGGCAGGGTGCAGCCGCTCAAGGCCCCCGACGTGCTGCTGCGCGCCGCGGCCCGGATGCTCGCCGAGCGCCCCTCGCTCCGGGGGAGGCTCATCGTCGCCTGCGTCGGAGGCCCCAGCGGCAACGGCCTGAGCCGGCCCTCCTACCTGTCCGATCTGGCCGCCTCCCTGGGCATCGAGGACGTCGTCAGGATCGTCCCGCCGGCGCCCCAGCCCGAGCTGGCCGACTGGTACCGCGCGGCCGACGTCACCGCCGTCCCCTCGCACAACGAGTCGTTCGGCCTGGTCGCCCTGGAGTCGCAGGCCTGCGGCACCCCGGTCGCCGCGGCCTCCGTGGGCGGCCTGCGCACCGCCGTGCGCGACGGCGTCTCCGGCGTGCTCGTCGACGGCCACGACCCGTACGACTGGGGGCGGGTGCTCACCCGGTTCGTGGACCGGCCCGCCTGGCGTGACGCGCTGTCGGCGGGCGCGGTGAACCACGCGGCGGCCTTCGGGTGGTCGGCCACCGCCGCCCGCCTCTCGGAGGTCTACGCCGGGGCGATGGCGCAACTGCACCGGGTCCCGATCGCCGTCTCCTGCTGACCCCGCGCCCCGCCGCCCGTACGCCGTACGGCGGGGCGCGTCCCTCCGGGCTCCCCGTCCCACCCGTCGTCCCTCCGCCGTACGGCGGGGCACGCCTCTCCGGGCTCCCCGTCCCGCCCGCCGTCCCCCCGCCCCGCGTCCCTCCTCGCGGGCGGCTCGTAGGGTGGACGCATGCGTGAAGTGATCGAGGCGGCGCTGAAAGGCGCAGAGGTCTCCTACGAGGAGCCCCGGCCGGGGGCGTTCCTGGTCAAGCTCCCCGGCCAGCACAAGCTCGCCACCATGACGTGGCTGATCGTCGGTGACCAGGCGTTGCACGTCGAGGCGTTCTTCTGCCGCCAGCCGGACGAGAACCACGTCGAGTTCTACCGCTGGCTGCTGACCAAGAACGGCTCCATGTACGGCGTGCACTTCGCCCTCGACCCCGTCGGCGACGTCTACCTCGTCGGCCGGGCGCCGCTCGGCGCGGTCTCCGAGGAGGAGATCGACCGGCTGCTGGGCTGCGTGCTGACCTACTCCGACGAGGGCTTCGACCGGGCGCTGGAGCTGGGCTTCGCCTCCTCGATCCGGCGCGAGTGGGAGTGGCGCGCCAAACGCGGCGAGTCGCTGGCCAACCTCAGGGCGTTCGCCCGGTTCGCCGAACCCGGCGACTGATCCCCCGCCGGACGTTTCGGCCGGCGCCGAAGGGTTCCGCGCCTAGCGTGCGGGTCATGACCTCTCAGCCGAACAGCACGGCCCGGACGGCTCAGCCGGCCCGGCCGATCGTCGTGAGCCGCTACGACGAGGTGCGGGCGCTCCTGGCCGACCCCGCCCTGACCGTGCCCGAGGTGCCGCGACCGCCCTTCTCGCTGACCGTCGCCTGGCTGCGCGGCGCGGTCGGCCGTTTCGCCGACGGCCCCGTGCACGCCGCCCGCCGGGCCGCGGCGGTGCGCGTGCTCGACGGACTGGACGAGCGGACGCTGCGCGCCGAGGCGTTCCGCCGTACGGCCGGGCATGCCAGCCCGGAACTGGTGCTGGTGGAGACGCTGGCCGTCGCGCTGGGCGTTCGGGCCGAGGACGCCGCGCGGGCGGCGCGGGCGGTCGAGGCACTCGCCCCCGCCTATCTGCCCCCCGCGACCCCGCCCACCTCGCCTGTCCAGGCCGCCCCGTCCATCCCTCCGGACGACGACGCGGCCGACGCGGGCCTGGCCGAGCTGTCACGGCTGCTCGGCGACCCGGAGCCGGAGCGGCTCGCCGTACTGGCCGGGCTGCTCGCCCAGGCGTGCGCGGCGACCGCGGGTCTCGTCCAGAACGCCCTGGCGGCGGACGGACTCACCCGGAACACGCCGGGAGCGGGCGGAGCCGCCCGGAAAGCGCAGGGAACCGCCGATCCCGACGGGAGTACGCCGGAGGCCGGCGCCGGCCTCTGCCCGGTGGAGAGTCTGCTGACCGAGACGCTGCGCCACGACCCGCCCGTGCGGATGCTGCGCCGCGTCGCCGTACGGCGGGCCGCCGGGGGAGTCCCGGCCGGGACGACGGTTCTGCTGGACGTGGCCGCGGCCAACCGGGACCCGCGCGTGTTCGACGACCCGGACCGCTTCCGGCCCGGCCGCTCCCCGCGGCACCTGACCTTCGGCGCCGGACCGCGGCCCTGCCCCGCCGAACGGATCGCGCTGGCACTGGCGGCCGGCGTGGTCGAGGCGGTACGGCGATGACGGCGGCGACGGTGTTCGAGCGCTTCAGGGCGCTGCACCACGGTCCCGAGCCGCTGGTGCTTCCCAACGCCTGGGACCACGCCTCGGCCGCGGTGCTGGCGGCGGCCGGGTTCGCGGCCGTGGGGACCACCAGCCTCGGAGTGGCGGCCGCGGCGGGCAAGCCGGACGCCGCGGGCGCGACCCGAGCCGAGACGCTGGCGCTGGCCCGCCGGATCGCGCACCTGGACGTCCCGGTCACGGTGGACATCGAGGACGGCTTCGGCGGCTCGCCCGCCGAGGTCGCCGAACTGTCAGGGAGCCTGGCCGCCATGGGGATCGCGGGCGTCAACGTCGAGGACGGCCGCGGCGACCGGCTGGCCGACCCCGCCGAGCAGGGGAAACTGATCAGAGCGATCAAGGACAGCGCGCCGGACCTGTTCGTCAACGCCCGCACCGACCCGTTCTGGCTGGACATGCCCGACGCCCTCACCGAGGCCGTACGGCGGGCGCGGATCTACGCCGATGCCGGAGCCGACGGGGTGTTCGTCCCGGGCGCGACCGCCGGGCGGGACCTGGAGGCGCTCGCCACGGCGGCCGGGGTGCCGCTGAACGTGCTCGTCCAGCCGGGGGTGCCGCCGTCCCGGCTGGCGGAGGCGGGGGTGCGGCGGATCAGCTTCGGCTCGCTGCTGTTCCGCGCGGCGCTGGGCGCGGTCACCGGTACGGCGCTGGCCGTCGCCGCGGGCGGCCACCCGGTGGCCGGGGCGCCCTCCTACGAGGAGGTCCAGCGGCTGGCGGGTCCTGACGCCATGGCCGCCCCATGGCAGGGTGCGGGCACGCTCTAGGCTTGGCCGCATGGCGACTTTGGTGCTGCTGCGGCATGGCGAAAGCGAATGGAACGCCAAGGGGCTGTTCACCGGATGGGTGGACGCCGGGCTGTCGGAGAAGGGCGAGGAGGAGGCACGGCGCGGCGGGCGGCTGCTGCTGGAGGCCGGGGTGCGGCCCGATGTGGTCCACACCTCGGTGCTGACCCGGGCGATCCAGACCGCGAACCTCGCGCTGGGCACCGCCGACCTGCTCTGGCTCCCGGTCAACCGCTCCTGGCGGCTCAACGAGCGTCACTACGGCGCGCTCCAGGGCAAGGACAAGGCCCAGACCCGGGCCGAGTTCGGCGACGAGCAGTTCATGCTCTGGCGCCGCTCCTACGACGTCCCGCCGCCCCCGATCGCCGACGACGACGAGTTCTCGCAGGCCGGCGACCCGCGCTACGCCCTGCTGCCGGGTGAGCTGCTGCCGCGGACCGAGTGCCTCAAGGACGTCGTCGAGCGGATGCTGCCCTACTGGTACGACCGGATCGTCCCCGACCTGGCGGCCGGCCGTACCGTCCTGGTCGTCGCGCACGGCAACTCGCTGCGGGCGCTGGTCAAGCACCTCGACCGGATCGGCGACGACGAGATCGCCGGGCTCAACATCCCCACCGGCATCCCGCTCCGCTACGAGCTGGACGACGACTTCCACCCGGTGACCAAGGGCGGCGAGTACCTCGACCCGGAGGCCGCCGCCTCCGCCATCGAGGCCGTGGCCAACCAGGGCAGGTAGCCCGGGCCGCGGGAACACGCGAGGAGAGGACGAAGGGGAGGGGCCCGCCGCGACGGCGGGCCCCTCCCCTCCCCCCGATCTTCCTCGATCTCCCCGATCCCGTGCCCCGGCTCCCGTGGTGACGGGCTCCGGGCCCCGATCCCGAGTTCCGTCGCAGGGCGCCTACAGGACGCCGTCCTGCGGACGGGAGCCGGTCACCAGGTAGACCACGTCGTTGGCGACGCGGACCGCGTGGTCGGCGTAGCGCTCGTAGTAGCGGCCGATCAGCGTCACGTCGATGGCCGGCTCGACGCCGTGCTTCCAGTCGTCCGCCAGCAGGGTCTTGAACAGTCTGCGGTGCAGCCGGTCCATGGCGTCGTCGTCGCCGTGCATCTCCATGGCGGACTCCACGTCGCGCGAGGCGATGCAGCTGCCGGTCTTGGTGACCAGGCGCTCGGCGACCTGGCCCATCTCCAGGATGGTGGCGCGCAGCTCCGGCGGGATCGCCGACTCCGGGTGGCGCAGCCGTACGACCTTGGCCACGTGCTCGGCGAGGTCGCCCATCCGCTCCAGGTCGGTGCCCATCCGCAGGGCGGCGATGATGATGCGGAGGTCGACGGCCACCGGCTGCTGCCGGGCCATCAGGTCGAAGATCGACGCCTCCATCTCCGTGAAGAGCCGGTCGACCTCCTCGTCCTGGGAGATGACGCTCTCCGCGAGCTGGAGGTCGGAGTCCAGCAGGGCGGTGGTGGCCCGGGAGATCCCGGATCGCACCAGGCGGGTCATCTCGATCAGCCGGTCGGTGAGGGCGTCGAGTTCTTCGTGGTAGAGGTCGCGCATGGCCCTCAACGTACGCGGGCGACGGTGAACGAACCCCGACCGTAAAGTGAACATTGTGGGAAAGGCCGTTGTAGTGCCGCTCTGAGCTGCCTGAAGAGGAAAACGCCCGCCTACCATCGGGACCGTGAAGCCTACAGGAGGACCCTATGGGTGAGCTGCTGGCGAGCCTGGCCGCGCTGGCCGGCTTCATCGTCGGGGCGCTGGCCGTGATGGTCGTCCGGCACAACGTCGAAAGCCGGCGTGTCGTGCTGACGCCGGTGGACGACGTCGCGCCCGGCGCGCTGCCGCCGGGCGTCGCCTCCGTGCTGGCCGTACTGCCGTCCTCGGCGGTCGTGCTCGACAGGGACGACAGGGTGCTCCGGGCCAGCTCGGCCGCGCGGGCGTTCGGTCTCGTCAAGGGCGACCACCTGGTGGTGGCCGAACTCCTCGCGATGGCCAGGCGGGTCCGCCGGGACGGCGAGATCCGGGAGAGCGAGATCGAGGTCGCCGGGCACAAGTTCGGCCAGGACTCCACGTCGTTCGCGGTCCGGGTCGCCCCGCTGGGCTCCTACGGCCAGGTGCTCGTGCTCGCCGAGGACCAGACCGAGCACCGCCGGGTCGAGGCGGTGCGCCGCGACTTCGTCGCCAACGTGAGCCACGAGCTCAAGACGCCGGTGGGCGCGCTGTCGCTGCTGGCCGAGACCATCCAGGACGCCGCCGACGACCCCGAGGCGGTCACCCGCTTCGCCGGGCGGATGCAGCACGAGGCCGCACGCCTGAACTACCTCGTCCAGGACCTCATCACGCTCTCCCGCATCCAGGGAGCCGAACCCATCCCCACCCCGGGGCCCGTGCCGGTCGACGACGCCGTGCACGAGGCCGTCGACCGCTGCAACACCACCGCCGCGGCCAAGAACATCAGCCTGGTCACCGGCGGCGTCGAGGGCCTGCGGATCTGGGGTGACGACGAGCTCCTCGTCACCGCGCTGCGCAACCTCATCGACAACGCGGTCGCCTACAGTCCCGAGCAGACCCGGGTCGTGGTCAGCGCGCGGGCCGTCGGCCCGCACCACGAGTCGGTCGAGATCAGCGTGAGCGACCAGGGGATCGGCATCCCGGAGAGCGCCCAGGAGCGGATCTTCGAGCGGTTCTTCCGCGTCGACGCCGCCCGCTCACGCGCCACCGGCGGCACCGGCCTCGGCCTGGCCATCGTCAAGCACGTCGCCGCCGCCCACAACGGCGCGGTGACGGTGTGGAGCAAGGAAGGCTCCGGCTCCACCTTCACCCTCCGCCTGCCCGCCTTCGGCGGGACGGCGGTGGCCGTACCCCGTACCACCCCGATCCCCCTGGAGGCCGCGCAGTGACTCGCGTGCTTGTCGTCGAGGACGAGGAGTCCTTCTCCGACGCCCTGTCCTACATGCTGCGCAAGGAGGGCTTCGAGGTCGCGGTAGCGGCCACCGGCCCCGAGGCGCTGGACGCCTACGACCGCAACGGCGCCGACCTGGTGCTGCTCGACCTGATGCTGCCAGGCCTGCCGGGGACCGAGGTCTGCCGCTCGCTTCGCCAGCGCTCCAACGTCCCGGTGATCATGCTCACCGCCAAGGACAGCGAGATCGACAAGGTCGTGGGGCTGGAGCTGGGCGCCGACGACTACGTGACCAAGCCGTTCTCCTCGCGGGAACTGGTGGCCCGCATCCGCGCGGTGCTGCGCCGCCAGGGCGACGCCGAGGAGCCGGAGTCGGCCGTGCTCGCCGCCGGCCCGGTCCGGATGGACGTCGACCGGCACGTCGTCGCCGTCCGCGGGGACCAGGTCCAGCTCCCGCTGAAGGAGTTCGAGCTGCTGGAGGTGCTGCTGCGCAACGCCGGCCGGGTGCTCACCCGGGGCCAGCTCATCGACCGGGTCTGGGGCGCCGACTACGTGGGCGACACCAAGACCCTGGACGTGCACGTCAAGCGGCTGCGCGCCAAGGTCGAGGCCGACCCCTCCAACCCGCGTTGCATCCTCACCGTCCGCGGGCTGGGCTACAAGTTCGACCCCGTGGAGAGCTGACGCCGTCTGAGGGCTCCGTCCCCGTGTACGGCCGGCGTCGCCACCGCGTACGGCCGGGTCCGTCCCCGCGTATGGCCGGCGTCGCCACCGCGTACGGCCGGGGTCCGTCCCCGGACCCGCTCACGGCCGCGGCGGGGCCGTGAGGAGGACGTGGAGAACGGGAGAGGGGCGGGCGGGGTGATCCCCCGTCCGCCCCTTCGCATGCCGGTCGGGGCCCGCTCCGCCGTCTCCGGCGTGCGGGCCGCCGGTCACTCGGTGGTCGAGGGGCTGGGGGACGGCGACGCCGTCGCGCCCTCCGTGGGGCTCACCGAGGGGCTCGCCGACGGCGTGGCGCCCTGGCCCCCGCCCGACGCCGGCGCCAGGGTGGCGAACTCGCGGCTGCGGGTGATGACCGGAACCGTCACCGGGATGATGCCGGCGTTGGCGAACTGGAGCTGGATCTTGATGCTCTCCCCGCCGCGCAGGGGCTGCTTCAGACCGTCCACCACGATGGTGGGCGTGGGCGTGCCGATCCGCACTCCCTGGCCCGGCTTGAGCTCGACCGGCGCGGGGATCTTCGCGGTGCCCACGGCCGGGTCGACGCCGACGCCGACGAGCTGGTCGGGGGCCTGCGCGCTGTTGACCAGCGACATGTACAGGGGGGCCGCCCCGCCGGCCGCGATCTGCGAGCCGGACTCGGGGCCGAGGAAGAACGCCTGGGAGACGTCGATGCCGTTCTGCCGGACGGTGACGGCCTCGGTCGCGTGGTAGGGCCTGCTGGTGTTGGCGTCCATTCCGGTACCGCAGCCGGCCAGGACGGGGGCGGCGGCGAGGAACGCGGCGGCGACGGTCGCCCAGCGACGGCTGTTGCGGGTCACGGTACGGGGTCTCCTTGTCACACTGGATGCAGAACAGGGCCAACCCTATCCGTGTCCAATACCGGGTTTTCCGGCGGCCCGCCCGATCGGGGAAGGGCGCCGAATGCAGGCCGGGACCGCTTTTCAGCCTGGCGATTCACAGGGGTGGGCGTTTGTCAAGCCATAAGACGCCGCTTTGACCTGCAGTTATGGTGATTTCACTGTTCCGGGAGGCTGTGGATACGTGGTACTCTTGAGTACAGCGGAAGGGGTACTTGTCACATGACTTTCCAGGTCGGCGACACTGTCGTCTACCCCCACCACGGGGCTGCTCGGATCGAAGCAATCACGACCCGGACCATCAAGGGTGAGGAAAGGTCCTACCTGGTTCTCAAGGTCGACAAGGGCGACCTTACCGTCCAGGTGCCGGCAGACAACGCCGAACTCGTCGGTGTTCGCGATGTCGTCGGGCAAGAGGGTCTTGAGCGCGTTTTCGACGTGCTTCGCATGCCTCACACCGAAGAGCCCACGAACTGGTCCCGCCGCTACAAGGCCAACTTGGAGAAGCTGGCGTCCGGTGACGTCAACAAGGTGGCCGAGGTCGTTCGCGACCTGTGGCGACGAGACAAGGAGCGCGGGCTCTCCGCGGGAGAGAAGCGTATGCTGGCCAAGGCCCGGCAGATCCTGGTCAGCGAGCTCGCGCTCGCGGAGAAGACCAATGAGGACAAGGCCGAGGCACTTCTGGACGAGGTTCTCAACTCCTGAACACGATATTTCCACGGGTGGGCGTCGGAGTCGACGTCCACCCGTTCGCATCCGGCCGCGAACTGCACCTCGCGGGGCTCCACTGGCCCGGCGAGACCGGCCTCGCCGGACACTCCGACGGCGACGCGGCGGCCCACGCCGCCTGTGACGCGCTGCTGTCCGCGGCGGGCCTGGGCGACGTCGGCGGGCTGTTCGGCACCGCCGATCCCCGCTGGGCGGGCGCTTCCGGTGTCGCCCTGCTGGGCGAGGCGGCCCGTACGGTGCGCGCGGCCGGCTTCGAGATCGGCAACGTGGCCGTCCAGGTGATCGGCAACCGGCCCAAGCTCGCGCCGCGCCGGGCCGAGGCGGAGAGGGTGCTCTCCGTCGCGGTGGGCGCGCCGGTGAGCGTCAGCGCCACCACGACCGATGGTCTGGGCCTCACCGGGCGCGGCGAGGGCGTGGCGGCCGTCGCGACTGCGATCGTGATGAGCCGGGCTCCCTCGTAGGGAGGATCTCCCCCGGCGGGTGAACCCGAGCGGGGAGACGGACGTCTTCTGTACGAACGCGAAAGCGTTCCGGCGGGCGGCGCGGAATGCCCGCCGAGGCATCCGGGGCGGTGGCCCGTCAACTGGCGCGGTGCGGGCCACCACCTTTCCTGAGTGACCGGTGAACGTCCTGGGTAATCCCCTGATGACATGTTCCGTACCGGGGGGAGAGCCGGACATGATCGGATCCATCATCGCCGCGATCGTCATCGGCGCCGTCATCGGGGCGCTGGCGCGCCTCATCCTTCCAGGCAGGCAGAACATCTCCATCGGCTTGACGGTCATCGTCGGCATCGTCGCCGCGCTCATCGGCACCGCCATCGCGGCGGCCCTCGGGCTCGCCCGGACGCCGGGGATCAACTGGTGGGAGCACATCATCCAGCTCGCCCTCGCGGTCATCGGGGTGCTGGCCGTGGCCCAGCTGCGGCAGAAGAAAACTCTGTGACCTCGAATTCCCAGCCGTCACGCATAACTCCGGTCCGGAGGGTAGCCAACCTCCCGTGAGGTGAAGATCTCATCCCATTGAGGAGGTTCATATGACCATCGCGTCCATCCTCGGGGCCATCGTCATCGGTGCCGTCGTCGGCGCCCTCGGTCGTCTCGTGCTTCCCGGCCGGCAGCCGATCGGCTGGTTCCTGACCATCGCCGTCGGCATCGTCGCCGCGCTCATCGGCACCGCGATCGCCCAGTCCCTCGGCGTGGCCACCACGGACGGAATCGACTGGATCGAGCTCGTCATGCAGGTCGTCCTCGCCGCCGTCGGTGTCGGCCTGGTCGCCGCTCTGAAGCGGCCGCACTCCAGGGTGTGAGTCACCGGCCCGACGGCCCGCGAAGCGAGCCGCCGCCGGGCCCTGTCCCGCGGATCGTCCCGTCTGCTTCGGGGGGATCCACGGAACAGGACCCGGGGGCGGTCGGAGAACAACCGGTACGGCGGGGCACTCGGCCCCGGTGGTCTCGCCGTGACCCGGACGAACGCCCTCCCGCCCGGAGGTGAGGGCAGCGGCCCGCACGATGTCGCCGCCCTCGCGGGTGACCCGCTCGGCATGCCCCAGGAGAGTGGGTCACCACCGTTTCCACCATTTCTAGACATGTCATGAAATGGCTGGCCCTGGTCCATCCGGGGACGGGCGCGGAGGTGAGCAGGGCGCCGGCCCGCAGCGGGGCGCCGCTCACCGAGTGTGAGCGAATAGCTGCGGGCCGGTCCGGCATCGGAGAAGAGGGCGGTGGCCGCGTCGTTACGCG
>NZ_JBEZNH010000033.1:0-91667 GCF_040653115.1 Streptosporangium sp. NPDC048047 | reverse complement strand
CGGCTGGATCACGCGGTGCTCCGGACCGCCCTCGGCGACCACCCTGGAGTCGACCCCCGCCCGCGGGCGGGGACGCGACGCACGACAGCGGCCCGCCGGCGCACGGCGGGCCGTACCGCTTGAGAGGGACACGTGACCGACGCCATCCGCAGGCACGACCCGCTGGTGAAGAGCTTCGCCAGCGACAACTACGCAGGGGTCCACCCGGAGATCCTCCAGGCGATCGCCCTGGCCAACGAGGGCCACCAGATCGCCTACGGCGCCGACGTCTACACCGAGGCGCTGCAGGAGGTCTTCCGGCGGCACTTCGGCCCGGCGGCCGAGGTGTGGCCCGTGTTCAACGGCACCGGCGCCAACGTGGTGGCGCTGCGGGCGATGACCGCGCACTGGGAGGCGGTGGTCTGCGCCGAGTCGGCGCACATCCACACCGACGAGGGCGGCGCGCCGGAGCGGGCGGCGGGCCTGAAACTGCTGACCGTGCCCACCCCGGACGGCAAGCTCACCCCCGAGCTCATCGACACCCAGGCGTGGGGCTTCGGCGACGAGCACCGCGCCCAGCCCAAGGTCGTCTCGATCACGCAGTCCACCGAGCTGGGCACCCTCTACACCCCCGAGGAGATCAAGGCGGTCTGCGACCACGCCCACTCCCTGGGCATGCTCGTCCACCTCGACGGCTCCCGCATCACGATCGCGGCCGCCGCGCTGGGCGTGCCGATGCGCGCGTTCACCACGGACGCGGGCGTGGACGTGCTGTCCTTCGGCGGCACCAAGGCCGGGATGATGTTCGGCGAGGCCGTCGTGGTGCTCAACCCCGACGCCGTCCGCGGTCTGCGCTACCTCCGCAAGACCCAGATGCAGCTCGCCTCCAAGATGCGGTTCGTCTCGGTGCAGTTCGAGGCGCTGCTCGCCGGGGACCTGTGGCGGCGCAGCGCGGGCAACGCCCTCGCCATGGCGCGGCGGCTCGCCGACGCCGTCCGGGAGATCCCGGGGGTCCGGGTGCCGCGGCCGGTGGAGGCCAACGCGGTCTTCGCGATCCTGCCGCGCGACGTCACCGAGCGCCTGCAGAAGCGCTACCGCTTCTACACCTGGAACGAGGCCACCGGCGAGGTGCGCTGGATGACCGCCTTCGACACCACGGAGGCCGACGTGGACGCCTTTGCCGCCGCGGTGGCCGAGGAGATAGGATCTTCCGTATGACGACGCGCAGCACAGGGCTGTGGCGGGCCGCCCATCGGCGGACCCGCTTGCCAGCCTGACTGCGCACCCGAACGGCCGCCCTGAACCGGCGGCCGTTTCGCGTTGTACGGCCCGGCGGGCGCGGGCGGCCTCCTTCCACCACAAGGAGCGACCATGACGAAACGCGTTTTCTCCGCCTTCACCGCCAGCGGCCACCTCACGCTCGGCAACCTCCTGGGCGCGATGCTGCCCGCCGTACGGCTCCAGGACGAGGCCGACTGCGTCTACGCGGTCGCCAATCTGCACGCGCTGACGGTCAGGCACGACCCCGCCCTGCTGCGGGAGCGCACCCTGGAGATGGCCACCCTCATGCTGGCCTGCGGGATGGACCGCTCGCTCGTCTACATCCAGTCGGAGGTGCCCGCGCACACCGAGCTGTCCTACCTGCTGGAGTGCACCGCCCACTACGGCGAGATGCGGCGGATGATCCAGTTCAAGGAGAAGTCGGCGGGCAACGAGGAGGTGCGGCTGTCGCTGCTGACCTACCCCGCGCTGATGGCCGCAGACATCCTGCTGCACCAGGCGCACCAGGTGCCGGTGGGGGAGGACCAGCGCCAGCACGTCGAGCTGACCCGCGACCTGGCCCTGCGCTTCAACCACCTGTACGGCGAGACGTTCACGCTGCCGGAGGCGGTGCATCCGCCGGTGGCGGCCCGGGTGATGGACCTGGCCGACCCCACCGCCAAGATGAGCAAGTCGCGGGGATCGGCGGGCACGATCTACCTGCTCGACGACCCGGCCGACGCGCACCGCAAGGTCATGCGCGCGGTGACCGACTCCGGCGGCGAGGTAGTCTTCGACCCCGCGAACAAGCCCGGCGTCTCCAACCTGCTCGCGATCCTGTCCGCGTGCACCGGCAGGCCGGTGGACTCCTTCTCCTACCAGGGCTACGGCGCGCTGAAGCGGGACGTGGCGGAGGCGGTGGTGGAGAGGCTGCGGCCGATCCGGGAACGGCACGCCGAGCTGTCGGCCGACCCGGCGGAGCTGTCGCGGATCCTGACGGCGGGCGCGGCGCGGGCCACCGAGCGCACGGCCGGCCTGATGGCCGCGACCCGGCACGCGATCGGCCTGCCCTCGACCACGCTGCCCCCGGCGGCCCCGGTTCCGGCCGCACCGGCCTCCACTGCGGCCCGTTGAAGGACGCGCGGCGCTGAGGCGCGGGGGACCCGCCCCGGCGGACGGGTCCCCCGCGCCTCAGTTCTTCTGGCCGGTCTCCTTCTCGTAGGCGGTGAGCTGCTGCTCCAGCGCCTTCATCAGCTCGAACACCTGGCTCGGGGGGAGGCGGATGCGGCTGACGATCCGGGTCGGCACGCTCACGAAGTGCTGGCCGGAGGAAGGGTCGTTGGCGAGCTGCGGCGGTCTGGTGATCACCGCGAAGTCGAGGACGAAGCCGTCCTCGGTGTGCCACACGGAGGCGAAGTTGGCGTACTGCCCCGCCTCGACCTCCGCCGAGATGCTCACCTCCAGGCGGTTCTCGGGCTCGTCGTTCACCATGGGTCCTGTCTCCTCAGGGCCGGGTCGCGCCATGCCGTCCCGGCCGGGACCGGGCGTGCGGGGACGTGGCGCGATCGAGGGGGCGGCGGTCAATGGGGCGGTCGGGCGGTCGCGGGGCGGTCAGCGTGTGGGAGGCAGCGGCTCGGCGCCGCGTTTCCTGAGCATGTCGGTCATCAGCGTGATCTCGCCCGTCTGGCCTTCGACGATGTGGCGGGCCATCGTCGCCACCTCGGGACGGTCCGACTGCTTGAGCAGGGCCTCGGCCATCTGCACTCCGCCCACGTGATGCCGGATCATGAGCTGGAGGAACAGGATCTCCTGATCCTTGCCGGTCGCCCCGCGGAGCTTCCCGAGCTCCTCGGGGGTGGCCATGCCCGGCATCTTCGCCGGGGCGGCGGCCGTCCCGCCGTGGCCGTGGCCGCCGGCCATCCACGCCATCGGCGGTCGTTCCGACGACTGCTCCAGATCCCACTGCTGCAGCCAGCCCATGAAAATTCCACGCTGGGCGGTCTGGGTGACGATGATGTCGTAGGCGAACCGCCGCAGATCCTCGTCGGTGCTGCCGTCCCGGGCGATGAAGGCCATGTCCACGGCCTGGGCGTGGTGCGTGGCCATGTCGCGGGCGAACCCGGCCTCGGCGGAGGCGTCGGTCGGATCCGTGTCGCGGCCCACGACCAGCAGGAAGGCCACCGCCAGGACCAGGATTCCGGCCAGCGCGGCGACCGCCGTACGGCGCCGGGGCTTGGGTGCGTCATCGACAAGGGGTTCCATCGCTCACCCAGCGTACCCACTGTGATGAATCGTTGCCGTGTCACACGTTGTGATTTGTTGTTTATTCCTGACACACCTACCTAGGGCATAGTCTGACCCGGAATTGGTCGCTATGGAGGGTCGATGTCGAAGGACAAGACGCAGGCGAGGCGGGAGCATCTTGCCCGGATGCGTGCGGAGCAGAAACGCAAGGAGCGCCGGACCGCCTTTCTGATGTGGGGCATCGGCGGCGCCGTGATCGTCCTGCTCGTCGGTGTGGTGGCCTTCTACATGGTCAATGTGCGGGCGACCACCTCGCTGGACGGCGTCGCCACCGCCGACTACCCCGGCGCCCAGCACGTCGAGACCAAGGTGGCCTACAAGGAGAACCCGCCCATGGGCGGGGAGCACAACCCCGCCTGGCAGACCTGCGCCGTCTACGACAAGCCGATCAACAGCGAGAACGCCGTCCACTCGATGGAGCACGGCGCCGTGTGGATCACCTACCGGCCGGACCTGCCCAAGGACCAGGTGGACAAGCTCAAGGAGCTCGCCTCCCAGGACTACATGCTGATGAGCCCCTACCCGGACCTGCCCGCGAAGATCGTGCTCAGCTCCTGGAACCGGCAGCTCACGGTGAACAGCGCCGACGACCCGCGCGTGCCCAAGTACATCGCCAAGTACCGCAACAGCGGCGACCAGGCCCCCGAACTGGGCGCCTCCTGCACCGGCGGCGTGAACACCACCACCGCCGAGGCTCCGATCCCGGCGGCGGCCCCCTCTCCCGGCGCGTCGGACGCCCCCTCGCCGGGCGCCTCGGACTCTCCGAAGCCGGGCACGTCGCCCGAGCCGTCGGCCTCGCCCAGCTCCAGCTCCTGACCGGCGGTTCCCGCCACCGGCTTCTGATCATGAGCTTCTGACCACCGGTTTCCGATCACCGGAACCCGAGCGGCGCGAAGAGGCCGCCGCCCGATCGGGCGGCGGCCTCTTCCATGTCGTCTTCCACGCCGGGGAGCTTCCGCGTCCTCCGGTTCCGCGTCCTCCGGTTCCATGTCGTCCGAGGTTCCGGACGGCACGGAAGCTCCGTTACTGGTCGGCGGGGGCGGAACCCGCCGACGCCAGGATCTGGTCCAGGGCCGCGGGGGAGGAGGCGATCTGCCCGACCTGGTCCTGGGTCAGGTCCTTGCCGTTGAGCTTCAGCGTGGGCGTGCCCTGGACCTTCTGCTCCTCGGCGTACTTGGTGGCCTTGTCGATGTCGCCGGCCTTCTGCATCCCCGTCACGCACTTCTCGAAGTCCGCGCTGTAGAAGCCGAGGTCGCGGGCCCAGGACAGCAGCTCCGCGTTCTCGAAGCCGTTCTTGCCCTCCACCGGCTGGTGGGTGAAGAGCGTCTTGGCGTACGAGGCCCACTTGTCGGCCGGGGCGCAGAACGCCGCGTTCGCCCCGCGGCGCGAGACCGAGGGCATGGGCTCTGCGAAGGAGGGCGCCTTGAAGAGCTGGAACGGCCGGTAGACCACCTTGGCCTTGCCCTCGGCGGCGGCCTGCTTCAGCGCGTCGCCCGCCGCCTCGTCCAGGCTCTTGCAGGCGGGGCACTGGAAGTCCTCGAAGACCTCCAGGGTGGGGCCGGTGACGCCCTCCTTGCTCATGAGGATCGACCCGTCCTCCTGCCGGGTGGTCGGCGCCAGCGGCCCGGTGTAGGCGACCGCCTTCGGCGCGTCGCCGCCACCACCGGAGCTGTTCTTGACGACGACGAACCCGACCACCACCGCCGACACGAGGACGAGGCCGCCGGCCACGCCCAGCAGCAGTTTGCGCTGCTTGTCGCGGGCCGCCTGGCGCTTTCGCTCCTCCGCGAGCCTCTCCCTGGCGCTTCCTTGCCGGGCGCTCTTGCTCATCTGTGTCGTCTCCTGGGGAATCTTCGTTTCAAAGGGTGGTCAGGTGTTCTCAGGCTCCGCTGCCGAGCCTGCGGTACTCGTCCGTGAGCACCAGGCCGAGCAGCAGCAGCGTGATCACGTGCACGGCCGTGCACCAGAGGCAGATCTTGCCGAGGACGGCGAGTTCGGCGGTGACGAGGTACACCACGAACAGCGTTCCGACGATCACGGAGGCGAGGCGCCCCCAGCGCGCGACCGGGTGGGCCGAGGACCACGCCGCCGGGACGACCAGCGCGCCGAACCCGGCGAAGAACGCCAGCCCCAGCAGGGGGACGGGGATGCCGAACAACTCGGAGTAATCGCTGGTGGTGACGGAGGCGCAGTCGATCGTCGCGTTCTCCGTGCAGAGCGGCACCTCGCCGCGGTAGTGGACGACGGTGAGGTAGACGGAGACCGCCAGACCCGCGAGGGTCAGGAGGCGCAGCGCCGTCAGCAGGCCGGGCGAGCGCACCGGTGCCGTACCGACCCGCGGGTCGACGTTTCCCACCATGAACCATCCTTCTTCTGGGCAAGGGGACTGCGCTCCGCCGCTGGTCGTCCGGGGGAGGGCTCCACCGGCTCGACACCTGGCCGGGCATTGTATGTTAGATTGCCACAGATAAGAAGATCGTTAATAAAGCGGTAGTTTGGCCGCTTTGTGATGGTTTCTGGTAGTCCGGGATTCGCCCGGCCGCGGGTGCCTCGCGGGTGCGGGCCCCCCCGGGCGTGACGCCCGGCGGAAACGGGCGCCGGGCGGAAACGGGCGCCGGGCGGAAACGGGCGCCGGGCCCGTACGGACGCGGGACGGGATCGGTGCCCGGCGGGACGTACCCGGCGCGAGCGGACGTCAGGGCATCGGGACGTCAGGCTGACGCGGGCCTCAGGCCAGGACCCGGTCCAGCGGCATCGCCTCCAGCCCGTGCGCCTCGGCCACGGGCTCGTTCGTCAGGTGTCCCTCGTGCGTGTTCAGGCCCAGGGCCAGCGCCGGGTCGCCGCGCAGCGCCTCCCGCCAGCCCAGGTCGGCGATGGAGACCGCGTAGGGCAGGGTCACGTTGGTCAGCGCGTACGTCGAGGTGTGCGGGACCGCGCCCGGCATGTTGGCCACGCAGTAGAAGACCGAGTCGTGCACCCGGTAGGTCGGCTCGGCGTGGGTGGTGGGGCGGGAGTCCTCGAAGCAGCCGCCCTGGTCGATGGCGATGTCCACCAGGACCGATCCCGGCTTCATCTGCGCCACCAGCTCGTTGCTCACGAGCTTCGGGGCCTTCGCGCCCGGCACCAGGACCGCGCCGATGACCAGGTCGGCGGCCAGGACCGCGCGCTCGATCTCGAAGGTGTTGGAGGCGACCGTCTGGCAGTGCCCCTGGTAGATGACGTCGGCCTGGCGCAGCCGATCGATGTTCTTGTCCAGCAGCACCACCTCGGACTGCATGCCCAGCGCGATCACCGCGGCGTTCATCCCCGACACCCCGGCGCCGATCACCACCACGTTGGCGGCGTGCACGCCCGACACCCCGCCCATCAGGACGCCGCGCCCGCCGCCGGACCTCATCAGGTGGTAGGCCCCCACCTGCGAGGCGAGCCGTCCGGCGACCTCCGACATCGGGGCCAGCAGCGGCAGCGCGCCGTTCGCGGTCTGCACGGTCTCGTAGGCGATCCCGGTGACGCCGGAGTCCAGCATGGCCCTGGTGCACGGCTCCGACGCCGCCAGGTGCAGGTAGGTGAACAGCACCTGCCCCTTGCGCATCCGGTGGTACTCCTCGGCGATCGGCTCCTTGACCTTCAGCACCAGGTCGCCCTCGGCCCACACGTCGTCCGCGGAGGCGAGGATGGTCGCCCCCACGGCCTCGAAGTCGGAGTCGGGGATGGACGACCCGGCTCCGGCGTCCTTCTCGACGAAGACCTCATGACCGTGCCGGGCGAACTCGTGGGCTCCGGCGGGGGTCAGGGCCACCCGGTACTCCTGGTCCTTTACCTCGCGGGGAACGGCGATCTTCATGGCACCTCCAGGATTCGCGCCCGTGTCCTCCTTCACTTTCGGTTCCCTGCAAAGAGAGCACTACGCACATGCTGCAAGGAATCGACCTCCTTTGGTGACGGGTTGTCAAACGCGGTGGCTTCTCATGTTTCCGGAAGTCACCTTGACCATCCGGTTACCCCCTCCTTTGACTGATCGGTAGGCTCGCCGCGAGCACAGCGAGGAATGCGGAGACATGCCGATGGGGAAGCACGCCGGTCCGGGCAGGCGGCCCGTGCCGAAGGGAGCTCCACCCGCGCACCCGGGGCGGGCGGAGCCCCTGACCGCGCCTCTGACCGCCCCGCTCGGTCCGCCCGGGCCCGGGGGCCAGCCGGGTCCGGACGGGCCGGAGGGGTCAGGGGGGTCCGCCGGGGTCCCCGACCCCACGTCGCCCGGGATGCCGGACGTCCTCGGAACGTACGGCGCCGTGCCCTCCGGCCCGCCCGAGGGCGTGCCGCGCCCGGCCGGCGGCGTCCTCGGGCCCGCCGGGGACGACGCCCCGGGGCCGGGCGGGCCGATCCCGCCCGTCCCGCCGATCCCGCCGGTGCCGCCCGGCCCGGTGCGGCCCGGTGAGCCCGGGGCCGTCCCCGATCCCGGGACGCCCGGCGACCCCCGGGCGAGCCGGCTCACCACGGGCGTCCTGATCGCCGCCCTCGTCGTCGTCGTCCTGGTCACCGGTGTGCTCGCCACCCTCGCCGTCCTGATGACCCGCAACCCCGACGCGCCGCTCGGCGCCAGGCCGCCGCAGCGGCTGGCCGCGCCCATCCACTTCGCGCCGGTCCTCGCCGCCCAGCCCGGCCCCTGCGCCAACGCCGAGGACATGCCCGACGAGACCGGGCAGACCTGCTACACGCTGGCCGAGGGGGTCAGCGTGAACGCCGTACGGAAGATCGAGACGGTCCGCGACGCGAACGGCGGCTACGCGGTCAGGGTCGCGTTCGCCCCCGCCTTCCGCGACCTGATCAACGACCTGACCAAGGACGCGCTGAACCAGCAGATCGCGATGGTCGTGCAGGAGAAGGTGCTGGCGGCCCCGCGGGTGGCCCAGGAGATCACCGACGACAGCCTGAGCGTCACCGGGTTCGCCACCAAGGAGGAGGCGGACGCCCTCGTCTCCCGGCTGGGCGGCGTCCCCGGCACCTCCGTGCCCTCGACGCCGCCGCCGGGACGGCCCCAGCCGAACCAGTCGATCTTCACGCCCCCCGGCTCCACGGACTCCGACCCGGCCGCGACGCCCCCGGCGACCCAGCCCACGGCGCCGCCCGCGACGCAACCCGTGGCTCCTCCGGCGACGCAGCCCACGACTCCGCCCGCTACGAACCCCGCAGCCGCGCCCGCGACGACGGCCCCGCCGCAGGGGACCGCGGACCGCCCCACCGCCCCGGCCGACTCCACCACCTCCACCGCCTCCGCGACGCGCACCGGGCGGACCACCGCGCCGGACGGCGCCATCGCACCCGCCGGGGATGGTCACGACCCCCGGTACCGCACGTGCAAGGAGGCGATCGACGACGGATACGGCCCCTACACCAGGGGCCGGCACGCCGAGTACGACTGGTACAGGGACGTGGACGGCGACGGAGTCACCTGCGAGAGCAGGAACTGACCCCGTCCCCGGGCGGGCCCCGCCGGACCCGTGCCCCGGTCGCGCGCCGTACCACCCGGAAGGGTCGCCGGACGGCCGGCGTGTCCGGGCGCCGACACCGGGACGGGACGCCTACTCGGCCAGCGCCCGGATTCCCTCGATGCCGAAGTAGGCCACGAACACCAGCGCGACCACCCAGAGCAGCCACGAGACGTTCCGGGAGCGGCCGAGCGCCGCCTGGATGACCGTGTAGCCGATCACACCGGCGCCGACGCCGTTGGTGATGCTGTAGGTGAACGGCATCAGGACGATCGTCAGGAACGCCGGGATCGCCAGCGTCAGGTCGTCCCACGGCACGTTCCTGGCCTGGGTCATCATCAGCGCGCCCACCAGCACCAGCGCGGGGGCCGCCGCGGCGGCCGGGACGACCGACGACAACGGGGTGAAGAACATCGTCACCAGGAAGACGCCGCCTGTGGTCACCGCCGCGAGGCCGGTCCTGGCGCCCTCGCCGACCCCGGCCGCCGACTCGACGAACACGGTGTTCGCCGAGGCGCTGGAGAAGCCGCCGACCGCGGCGGACACGCCGTCCACGGTCAGGATGGCGCCCAGCCGGGGCACCCGGCCCTCGGCGTCCACCAGTCCGGCCTCGTCGCTGACCCCGATGATCGTGCCCATCGCGTCGAAGAACCCCGACAGCACCAGCGTGAACAGCACGACCAGCGCGGTCACCACCCCGGCACGGGCGAACCCGCCGAACAGGTCGATGTGGCCGATCAGCCCGAAGTCGGGCATGGCCACCACCCCCTCGGGGATCTTCGGCACCACGACGCCCCAGCTCGCCGGGTCGATCCTCGCCACACCGTTGACCACGATCGCCAGCACGGCGGTGACCACGATGGCGATCAGGATGGCCCCCGGCACCTTGCGGACGAACAACACGATCACCAGCAGCAGGCCGAAGCAGAACACCGCCACCGGCCATCCCGTCAGGTGGCCGGTCGTGCCGAGCTGCACCGGTGATCCCGTGCCCTTGCCGACGAAACCGGCGTCGACCAGCCCGATCAGCGCGATGAACATGCCGATGCCCACGCTGATCGCGTGTTTCAGGGCCAGGGGGATCGAGTTCATGATGAGCCGCCGAACCCCGGAGACGGCCAGCAGGACGATGACCGCGCCCTCCAGCACGACCAGCCCCATCGCCTGAGCCCACGTCATGTACGGCGCGGCCTGGTAGGCCACCACGGCGTTCAGTCCCAGCCCGGCCGCCACGCCGAAGGGCGCGTTGCCCACCAGGCCGATCAGGATCGTGCTCACCGCCGCGGCGACGATGGTCGAGGTGGTGAGCTGCGGGATCGACAGCTTCGCCCCGGTGACGTCGGTGGCGCCGCCCAGGATGAGCGGGTTCAGCAGGATGATGTAGGCCATCGCCATGAACGTGGTCAGGCCGCCCCTGACCTCCTGGCCCACCGTCGACCCGCGCGCCGTCAGCTCGAAGAACCGGTCCATGAAATCCCTTTCGAACAGGGATGACCGGATTATCGCTATTTGAGTGCTATGTCAGAAGGACCGGTCCCCCGCCCAGTTACCGTACCGGTTTCCGTCCAGCGCGATGTCGTGGGGGCGGATCGGCACGCGGGGCAGCCGCAGCCCGGTGGCCGCCCGCACGGCCGCCGCCACCGCCGGGGTGGACGACAGCGTCGGGGGCTCGCCCGCGCCCCGCAGGCCGTACGGGGCGTGCGGGTCGGGGTTGGCCAGGACCGACAACCGCATGGGCGGCATGTCGAGGATCGTGGGGATGAGGTAGTCGGTGAAGGACGGGTTCAGCACCCGCCCGCCGGAGACCTGGACCTCCTCCATCAGGGCCAGCCCCAGCCCCTGCGCCGAGCCGCCGTGGATCTGCCCCTCCAGGGCGAGCGGGTTCAGCACCCGCCCCACGTCCTGCACCGCCGCCAGCTCCACCACCTTGACCAGGCCCAGCTCGACGTCGACGTCCACCACGGCGCGGTGCACGCACAACGCGAGCTGGACGTGGGAGTCGCCCTGACCGGTGACCGGGTCCATCGGGAAGGTCGGCCGGTGCCGGTAGATCCCGGTCTCCTCGACGGGCCCGGCCCGCTCCAGCGTCTCCGCCAGGGTCTCCCCGTCCGCCCGCAGGGCCCCCAGCCGCTCCCGTACGGCCCGGCAGGCCGCCCGCACCGCGCCCCCGGTGACGTAGGACTGGCGCGACGCCGAGGAGGACCCCGCCGACCCGACCGTCGTGTCCGCCTGCGCGACCGTCACCAGGCCGACGCCCAGCTCGGTGCGGGCGATCTGCTCCTGGACCGTCACCAGGCCCTGGCCCACCTCGGCGGCGGCGGTGTGCACCAGGACGTGCGGCTCGCCGCCGAGCAGCTCCACCCGGACCCGGGCGGTGGAGTGGTCGTCGAAGCCCTCCGAGAAGCAGATGTTCTTGATGCCCACGCCGTACCCGACGCCGCGCCGCACCCCCTCGCCGTGGGTGGTCTGCGCGACTCCGCCGGGCAGGTCCAGCAGATCCGGCGGGTCCGGCGGGCCCGCCGTACCCGGCTCCGGGGGATCCGCCGATTCCGGGACGGCCGCCGCCGGGCGGGACGGTTCCGGGGGCAGCGGCATGGCGGCGAGCTCGCGCAGCATGTCCGCCAGCGGCGCGGGGGAGTCGATCACCTGCCCGGTGACCAGCCGCGACCCCTGCGACACCGCGTTGCGCACCCGGATCTCGACCGGGGACAGCCCGCACGCCTCGGCCAGCCGGTCCATCTGCGACTCGTAGGCGAAACACGCCTGCACCGCGCCGAACCCGCGCATCGCCCCGCAGGGCGGGTTGTTGGTGTAGACGCCGTAGGCGTCGATCCACACGTTCGGCGCCTCGTACGGCCCCACCCCGAGGGACGCCGCGTTGCCGACGACGGCGGGGGTGGAGGAGCAGTAGGCGCCGCCGTCGAGCAGGATCTCCGCCCGGACGTACCGCAGCCTGCCGTCGCGGTCCGCGCCGTGCTCGTAGCGCATCCGGGCCGGGTGGCGGTGGACGTGGCCGAAGAACGACTCCTCGCGGCCGTAGACCATCTTCACCGGCCGCCCGGTGCGCAGCGCCAGCATGCACGCGTGGACCTGCATGGACAGGTCCTCACGGGCGCCGAACGCGCCGCCCACCCCGGCCAGCGTCAGCCGTACCAGCTCCGGCGGCAGGCCCAGGCAGGGCGCGATCTGGTCGCGGTCCGCGTGCAGCCACTGGGTGGCGACGAACAGGTCCACGCCGCCGTCCTCGGCCGGCACGGCCAGCCCCGACTCCGGCCCCAGGAACGCCTGGTCCTGCATGCCGACCTCGTACTCCCCGGTGACCACCACGGGGGCGGTGAAGTCGCCGCCGACCCGGACCGGCTGGTGGCGCACCACGTTGCCGCCGTCGTGCACCGCCGGGCAGGACGGGTCGAAGGCGGCCCGCCGCGGGTCGACGACCGCCTCGGTGACCTCGTAGTCCACGACGATCGCCTCGGCCGCCCGCCGCGCCCGCTCCGGATGGTCCGCGGCGACGATCGCGACCGGCTCCCCCTGGTAGCGGACCCGATCCGTCGCCAGGACCGGCTGGTCGCGGCGGTCCAGGCCGTAGAACCGCTCACCCGGGACGTCCTCGCAGGTCAGCGCCGCCAGCACGCCGGGCATGGCCAGCGCCGGGCCGACGTCGACGGAGCGGATCCGGGCCGAGGGGTGCGGGCTGCGCAGCGTCGCCCCCCAGACCATGTCCGCGAGGTAGAGATCGGAGGAGTAGGCGAACTCGCCCGTCACCTTCAGCGTCCCGTCGGGGCGCGGCGCGCTGCGCCCGACGCCCAGATCGTGCCCGACGCCCGGATCATGCCCGCGCTCCCGGCTCTGGCCCCGGTCCGGCCGGGTCTCGGTGCCGCTCATCTCTGCAGTACAACAGCCGGAGCCCGGCCCGGACAGGCAAGGACACGACGAAACCCCGGATGAGCCCGCCGGTGGTTCTTGTAGTTTCATCCAATCATGCGGATACGTGACCTGCTCGCCATCGAGGAGCTCCGGCTCACCCTCCTCACGGGCGAGGAACACCTGGACCGGAGCTTCACCGGCGTGCAGATCACCGACCTGCCCGACCCGGGACGCTACCTGTCGCCCGGCGAGCTGGTGCTCTCCGGGCTCATGTGGCGCACCGGCCCCGAGGACTCCGAACGGTTCGTGCGCCGCCTGGTCGAGGCCGGGGTGGCCGCCCTCGGCGCCGGCCGCGCCTGGCTCGGCACCGTCCCCGGCGACCTGGTCCGGGCCTGCGAGGAGTACGGCCTGCCGCTGATGGAGGTGCCGGTCGAGGTCTCCTTCCGGAGCGTCGCCGAGATGATCACCCCCCGGCACGCCGAGCTGCGTGACGCCCTCGGCCGCCACCGCCGGATCGTCGCCGCCGTCGCCGAGGGCGCGGGCCTCGAGGAGCTGTTCGCGCTGATGGACGCCGAGCTGCGGATGACCGGCGCGGTCGTCTCGGCCACCGGCGCGGTCATCGCCGGGACGCTCCCGGACGCGGGCACCGTCCTTGGCCCCCGGACCGGAGGCCTCACCCCTCGTTCCCAGGCGGCGAAGTCCCCGGACGAGGCCGGGGAGGGACATGACCCGGACGGCGAGGCCGTCGCCGTCCGGCTGGCCCGCGAGTTCCTCACCGCGCCCCGGCTGCCCCACGTGGTCCGCACCCCGGCCGGGACCTTCACCCTCTTCGGTGTGGGCCGCGAGCACCGGGCCGCCGGCTGGACGCTGGCCTGCGGTGGCGACCTGATCGCCGAGACCGACGTGGGCTTCGAGCTGGCCGCCTGCGTCGCCCTGGAACGCGGCCGGATGGAGGAGGGCCGGCGGGTCGAACGCCGGCTCGCCGGGCAGCTCGTCGCGCTGGCCGCCTCCGGGGCGGGCGACCGGGCCGAGCTGGGGGCGGGCCTGCGGACCTGCGGGATCGGCCCGGCCGAGCCGTACTGCGTGGTGAGCGCGACCGTGACCGGACCCGGATCGGCCCGGGAGGCCGACCCGGCCGCGCTCGGCGGCCGGATCCTGGAGGAGCTGCTGCGCCCCCGGACCACGGCCGCCGCGGTGACGCCGGACGGAGCCCTGGCGCTGGTGCCGCTGGCCGGCGGCCCGCCGTACTCCACGGCGGGTGAGCCGGCCGGGGCGCTGCGGGCCGGGGCGGAGGTGCTGGCGGCCGGGCTGCCCGGCCTCCGGTTGTCGATCGGGGTGAGCGCCGCGCTGACCGGCTCGCCCGCGCTGCGGGGCGGCCTGGAGGAGGCCGGGCACGCCCGGCGGCTGGCCGAGGCGCGCGGCGGGGGAGTCGTCACCAGCGACGAGATCTACACGCACGCGCTGCTGCTGGCGACCGTCCCCGGCGACGTGCGGCGGTCGTTCACCGAGAGGACGCTGGAACCGATCCTCGACTACGACCGGCGCCACCGGTCGGAGCTGCTGCGGACGCTGGAGGTGTTCCTCGACTGCGCGGGTTCCTGGAACGCCTGCGCCGAACGCCTGCACGTCCACGTCAACACGGTCCGCTACCGCATCCACCGGGTGGAGGAGCTGACCGGGCGGGACCTGTCGGCGATGGCCGACCGGGTGGACCTGTTCCTGGCGCTCAGGGCGTCATGATCCGGCGAGGGGGTTCCGCCTCCTCCCCACGTACTTCCCGCAACGCGGCCTCCTCCTCGGCCAGCTGCTGGTCCAGCTCCTCATTGCCAGTGGCCTGTGCGGTCGCGACGGAGCGTGCCAGATAGGCCGCCGCCTGCTCGGTATCACCGAGAACCCGGGCTGCGCGGGCCAACCCCAGCAGCAGATACGGCTCGGCGACATCGATGTTCGCGGCGCGCGCGCACGTCAGCGCGG
Source organism: Streptosporangium sp. NPDC048047 (assembly GCF_040653115.1). Taxonomy (NCBI): domain Bacteria; kingdom Bacillati; phylum Actinomycetota; class Actinomycetes; order Streptosporangiales; family Streptosporangiaceae; genus Streptosporangium; species Streptosporangium sp. NPDC048047. The sequence continues at coordinate 76,797 of NZ_JBEZNH010000033.1, read as the reverse complement.
TCTCGTAACAGGTTTTGGCCGACAGAGGATCCCCGAGATCGAGGTGAACCTCGCCAAGGATCTCGAGGATGCCCGCCTCGTGGTAGGCGTCACCATGCCTGCGTATCCGGTTCAAGGCTTCGTTCAACACCGTCAGCGCTTCGTCGAAACGGTGCAGGCGGCGGTACGCGGAGCCGAGCAGGTTCATCGCGAAATGCTGTCCCGACGCGAAGCCGATCGCCTCAGCGACCTTCCGCTGTTCCTCGGCGCAGCGGATCGTCTCCTCGTAGCGGCCCAGGTTGCAGAGGATCCTGGCGAGGCTTCCCAGGGCTTTCTGCTCGCCGTACAGATCACCTTGTTCGCGGCAAAGGGCCAGCTGTTCCTCGATATGAGGCATGGCCTCTTCGGAGCGGTTGCTCATGGTGAGGGCGAGGCCCACGAAGTTGTGTGCCTCCGCTTCCATGGCGGGGTCGTTCAGTCGTCGTCCGGTCTCGAGGCTCTGCCGGCTGATCGAGAGAAGATAGGAAGGAGAGCCGCAGTAGTGGAGATGCCAGCAGATTGGAAAGGCGAGGGCGGCTCCAAGGTAGGCGGTCCGCTCCTCGGCGGAGGTCATCGCCTGCGAGGCCGCCGACAAGAGGTTGGCCTGCTCGCTCTCGAACCACCCATGGGCCTCTTCTTCGGAGGCGAGCTGTAGAGGAGCGGCATCAAGATCCTCAGCCACTATTCGGGTGACACGGTAGCCGAGCTGGACTGCCAGGTGCGCAGTCGCGATGTAGAACTCCAGTGCGCGTTTCAGAGTGTCAGTTCGAGCGTCCTGGTTTTCGTTTTTAAGCGCCTGCTCACCCGCGAACAGGCGCACCAGGTCGTGCAGCCGATATCTTCTGGCCCCATCGACCTCCACGAGGTGACCGTCGGCCAGCCGTTCCAAGGCGCGTTCGGCCTCGTCGGCGGGGACGTCCAAGAGGGCGCCGACGACGTGCGGTGTCACGTCGGGCACCCGCAGCACCCCCAGCGCGCGCAGCGCGCGGGCGGCCTCGCGGTCGAGGTCGTCGGCACTTCCGGCGAGCAGGTCGTAGCTGACCCCCAGGCTCGACCGCACGGCGATGTCGCCAGCCTCCAGTTCCCGCAGCCGTCTCCGCTCGTCCTGGAGTCGCTCCACCAGGTCGGCGACCTCCCACCGGGGCCGGTTCGCCAGCCGGGCCCCGGCGACGGCCACGGCCAGCGGCAGGCCGCCGCACAGCTCGACCAGGCGTGCCGTGGACTCCGGGTCACGCCCGGTCCGTTCGGCGCCCGCCAGTTTGGCCAGCATGGCGGCCGCCTCCACCTGCCGCAGCCGGCCGATCGGCACGGGGACGCAGTCGTCGACCAGGGCGAAGGTCCGGCGGCTGTTCACCAGGACCGTATTGCCCTCCGGCACCGAGAGCAGGGGGCGGACCTGGGGAAGATCGACGACGTCGTCCAGCACGACGAGGATGCTCCTGCCGTCGAGCAGGCTCCGCCACAGCGCGGCGGCCTCGTCGACGTCGGTGGGCACCGCCTGGGAGGCGATCCCCAGGGCCCGCAGGAATCTGCCGAGTACTTCCAGAGGTTCCAGCGGCCGCAGGCCGGGGGTCGCCCCGTGCAGGTTGGCGTAGAGCTGCCCGTCCGGGAAGTGGCCGCGAGCCGTGTGTGCGGCCCGGATGGTCAGGGCGGACTTGCCCGCCCCCGGCGGCCCGGTGATCGCGACGACGTGGTGGGGTAGCCCGCCGTCCCAGGGGGAGAGCAGCGATCTGAGCCGGACCAGTTCCTCGGCGCGGCCGACGAATCCGCCCGGGTCGCGCGGTAACTGACGGGGGATCGGAACGTTCCCGGCCGCCCCGGCGGAATGCTCGGGTTCGGAAGGAGGAACCGGACGGGTGAGCTCGGTGGAGGAGATGATCCGGCGGTGGAGGTCCCGGATCGTGGGGGAGGGTTCCAGTCCTGTCCTCTCCATGACGGCCTTCGCCAGCCGTTCGTAGGCGTGAAGGGCCGCGGCGCGGTCTCCCGAACCGTGCAGGGCCAGCATGAGCTGCCCCCAGAGCCGCTCCCGTGCCGGGTTGGCGCCGGTCGCGGCACGCAGGTCCGGCACGGCCTCGGCGTATCTCTCCAGCCCGAGCCGGACCTCCGAGAACTCCTCCAGCGCGGCGAGACGTTCCTCGGACAGGCCGGCCGCCGCGTCGTTCAGGGCCCGGGTCCCCCGGGCGTTCGGGAAGGGATCTCCCCGCCACAGGTCGAGGGCTCGCTGGTAGTGGTGGTGCGCGGTCTCCGCCCGGTGGTCCTGGACGGCGCGCCTTCCCCGGCGGACGTGCTCGCGGAAGGCCAGCAGGTCGAGGTCCTCCTCGCCGAGGGTGACGAGGTAGGTGTTCGCCTGGGTCTCGATCGGGGCCGAGCGGGGGGCACCGGGGGAGAGGAGTCGCCGCAGCGTGTGAACGTACGTCTTGAGGTTCTGCTCGGCGGACGCCGGAGGGTCGTCGCCCCAGACCGCGTCCGTCAGGTATCCGAAGGATGCCGGGATGCCGGCCCGGAGGAGGAGCGCCACGAGGAGTTGGCGCTGTTTCAGCCGGGGGATCGGAATGATCTGCCTCTCGTCGTTGCGAACCTCCAAACCGCCGAGCATCGAAAATGTCATTCGTTGAGCCCCATGGTCAGTACGCCCGGGGCTTCCCGAGCGTCTCCAACGAATTCATCCAGCTTGATAGCATTCAGCTTACCGATCAAGGCGTCGGGGCGTCTATTGCGGTTCGTAATATATTTTCGGTGTATCCCGGCTTGTCGTTGACTGCCGGCGCCGGTGCGGCTGTCGGCGTGAACGGCGAATACGCGTCCGCCGGGACGCGGGCGATCGGAGAGTGGGATGCAATTCGTCGAGGAAGCTCCCCGTACACGAACCCTTGGGCATCGTCCGACAGGTGGTCGGCGATCATGCGCGGAAGCAGCCGGTCACGAGGTCAGGCGGTGTGTCGGGGCCGAAGGGTGTGGAGAAGGCCGGGAAATGATCGAGTCCGGAGCCTGAATTCAGTTTCCGCTGCGGATGGCCGGTCGAACCGCTACCTGTGGGATTTTCATACTTTGGACCGTTTGAATTCCGGTCAGAACGTTTTCAAGTCGCGCCGCTCGCGAATATTGTTAATTTTACTTTCCTCCATGAGGCATTCGGCTCGTGAAGGTCATCCGCCTGTGTTCGGCGCTCCTCTTTTCACGTCGCAGCGGACCGCCCTCACCGGCGCATGTTCTGAGAATTCCCTGTTTCGGGTGCCGGTGGGGCCGTGAACGAAACAGGCGCCCTTTGCGCTTTCCCCACGGGGGGATCGTGGGAGCGCGTAGGGCGCCTGGCTGCTTCGGGACTGCATGGCCTGCCGAGAGGGAGGCCGTGGACGGCCGGTCCCGCTTCAGCCTGGGTAGTTCCAGCCGAACGCGGACTGCGTGTCCTGGGCTGCAGCTTGCTGAGTGCTGTCTCGCAGGGGGGCAGACGAATCGGCGCTGGCGGCCGTAGCATGGCCTGCGACGGAGAACGCTGCGACCATGAAGGCGGCGAGGGCGGACAAGATGAGGCGTCGGCGCACGGGGGAGGCTCCTGTCGTGGGTTCTGCTGCTAGAAATACATTTTTCAAGGAGTAACGTGACTGGTCAAGGTTTGATCGGGCAACGCATCAAAACCGTTCGCCGCCAGCGTGGTCTTTCCCAGGCCCAGCTCGCCCATCCGGAATTGTCCGATAGCTATGTCTCTCTCATTGAGAGCGGCAAGCGTACCCCAACGCCCGCGGTGCTTGAGCTCCTGGCCCACAAACTGGACTGCTCCCTCACCTATCTCGTTAACGGCGTGACCGCTGAGCAGATGCAGGAGATCGAGCTCAACCTGGGCTACGCCCGGATCGCGATGGAGAACGGCGAGGTCACGGAGGCCCGCACGCGCTACGCGGAGGTTCTCGCAGACGAGGGCGTGGCGGGTCTCCCTCACCTCAGGCAGGAAGCCGAGTACGGACTGGCGCTGGCCACTGAAGCATGCGGTGACCTGGACGGGGCGATCACTCTGCTCAACACTCTCCGCCGGGACGATGCGGGAACGATGTCACCCGAGCGTCATGTCGCCATCGTGGTCGCCCTCTCGCGTTGCTATCGGGAGCAAGGAGATTTAGGGCAGGCGGTGGAAGTCGTCGAGCAGATCCTGGGCGGTGCGGTGCGGCCTGCCTGGACCAACGACTTGGTGAAGCTGGGCACCCAGCTTCTGGCGGCCTACATCGACCGGGGGGACATGCTCCGCTCCCGGCAGTTCGCTGCGGAACTGCTCGCCGCGGCAGAGCTGATCGGCAATCCCTTGACGATCTCCTGGACGAACTGGACCGCAGCCATCGTCGCGGCCGAGACCGGCCACAATGACGAGGCGACCGCGTACGCCGAACGAGCCCTCGCGGTCCAGTCCGAGCAGGAGGATCCTCGTCTTCTCGCGCTGCTTCGCAGTGACTACCTTCAGGTCATGTTGCTGGCACGCCCCGCGCAGGCCGATGCCTGGCGCGACGGCTTGGAGAGACTACAGGGTGAGTTGCAGGAAAGTTCGGCAAGCACGATCAACAAACTGCGTTGCACGATGAACCTCGTCCGCGCAGAACTGCTGCTGTCGCGCCCGGAGCAGGCGAATGAGCACATCCGTACCGCCTATGCCATCCTCGACGGGATGCCGCAGGCGCTGCAGGCCGAGGCGCGCATGCTCCTCTGCGAGACCCTTGCTGAGGTCGGCATGCAGGAGAAGGCTCTTCAGGAGTTCCACAGGGCGGAACAGGCACTGACGCATCTGCCGTCCACCCGCTCCACCGCCCACCTCTGGCTGACCGCCGCGCAGGTCCTGGAGCGGATCGACGAGCCCGCGCGCGGGGCCGACGCCTACCGGCGGGCACTGGCCTGCGTCGACCTGTAGGCCTCCGGTGACCGTGAAGCCCACGGCACCCACGGAGTCCTCGATGCCCGCCGCACCGGTCGCGGACGCCGCGACCACGGCGGCGCTCGGGGCGCCGGTGACCGTCGCGGGCTCTGGAGACCGGCCGATGGCCCCGCCCGGCGCCCCACGACGCGCCGTGGGACCGGGGCGGGGGCTTCGGGACCGGTCGGTGGCGTCGGTAGCCTGGGAACCGTCATGAAGACTTCCCCAGCCGCGGCGGTGCTCGCGCTCCTCGCCGCTCTCGTTCTCGGTACGGCGCTCGCCTCGCCGGCCCTCGCCCACGACGCCCTCAAGAGCAGCTCGCCCGCCAAGGACGCCGAGGTGAAGAGCCTCGACGAGGTGAAGCTGACGTTCACCGCCTCGGTGCGCTTCCCGGCCGTGGTCGTCCGCGGGCCGGACGACGCCGCCCACCAGGACGGCAAGCCCGTGGCCGACGGCCCGACGGTGACGCAGAAGGTCAAGGCGGATCTCCCGCCGGGCCGCTACGTCATCGCCTACCGGGTCGTCTCCTCCGACGGGCACCCGATCGAGGGGGAGATCCCCTTCACGCTGAAGGGATCGGCCCCGCCCTCCGCCGAGGCGCAGGCGTCGCCGTCCCCGGAGGCATCCACACCCGCGGCCGACTCGGCGCCTCCCGCCGTGACCGGCCCGGGGACCTCCGGGGAGACCGCCGGCGCCACGGGCGCGGCGCGGACCCCGGCGGCGGCCGGTGAGCCCGCCTCCTCGGGAGGGATCCCCGGCTGGCTGTGGATCGTCGTCGGCGGCCTGGCCGGCGTCGGCATCGGCATGCTCTTCAGTCTGCGAGGAAAGGGCCGGAAGCAGCCGTGAGCACCCGGGAGGAGTCCGCGCGGGCCGTGCCGGACGTGCCGGACGAGCGGCGACGGACCGTCCGGGCGGTGTGGCTGGGCCTCGCCGCCGCCGGAGCGGCCGTCGTCGCCCTGGTGATCGCCATGTTCGCCGGCGGCGCGGCGACCCCCCGCATCATCCCCGGCCTGCCCGACGAGGGCACGGTGACCCGGTGGGGCCTGCCGCTGGCCAAGCTCGCGATGGACGCCGCGGGCGTGGTCACCGTGGGCGCGCTGCTGGCCGCGGCCTTCTTCTTCCCGGTCGACAAGGGACTGCTCGGCAAGCCGGCCCTCGGCTACGTCAGGGCCGCGTCGTGGTCGGCGCTCGTGTGGGCCGGAGCGGCGGCCGCGACGATGGTCTTCACCCTGTCGGAGGTGCTGGGCCTGCCCGTCGCCGACGTGCTCGGCGGCGACGAGCTCACCAGCTTCGCCAGCCAGGTGTCCCAGGGCATCGCCCTGACCCTGGTCGTGCTGTTCGGGGTGGCGATCGCGCTGTTCGCCCGGGGGGCGATCACCGCCGGCACCGCCGCGGGGCTGCTGGCCCTCGCCCTGGCGACGATGCTGCCGCCCGCGCTGACCGGCCACTCCGCCTCCTCGCCCAACCACGACATGGCCACCAGCGGCGTGGCGCTCCACCTGCTGGCCCTCGCCCTGTGGGTGGGCGGGCTCGCCGTGCTGTGCTTCCACGCGCTGCGGCGGCAGCCGCAGCTGGAGGTCGCCGCGGCCCGGTTCTCGGACATGGCGCTGTGGTGCTACGTCGCGGTGGGACTGTCGGGCCTGTTCAGCGTCATCGCGCGGCTCACCTCGCTCTCGGAGGTCTTCACCTCCGCCTACGGCCTGCTGCTGGTCGCCAAGACCGTGGCGTTCGCGATGCTCGGCGTCTTCGGGTGGTGGCACAGGAAGCGCACCCTCCCCGGGCTCGCCGGCGGCGGCCGGGGCGGGTTCGCCCGGTTCGCCTCCGTCGAGCTCCTCGTCATGTTCGCGACGGTCGGGCTGGCGGTCGCGCTGGGCCGTACCGCGCCGCCTCCCGCGATCCTGCCGGTGGACCGCGCCTTCGAGGCGCTCGGCTTCACGATGCCGCCGGAGATCTCCCTGGCCAACCTGGCCACGCTGTGGTGGTTCGACCTGTTCTTCGCCACCGTGGCGGCGGTCCTCGGCGGCCTCTACCTCGCCGGGGTCGTACGGCTCCGGCGGCGTGGCGACTCGTGGTCCTGGGGCCGCACCGCCTCCTGGTTCCTCGGCGTGCTGATCCTGGTGATCTCCACCCAGAGCGGCGTCGCCCGCTACGCCAAGGTCCTGTTCAGCGCCCACATGGCCGAGCACATGACGCTGTCCATGCTGGTGCCGATCCTGCTGGTGCTGGGCGCCCCCGTCACGCTGGCGCTGCGCGCGCTCAAGCCGGCCGCCCGGCGCGGCGACCGCGGCCCCCGCGAGTGGCTGACCACGATCCTGCACAGCAGGTTCGTCCGCTTCGTGGCCCATCCGGCGATCGCCACGGCGATCTTCATCGTGTCGTTCTACGCCCTCTACTTCACTCCGCTGTTCCCCGCCGCGATGGAGGAGCACCTCGGCCACATCGCGATGACGCTGCACTTCCTGCTCAGCGGCTCCCTGTTCTTCTGGGTGATCATCGGGGTGGACCCGGCGCCGCACCGGCTGCCGCACTTCGCCAAGCTGCTCCTGCTGTTCGTCACGATGCCCTTCCACGCCTTCTTCGGCATCGCGCTGATGAGCATGGGCACCGTCCTCGCCCCGGAGTGGTACGAGCAGCTCGGCCGTGCCTGGGGCACCTCCGCCCTGGTTGACCAGCGGACGGGCGGCGCCATCACCTGGGGCTTCGGCGAGATCCCGACGCTGCTCGTGCTGCTCGCGCTGGGCTTCCAGTGGTGGCGCGACGACGACCGTACGGCTCGCCGCAACGACCGCCGGGCCGACGCGGCGGCGGCCCGCACCGGCGGCACCGGCGACGCCGAACTCGACGCCTACAACGACTACCTCGCCAGGCTCGACCGGCGGGACCGCGCCGCCGGGCCCGAGTAGGCGGCACGACAGGCACTTCCTCCCTTTTGCGGGGATGGCTCCGGTAGCCTGAGTCCGGGGGGTTCGGGCATCCGCAGCGACGGCCGTGCGACGACGCGCGCCACGCCCGCTCACGGATCAGCCACGTGTCCGGCCGGATGGCCGGCGGGCGCCACGCGCGCCGGGGAGGTCGAGGAGTGTCCGAGGAAGCGCGCACACGTGAGGGGCGGAGACCGGCTCTCGCCCATGAGCTCCGGGAGCGCCTGGACGCCTGGAGCGGTCGCACCGGGATCGCCGTCGAGACCTGGGCGCTGCCCGGCGAGGAGGCGTCCACCGAGGAGGCCGGGGCCGTGCTGGCGGTGCTGGAGGAGGCCCTGGCCAACGTCGAACGGCACAGCCGGGCCCGGGTGGTCTCCGTCGCGGTGACCCTGGGCCGCGGCGGCCTGCGGATGACGGTGAGCGACGACGGCGCCGGTTTCGCCGGGACGGCCGCCGGGCGCGGGGTGGACGCGATGCGCGACCGGTTCGAGGCCCTCGGCGGCACGCTGAGCGTCAACGGCGTCATGGGGGAGGGCACCACCGTCACCGGGACGCTGCCCCGCCCGTAGGCGGGGCGGGGAGCGCCGGAGTCCCGGGGACCCGCCCGGGACCCGGGAGCGCCGTACGGCGGGGGCGTCAGAGCCTCAGGTCGTCAAGACGTCAAGACGTCAAGACGTCAGGGCAGGGTCAGGATCTCGCGGCCCGTCTCGGTGACCAGGATGGTGTGCTCGAACTGGGCGGTCCGCCTGCGGTCCTTGGTCACGGCGGTCCAGCCGTCCGGCCAGACGTCGTACTCGATGGTGCCGAGGGTCAGCATCGGCTCGATGGTGAACGTCATGCCCGGCACCAGCGTGACCGCCAGCGACGGGTCGTCGTAGTGCGGCACGATCAGGCCGGAGTGGAACGTGGTGCCGATGCCGTGGCCGGTGAAGTCGCGGACCACGCCGTAGCCGAACCGCCTGGCGTAGGCCTCGATGACCCGGCCCACGACGTTGAGCTGACGGCCGGGGGCGACGGCCCTGATGGCGCGCTCGGTCGCCTCGCGGGTGCGCTCGACCAGCAGGCGCGACTCCTCGTCGACGTCGCCGACCAGGAAGGTGGCGTCGGTGTCGCCGTGCACGCCGCCGATGAAGGCGGTGATGTCGACGTTGACGATGTCGCCGTCGCGCAGCACGGTGTCGTCCGGGATGCCGTGGCAGATCACCTCGTTGACCGAGGTGCACAGCGACTTGGGATATCCGCGGTAGCCGAGGGTGCTGGGGTAGGCGCCGTGGTCGCAGAGGAACTCGTGGCCGATCCGGTCGAGCTCGTCGGTGGTGACGCCGGGCGCCACGTGTCGGCCGACCTCCTCCAGCGCCTGGGCGGCGAGCCTTCCGGCCACCCGCATCCGCTCGATGATCTCCGGAGTCTTGACGTCGGACTCGCCGAGCCTGGGGGTCTTCTTCCCGACGTACTCCGGCCGCGTGATGCCTGAGGGGACCTTGCGGGTGGGTGAGATCCGTCCGGGCTGGAGCAGTGTCGTCATGGTCCCCCAGTCTAGTTGGGCTTTCCGCTGGGCAGGATTGCCCCCATGAGCGATCAGTGGTGGTTCTGCCTGAAGCACATGGCGGTCGAGCCCGACCAGGGCTGTCCCAACAAGGACCGGATGGGCCCCTACGAGACCCGCGAGGCCGCGGCCGGCGCGCTGAAGACCGCGGCCGACCGCAACGAGGAGTGGAGGGAGGCCGACCGCGCCTGGGACGACGACTGAACGGCGGGTCGCGTCCCGGGCCGACGGTCGAATGGGAGGCCGGCCGCGTCCGGGACCGGCGGCCGGACGGTGGGCGGTGACCGCGCGGACGCGCGGCCCGGCCGGGGAAGGCCGGCCGGGTGGCGGCCGTCGCGCCGTCAGTCGGCCACCTGGGGGCCGCTGACCTTCTCCAGCAGCCGGGCCAGCCGCTCGCGCAGGCCCGGCCGCCGGCCGGTCTCGCCCGCGGCCATGCTGACCAGGTGCTGGGCGCCGTCGAACGACAGCGGCGCCCGCTCGGGGACGGCCAGCGCCTCGTGGGCCAGCCCCTCCAGGTCGGGGTCGCCGCCGTCCAGGGCGAGGATCGTCGCGCCGGTACGGCGGGCGTCGCCGACCCGTTCCAGCAGCGCCTCGGGGGCCCGGTCCTCGGTCACCACGAACAGGGTCTCGCCCCGCCGGGCCGCCTCGATCCGCTCCAGCCCGATCCGCAGGTGCGCGGGCGCGCCCGGGGGCGGGTCCCAGCGCACCAGCGTCGGGGCGAGCTGCGGGATCCCCGCCAGCCGGGCCTCGTCCCCGAGGTGCGCGGCCAGGTGCCAGGGCTCCCCTGCGGGCGTGCCGACCACCAGCAGGCCGCCGGGGGACCGGGTGGTGCGCAGGGCCAGGCCGAGCGCGCGGGTGCGCTCCACCCAGCCGGTCGAGCCGAGGATGTCGCGCAGAAGGGCGACCGACCGTGCGTCCATCAGATCATCGTGCACCAGCCGCCGGGGTCCTGCCGGGAGATCGCCGGACGCGCCTGGCATGATCTGGACATGTGGCGGGGCCGGGCGCCTCCGGGCCCCCCGGCCGGCCGACGATCATGAGGAGTGACGAGTGAGCACTGATATCCCGGACGTGAGCGGCATCTCGATCGGCATCCTGGGCGGCACCGGCGACCAGGGCAGGGGCCTGGCCCGGCGGTTCGCCCTGGCCGGTCACACCGTGCTGATCGGTTCGCGCGACGCCGGCCGGGCCGGGGAGGCGGCCGAGAGCGTCGGCGGTACGGCCCGCGGCGCCGACAACCGGACCGTGGCGGCCGAGGCCGACGTGGTGATCGTGGCGACGCCGTGGGAGGGGCACCGGCCCACCCTGGAGTCCCTGCGGGACGAGCTGGCCGGCAAGATCGTGGTCGACTGCGTCAACCCGCTGGGCTTCGACAAGCGGGGCGCCTACGCGCTGGACGTCGAGGAGGGCAGCGCCGCCCAGCAGGCCGCCGCGATCCTGCCGGACAGCCGCGTGGTCGCCGCCTTCCACCACGTCTCCGCCGTCCTGCTGCTGGACCCGGAGGTGGAGCGGATCGATCTGGACGTGCTCGTGCTGGGCGACGACCGCGAGGCCACCGACACGGTCCAGGCGCTGGCGAGCCGCATCCCGGGCGCCCGCGGCGTGTACGGCGGGCGGCTGCGCAACGCCCGCCAGGTCGAGGGGCTGACCGCCAACCTCATCTCCATCAACCGCCGCTACAAGGCCCACGCGGGCTTCCGGGTCACCGACGTCTGACGGGCGGCCCGCCCGGTACGGCCTCCCGCGGTCGCCCCGCCGGCCCGGTCCCGCCCTGATGTCCCGGGGCCCGCCCGGGCGTGGCGCGGCGCGGCGGGCGGGGCGGAGAAGGGGCCCGGCCCCTCAGATCCAGCCCGCGTCCTCGGCGATCCGGATGGCGTCGACCTTGTTGCGGGCGCCCGTCTTGGAGACGGCGTTGGTCAGGTAGTTGCGGACCGTCCCGGCCGACAGGTGCAGCCGCCCGGCGATCTCCTCGGCCGGGGCGCCCCGCGCGGCCTCCTTCAGCACGGCGGTCTCGCGCGGGGTCAGCGGGCTCGCGCCGTACGCGAGCGCCGAGGCGACCAGCTCGGAGTCCAGCACCCGCAGTCCCCGGGCGGTGCGCCGGATCGCGTCCGCCAGCCGGTCACCGGGGGCGTCCTTGACCAGGAACGCCTCGATGCCCCCGGCCAGGGCCCGGTGGACCTGACCCGGCTGTCCCATCGCGGTGAGCACCAGGACCCGGCAGCCGGGGACCTTCTCCCGCAGCTCCACCGAGGCGGTGATGCCGTCGATCCCGGGCAGGTCGATGTCCAGCACCGCCACGTCGGGCCGGGACTCCAGGGCCGCGCCGACGATCTCGTCGCCGCGGGTCACCTCGGCGACCACCTCGATGTCGGGCTCCAGCCGCAGCAGCGCCCCGAGCGCGGCCCGGATCATGTGCATGTCCTCGGCGAGCAGGACCCTGATCACGTCGTCACCGCCGCTTCCCCCGTCGTCGTCTCCGGGCCCCCGGCCGCGGCGTCCCCGTCCCCGGTGGCCGCCTCCGGGCCCCGGTGCGCCCGCCGGTCCTCGTCCGCCCGTCCCCGCCGCGCCCCCGGTACGGCGGGCAGCTCCACGACGAGCCGGAACCCGTCGCCGGCGCGTCCGGCCACGACCGAGCCGCCCAGGCCCGACGCCCGTTCCCGCAGGCCGGTCAGCCCGCCGCCGTCCGCCGCGTGCCCGCGGGCGCGGTCGTTGACCACCTCCAGCCGTACGGCGCCGCCGCGGGCGGAGGTGCTGATCGAGCAGGTCGTCGCCCGGCTGTGCCGTACCACGTTGGTGACGGCCTCGCGCACCGCCCAGGCCAGCGCCTCGTCGACCTCGCGCGCCACCTCGACGCCGGCCAGGTCGGTCCGGCAGGTCACCCCCGACGCCTCCAGCAGCGCCTCCGCCCGGTGCACCTCCCCGGCCAGCGACATCTCCCGGTAGCCCCGCGCCACCTGCCGCACGTCCTGCGCCGCCTCCCTGGCCACGCCGACCAGCTCGGCCAGCTCCGCCTCCGCCGCGGCGGGGTCGCGCCCGACCAGCCTGCGCGCCAGGTCGCCCTTGAGCGCGACGGCGGTCAGGCTGCTGCCCAGGCCGTCGTGCAGGTCGCGGGAGATGCGCAGCCGCTCCCGGAGCACCGCGGCCTCGGCCAGCTCGGTCCGCGCCTGCGCCAGCTCCCGGCTGACCACGACCAGCCGGGTCACCCCATAGATCACGAAGCCGGTGACGAAGAGGGTGGTGACGCTCTGAAAGGCGTAGAGGATCTTGAAGCCCGGCATCCCGGCGTTCCACGCGGCGGCGAAGTGGACCGCCGTCATGGGGGCCAGGAACCCCAGGGCGAGCGGCGGCCGCAGGCGCAGCAGCACCGAACCGAGCAGGATGCTCGGGGCGCCCCACCACCAGCTCGCGGCGTCGTTCGGCAGGAGCAGCATCGGAGCGTAGGCGGCGGCCGTCTGCACGGCGAGCCCGACGGTCACGCCGCCCGGCTCCGCGCCGCGCAGGGCGGCACGGACATGCCGGAAGTGGGGGACGAAGAAGGCGGGAAGCACGATGGAGAGCACGGCGGCCGCGGCGGGCCCGCCGTAGCGGACCATCAGGATCACCGGCGCGACCGTGAAACCCACGGAGAGCAGCACGACCAGGCCGACGGCCAGGCGCTGGGGGGTCATTCGCATGTCACGGCGATTATTGCCTCCGGGTCTCCCAGCGGAACCACCGGGTCAGCGCGAACAGCCCGATCGCCGCCCAGACGGCGAGCTTGAGCGCGGGCCCGGCCGCCGCCGCGAGGTCGCCGCCGAAGGTGCCGTCCGCCGCGTACGCCGTCCGGGCGATGTCGGCGACGGCGTCGGTGGGCAGCAGGCCGAGCAGCGTGCCCACCCAGCCGGGGAGCATCTCGGTGAGCGGTCCGAAGCCGCCCCCGCCGACCCCCGCGAGCAGGAAGAACGGCATCGCCATGACGCCGGCCAGCTCGGGGCGCGGGACGAGCGGGGTGAACGCCGCGCCCAGCAGGCACAGGACGGCGGCGCCCGCGACCACCGCCACCAGGAACAGCAGCGGGTCGCGCGGGACCGGCAGGCTCGTCAGCGCGTACAGCGCGACCGAGACCACCATCGCCAGCAGGGTGTTCTGCAGCACCAGGTTGAGGATCCCGCCGCCGAGGATGTCGCGGTCGGACAGGCCGGTGGCCCGCATCCGCTTGAGGAGGAGCTGCTCACGGCGGGTGGTCAGGGTGGTCATCGTCTGGCCGAACGTCGCGAGGACCAGCAGCATCGACAGGATCCCGAGATGCTGGGCCACCACGACCTCCGGCCGGCCCGGCTGGATGCGGTCCATCATCACCGGCAGCCCGACGCCCAGGACCAGGAAGAGCGTCACGGACGTGCTCAGCGCCGTCCGGTCCCGCCAGAACAGCCGGCCGTCGAAGCGGGCCACCGTCACCAGATCGCGCGCCGCCATGGTCACGCCACCTCCTTCGCGTGCTCGTCGTCCCGGTGCCCGTCGGCGTCCGCGGCGAGGTCCAGGAACAGGTCTTCGAGGGTCGCCGTACGGACCTCCAGGCCGTGCAGGCGCAGGCCGCGCCCGGCGGCCCAGTTCAGCAGGGTCCGCGCGGCGAGGTCGGGGTCGGCGATCCGGTACACCGCGGTCCGGCCCTCCACCGAGGACGGCGGCAGCGGCAGCTCCTCCGGAGCGACCCCGGCGGGGAGTTCGAAGGCGACCCGGCCGGTCTGCGCGGCGAGGGTCTCGGCCATGCCGCCGCTCGCCACGACCTCCCCGCGGTCCATGATCGCCATACGGGAGGCCAGCCGCTGGGCCTCCTCCAGGTAGTGCGTGGTGAGCAGGACCGTGGTGCCCCGTCCGGCGAGGTCGCGGATGACGTCCCAGGTGTTCCGGCGGGCCTCGGGGTCCATGCCGGTGGTCGGCTCGTCGAGGAAGAGCACGTCGGGCCGGCTGAGGATGGCCAGGGCCAGGTCCAGGCGGCGTTTCTCCCCGCCGGAGAGCTGCCGCACCTTCGTGCCGGCCCTGCCGGTCAGCCCCGCCGTCTCCAGGGTCTCGTCGCGCGGCCGGGGGGCGGCGACGAAGTCGCGCCAGGCGTCCACGGTCTGCGCCACGGTCAAGTCGGGGAAGAACCCGGCCTCCTGGAGCATGATGCCGCATCTCCGCCGCACCTCCGTGCGGTCCTCGACGGGGTCGAGGCCGAGCACGCGCACCGTGCCGGCGTCGGGGGCCGCGAAGCCCGCCAGCACCTCCAGGGTCGTGGTCTTGCCTGCGCCGTTACGGCCGAGCAGGGCGAAGACCTCGCCCTGCGAGACGTCGAAGGAGACGTCCCGGACGGCGGCGAAGTCCCCGTAGTGCTTGCGGAGCCCGTCCACCAGAATCGCTGTCATGCCTCCGATCCTGGCGGGCGGCCATGCCCGGCGACAGTGAGGAATTCACACATACGCCCGCAGGCCATGCGAGGCGTGAGGACCGGGCCGGACCTGACATCGGGCCTCTTCGCGGGTCATCCTTGTCGTATGAGCGAGCTTCACCCTGAGACACGTGTCGTCCACCACCCGCAGCCGCCCCTCGAGGGCAGCCGGCCCATCGCGGTGCCGATCTACCAGACCTCCGGTTTCGTCTTCGACGACCCGTCCGTCTTCGCCGACGGGATGAGCCGCCCGGACGGCCCTTTCGTCTACGGGCGGCTGTCCAACCCGACCGTCCGGTCGCTGGAGGAGGCCGTCGCCGGCCTGGAGGGCGGCGTCGGCGCCGTGGCCACCGCCTCCGGCATGGGGGCGATCAACTCGGTGCTGCTCGGACTGCTCAAGCCGGGCGACCATATGATCGCCCAGCGGGCCCTGTACGGCGGCACCGCCGGAATGATCAACGACCTGGTCACGAGGTTCGGGATCACGGTCTCCTACGTGCCCGAGGACGACCCCGGGGCGCTGCGCGAGGCCGTACGGCCGGAGACGAAGGTCGTCTACCTGGAGACCATCGCCAACCCGGTCACCCAGGTCGCCGACCTGCCCGGCATGTGCGCCGTGGCGCGCGAGGCCGGGCTGGTCTCGGTCGTGGACAACACCTTCGCCTCGCCGATCCTGTGCCGCCCGCTGGAGCACGGCGCCGACGTCGTGGTGCACTCCTCCACCAAGTACCTGAGCGGGCACACCGACGTCCTCGGCGGCGTCGCGGTCTTCGCCTCCGACGAGCTGTACCGGAAGGTGTGGCACTTCGCGGTCGAGCTGGGCGCCACCGCCGACCCGTTCGCGGCCTGGCTCACGCTGCGCGGCATGCAGACCCTGCCGCTGCGCATGGAACGGCACTGCGCCAACACGCGCGAGCTGGCCACCCGCCTGGCGGACCACCCGGCCGTCACGGCCGTCCACTGGCCGGGTCTGCCCTCCCACCCCTCGCACGAGCTGGCGGTCAAGCTGCTGCCGGACTTCGGCGGCGTCTTCTCCTTCGACCTGGCCGGCGGGCGCGCCGCGGGGGAGCGGTTCATGAGCTCGGTACGGCTGGCGCTGCTGGCCCCGTCGCTCGGCGGCGTCGAGACGCTCATCCTGCATCCGGCGACCACCTCGCACCGCTCGCTGACGGCCGAGGAGCTGGCCCGGCACGGGATCGGCGAGGGCACGGTCCGGGTCGCGGTCGGCATCGAGCACATCGAGGACCTCTGGGCCGACTTCCGCCAGGCCCTCTCCTGACGCCCTCGCTCCTGACACCCTCGTGAGACCCGGCCGGACGCGGCCGCGGTGAACCGGAAGGGGAGGGGCGTGGACGAGCGTGCCGGCCGGCTCCCCGGCCCGGACGCGGACGCGCCCGGCATCCCGGCCCGGACGCGGTGACGCCCCGGCGCACCCGGGAAGACGGGTGCGCCGGGGCGCCGGGCGCGTCAGCGGTAGGTGTGCTCGGCGGTGGGGAACGCCCCGCCGGTCACCTCGTCGGCGAAGGCGCGGACCGCCCGGTCCATCTCCCCGGCGAGATCGAAGTACTTCTTGACGAACTTGGCGGGGCGGGGGGTCAGGCCCATCAGGTCCTGCCAGACGAGGACCTGGGCGTCGGTGGAGGGACCGGCGCCGATGCCGATGGTGGGGATCGACAGCGACCGGGTGACCCGCTCGGCGAGCTCGGCCGGGACGCACTCCAGGACCACGGCGAAGGCCCCGGCGTACTCCAGGTCCTTGGCGTCGGACATCAGCTCGTCGCCGGCCTGGCCGCGGCCCTGGACGCGGTAGCCGCCGAAGGTGTTGACCGACTGGGGGGTCAGGCCGAGGTGCGCCATGACCGGGATGCCCGCCGAGACCAGCATCTCGACCTGCGGCAGCACCCGCCGGCCGCCCTCCAGCTTGACCGCGTGGGCCCCGCCCTCCTTCATGAAGCGGGCGGCCGTCTCCAGCGCCTGCTGGGGGGACGCCTGGTAGGAGCCGAACGGCAGGTCCGCCACCACCATGGCCCGCGACGACCCGCGCACCACGGCCGCGGTCAGCGGCAGCAGGTCGTCCACGGTGACCGGCAGCGTGGAGTCGTAGCCGTACACGACCATGGCGGCCGAGTCGCCGACGAGCAGCACCGGGATCCCGGCCTCGTCGAACACCTTCGCGGTCATCGCGTCGTACGCGGTGACCATCGGCCACCTCTCGCCGCGCTCCTTGGCGGCGGCGACGTCGCGGACGGTGACCCTTCGTCCCGCCTGGCCGCCGTACAGGGCGGTCGGTCGGCTCGTGACGGAAGAGGACATGGGAGCCTCCCTGTGAAGTCTCGAGGCGCCCCAGTGGCGTCCCCGGACGTCTTCGATGATTGCACGCGCTCCG
This sequence comes from Streptosporangium sp. NPDC048047, assembly GCF_040653115.1. Classification (NCBI taxonomy): domain Bacteria; kingdom Bacillati; phylum Actinomycetota; class Actinomycetes; order Streptosporangiales; family Streptosporangiaceae; genus Streptosporangium; species Streptosporangium sp. NPDC048047. The sequence continues at coordinate 59,625 of NZ_JBEZNH010000033.1, read as the reverse complement.
GAGGGTGCAACACCCCCGCCCCGCCGGGTAATCCGGTGGCGGTTCTGTCGGGGGCATAGGACAGAATGCACCCGGAGGTAAGCAATAAAAATGGTCATCGAACCTTACCGTCGCCTGTTCGCGCTTCCCGGTGTCCGAACGCTGCTGCTGGTGGGCATGATCGCCCGCATCCCGTCCACCGCGACGGGCATCACGCTGACGTTGCACATCAACAACACCCTCGGCCTGGGATGGCTGGAGGCGGGCGGGGCCGGCGCCGCCACGACGGTGGGGATGGCGGTCGGGTCGCCGCTGGCCGGGCGGTTCGTCGACCGGTACGGCCTGCGCCCGGTGCTGGTGGTGACCACCTTCGCCCAGCTGGCCTTCTGGTCGTCGGCGTGGGCGCTGCCGTACCCGGTGCTGGTCGTCGCCTCGGTGGTGGCCGGGCTGCTGGCCCTGCCGGTGTTCAGCGTGATCCGGCAGTGCCTGGCGGCCATGGTCCCGCCCCACCAGCGCCGGATCGGCTTCTCCCTCGACTCGATCATGGTCGAGCTCTCCTACATGGCCGGGCCCGCCCTCGGCGTCCTCGGCGTCACGCAGCTGGGCAGCGCGTGGACGATGTGCGCCGTCGCGATCGGCCTGACCGGCTCCGGCGCGGCCCTGATCCTGCTGAACCCGCCGACCCGCTCGGTCGAGGAGCTCTCGGCCCCGGCGGAGCGGGTCCCGCGCCGCCGCTGGCTGACCCCCGGCGTCGTCGCGCTGCTCGGCACCGCCGCGGCGGCGACGTTCGTGCTGACCGCCAGCGAGCTGGCCCTCGTGGCGACGATGAAGCACGCCGGCGACACCGCGTGGAGCGGCCTGGCCATCGGGGTGTGGTGCCTGTACTCGCTGGTCGGAGGCTTCGTGTACGGCATGCTGCCCCGGGGGGCCTCGCCGCTGGTCCTGATCGGCGGGATGGGCCTGCTCACCGTGCCGGTGGGACTGGTGGGCGGCGACTGGTGGTGGCTGCTGCTGGCGCTGCTGCCGTCCGGCCTGCTGTGCGCGCCGGGGCTGTCGTCCACGGTGGAGGGCCTCAGCCGCCGGGTCCCGGCCGCCGCCCGGGGGGAGGCGATGGGCCTGCACGGCACGGCGCTGCTGATCGGCGGCGCCGCCTCGTCCCCGATCGCCGGGGCGGTCATCGACCACGGCGGGCCGGGCTGGGCCTTCGCCGCCGCCGGGCTGGTGGCGGCGGGGATGGTGCTGGTCGCGCTGCCCTTCTGGCGGCGGACGCCGGACGAGGCGGTCCTGGAGGAGCGGCCGGTGGCGGCCGCCGTGTGACGCGTCGCCGTCCCGGGACGGCGACGTGCGGGGCGGTCCGGGATCGGGCCGGGGCGGCGGTCCCGGCCCGGCGGGCGGGTCCTTCCGGGCGGCCCTGGTTCCGGCCCGGCTCCGGTCTGGAGTCAGGCCCGGCTCCGGGCCGGGATGTTTCCGGTGGATTGACATCCGGTAAATACGAAACGAAACGGTTGCGTATCGGAACGCCGAGCGATACGGTCGCGTTGCGAAACTCAAGCGTATCGAAAACGGGGTCTCATGGAACCGCAGCTCGGCCACCCGAGACGATGGCAGGTCCTGGGAGTGCTGGTCTTCAGCCTCCTGGCCGTCGTCCTCGACAACACGATCCTCAACGTCGCCCTCAAGACGATCGCCGACCCGGTGGAGGGTCTCGGCGCGACCCAGAGCCAGATGGAATGGGCGATCAACTCCTACACGCTCGTCTTCGCGGGCCTGCTGTTCACCTTCGGGGTCATCGGCGACCGCACCGGCCGCCGGCGCATGCTGATGATCGGCATGGCCCTCTTCGGCCTCGCCTCGCTGGCCAGCGCCTACTCCCAGGACCCGGGCCAGCTCATCGTGGCGCGGGCGTTCATGGGGATCGGCGGCGCCGCGATCATGCCGGCGACCCTCGCCATCATCTCCAACGTCTTCCCGCCGCAGGAGCGCGGCAAGGCGATCGGCGTCTGGGCCGGCGGCGTCGGCCTCGCCGTGGCGATCGGCCCGATCACCGGCGGCCTGCTGATCGAGCACTTCTGGTGGGGCTCGGTCTTCCTGGTCAACCTGCCGATCGTCCTGATCGCCATGGTGCTCATCGCCCTGGTCGTGCCCGAGTCGCGTGACCCCAGGCCGTCCAGGCTCGACCCCATCGGCGTCCTGCTGTCCGTCGTCGGCCTGGTCGTCCTCACCTACGGCATCATCCGGGGCGGCGAGCTGGCCACCGTCGCCAGCGCCGAGGTGCTCGTCCCGACGCTCCTCGGCGTGGCCGTACTGGCGCTCTTCGTCTGGTACGAGCGCCGCATCGACCACCCGGCCTTCGACGTCACCTACTTCCGCGACGCCCGCTTCGCCACCGCCGTCGGCCTGGTCGGCATCGTGTTCTTCGCGATGATGGGCGCGATGTTCTTCCTGGTCTTCTACCTGCAGATCGTCCTCGGCCACACCCCGCTGCAGGCGGGCGCGCTGATGATCCCGTTCGCCGCCGCCCAGCTCATCTTCGCCCCGCTCAGCCAGCGGATGGTCCGCCGCTTCGGCGGCAAGCCGACCGCCACCCTGAGCATGCTCGTCGTGGCCGGCGTGCTGGCCTCCTACGCGCTGATGGACCAGAACACGCCGCTCGTGGTCATCGAGATCATCTTCTTCGTCCAGGGCGCGGCCATGGCCAACATCATGCCGCCGGCGACCACCGCGATCATGGAGGCTCTGCCCCGGGAGAAGGCCGGCGTCGGCTCGGCCATGAGCAACACCGTCCGGCAGGTCGCGGGCGCGCTCGGCGTGGCGCTGCTCGGCTCGGTGCTGTCGGCGACCTACCGCGACGAGATCGCCCCCGCGCTGGCCGGGCTGCCCGAGAGGCTCCGGGAGGTCGCGGGCGAGTCGCTGACGGCCACGATGGGCACGGCCCAGAGCCTCGGCGCGCGAGGCGCGGCCCTGGTGGACCCCGCCAAGGCGGCCTTCCTGGACGGCATGCACGTCACCGCGCTGGTCTCGGCGGCGATCGCGCTGATCGGCGCACTGGTGGCGCTCAGGTGGCTGCCGTCCGGCGACGGCGGCGCGACCGCCTCCCCCGCTCCCTCCGCTCCCTCCGCCGTCCCCGACTCCGCAATCGGGGAGGGGGATCTCGGCAGGAAACCGGCAGTAGTGTAGACGTGCGATGAGCACGACTGACGAGACGCGAGCGGCCCGCCCGGCGGGCCGTCCCCGCAGCGCCCGGGCGGAGCAGGCGATCATCGACGCCACCCTCGGCCTGATCGGCGAGGGCATGAACATCGCCGAGCTGTCGATCGAGGCGATCGCCGCCCGGGCCGGGGTCGGCAAGACCACCATCTACCGGCGCTGGGCCAACAAGGAAGACCTGTGCGTCGACGCCCTGGCCCGGCTCAAGTCGCCGCTGCCGGAGCTGCGGGGCGACTCGGTCCGCGAGGACCTCGTCGCCTACCTGGAGGTCGTCGTGCGCGACGCGTGCGACGCGCGCAGCCGGTGCGTGATGAGCATCGTGATGAACGACGCCGAGCGGCACCCGCGTCTCGTCGAGCGGATCCGCAAGGCCACGATCGAGCCGCGCCGGGAGGTGCTGGCCGGCGTGCTGCGACGGGGCATGGCCACCGGCGAGATCCGCGCCGACCTCGACCTGCCCGTCGCGATGGCGGCGCTGATCGGCACCGCCATGTGGTACATGCGGGACGCGAGGTCCGGCGGGCCCGAGGAGCCGGCGACCGGCATCGCCGAGCGGATCGTCGACCAGCACCTGGCCGGTCTGGCCCCCGCCGCCTGAGCCCGGCCCCGGACAGGGGCCGGAAAACGGGTCTGGGCAAAAGATGAACATTGTTCTACTCTCGCGGCCATGCGTCCGTTACGCGGGGCCGCGACCATCGTCGCGCTGGCCCTCGTCCTGTTGCTTCCCGCCTCCGCGGCCCTCGCCCACGAGGAACGCCCCGTGAAGCTCCCCGACGGCACGGGCAGCGTCCCGGTGCACCGTACCGGGGAACCCGACCTGTTGGTCTGCAAGAGCGACCGCGCCGACTTCGAGAGGCGGATCGCGGACTTCCCGGCCGACCTCAGGCGGCGCAACCTGGAACTGTTCGACCGCTGCCAGAAGCAGGGGTACCGCCACCTTCAGGAGGCGGTGGACAAGGTCGACCGGCCCGGGACGGACATCGCGATCCTGCCCGGCGTCTACCTGGAGGAGCCCAGCCTGCCGGAACCCACCGGCGCCTGCGCCCGCCTGCCCGCCCGCTGGTCGGCCTGGGGCTACCAGATCCTCTCCTACGAGCAGCAGCGGCAGTGCCCGCACAACCAGAACCTGGTCGCCATCCTCGGGATCAAGGACCTGCAGATCGAGGGCACCGGCGCGAAGCCGACGGATGTGATCATCGACGCCCAGTACCGGAAGCTCAACGCGATCCGCGCCGACACGGCCAACGGGATCTACTTCCGCAACTTCACCGCCCAGCGGACCACGTTCAACTCGATCTACATCCTGGCCGCCGACGGCTTCGTCATCGACACGATGCTCACCCGCTGGAACGACGAGTACGGCTTCCTGACCTTCGCCAGCGACCACGGCCTCTACACCGACTGCGAGTCGCACGGCAACGGCGACTCCGGGCTCTACCCGGGCAGCGCCTCGGACATCAACGACGGCCGGGGCCACGACGTGCCGCGCCACTCCATCGAGATCCGGCGCTGCAGGAGCCACGACAACATGGTCGGCTACTCAGGAACCGCGGGCGACTCGGTGTACGTCCACGACAACGAGTTCTACGACAACATGGGCGGCGCCTCGATGGACAGCGCGTTCGCCGGGCACCCGGGCCTGCCGCAGAACCACGCCCGCTTCGAGCGCAACCGGATCCACGACAACAACCGGGACTACTACCGGTACGTCGCCGACGGCACCTGCGCCAGGCCCGCGGCCGAACGCGGCTACGAGCGGGGCGTCGTCTGCCCGCAGATCGGCATGCCCCGGGGCACCGGGATCATCACCGCGGGCGGCAACTGGAACGTCTTCCGCGACAACTGGATCTGGGGCCACGAGTCCGCGGCCTTCGACCTCCTCGCGGTGCCCGCCTTCATCCGCGGGGAAGGCGCCCTGGGCAAGCAGTTCGACACCTCCCACCACAACCTCTACGAGGACAACCACCTCGGCGTCACCCCCGAAGGCGCGAGCCGCCCCAACGGAGCCGGCGTCTCGTGGGACGGGCAGGGGACCGGCAACTGCTGGCAGGACGACGCCGGCCCCTCCACCCCGTGGGCACTGCCCGCCTGCGGCTCCGCCGGGCCGTCCCGGATCCTCGGCGAACCGGTCAAGGTCGCCAAGAGCTACCTGTGCAACGACTACAGCATCCGCGAGCGGCGGCTCCCGGCGGGCTGCGAGTGGTACGGCGCGGCGGGCCCGGCCAGGGTCGAGGTGCAGCTCGCCCTCGCCGGCTCCCTCGCGCTCGGCCTGGTCGCAGTCCTGCTCCGGCGCCGCGCGCTGCGCTCCCGGGCCGGCCTGGCCGTCACGGTCGCCGGGATCGCGGGCCTGACCCTGGACGTCCTCGGCGCGGCCTACGGATACACCCTCCTGCCCGCCGCCGCCCTGGCGCTGATGGGAGCGTGGTGGACGGGTGCGGGCCTGCTGTGGACCGGCAGCCGGGGGTTCGGCCGGTTCACGGTCGTGCTCGGAGTCCTCGCCCTGGCGGACGCCTTCGACAAGGCGGTCATGATGATCCCGCTCCTGCCGGTCGGCCCCGGCTGGATCCGCGGACTGCTGTGCGGGGTCTGGATCCTCTGGGCCGTCGTCCTGCTCGCACGCAGACCGGGCCGTACGGCGATCCCCGCCGGAGAGGCGCCCGCGTGAGGCGGTGGGCGGCGGCGGCCGTGGGCGCCTGCCTGCTGCTGGCCGCCTGCAACGTCTCCACCGGCCACCACAACCCCGGCACCGACCACAGCGTGGCCACCGCGCCCCCGCCGTACGACGCCTACGGCGCCCCCGAGGGGCCGACCGTCGAGATCAGGGTCGCCGGCGGCCGGGTGACCCCGCCGCCGGGCCGCGTCGAGGCCGCCAGGGGCCAGGCGATCCGCCTGGTCGTCACCTCCGACGTCGCCGACGAGCTCCACGTCCACGGCTTCGACCTCACCCGCCGCCTGGAGCCGGGCCGGCCCGTCACCCTCGACGTCGTCGCCGACCGCATCGGGCTGTTCGAGGTCGAGACCCACGAGTCCGGCCTCGTCCTGACCCAGCTCGTCATCCGATGACGGGGATCCTCGCCCACGTCACGGCCGGGCCGCCGATCAACCATGCCGACGGGGTCCTCGCCCATGCCGTGGCCCTGCCGCCGGCCCGCCACGCTGCCGCCGGGATCCTCGCCCACGGCGTGGGAAGCCGGCACGACCTGCCGATCCCGCTGTTCTACGCCTTCGCCGGGGCGTTCGCGGCATTATTCGTGTCGTTCCTCGGGCTCGCCCTGCTCTGGGCCGACTCCCGCTTCCGCGGCGGGACGGCCGGGCGGCCGGTACGGCTCCCCGAGGGGGCCCGGACCCGATGGGCGCTGCGGATCATCGGGCTGGCGGGGGCCGCCTTCACCGCGGCCTGGATGCTCCTCGGACCCGGCGACCCCGGCCGGAACCCGGCCGCCCACCTGGTCTACGTCGTCCTCTGGACGGGACTGATCCCGGCGTCGCTGCTGCTCGGCCCCGTCTGGCGGCTCCTCAACCCACTGCGCACGATCCACCTGCTGCTCGGCGGCAGGGACAGGGGGCCCGCGCCGTTCGGCTACCGGCCCGCCGCGCTCGGCCTGACCGCCTTCGCCTGGATGGAACTGGTCTCGCCCGCCCCCGCCGCACCGGCCACGCCGGCCGTCTTCCTCACCCTGTACGGCGCCGCCCACCTGGCCGCGGCCTTCCGGTACGGGACACGGTGGTTCGACCGGGCCGACGCCTTCGAGGTCTACTCCGCCCTGATCGGCCGCCTGTCACCCCTGGGCCGCAGGGACGACGGCAGGCTGGTCCTGCGCAACCCCCTCGACGGGCTCGACGGCCTGCGCCCGGCCCCGGGACTGGTCGCCGTCGTGTGCGTGCTGCTCGGCACCACCGGATACGACGGATTCTCCGACTCCCCGTGGTGGGTGAACCTCCTGCAGACCGGGCCGCTGGGCCGTACGGTCACCGGGACGCTCGGCCTGCTCACCGCGATCGGCCTCGTGGCGGCCCTCTACCGGGCCTGCACCGCCGCGGCCGGCCTGATCGGGCGGGCCGGACGGGTCAGGAACGGAGCCGCCGTACCCGTGCCGTCCGGAGGAGCGGGAGACGCGGCGGGCGGCGGGGACGGAGCGACCGGCAGGAACGGAGCGACCGGAGGAGAGGATGCGGCCGGGGGAGTCGGGGTGACCGGGGGGCGCGGCATGGCCCGTATGTTCGCCCACTCGCTGGTACCCGTCGCCGTCGGCTACCTGATCGCCCACTACTTCTCGCTCCTCGTCATCGAGGGCCAGCGGGCGGTCATCCTCTCGTTCGGCCTGGACCGGACCGTGGATCCGGACGTGGTGGGTCCCGGCGCGATCGCCTCCGTCCAGGTACTGGCCATCGTGATCGGCCACGTACTCGGCGTGGTCACCGCCCACGACCGCTCCGTACGGCTCTTCCCCCCGGACAGAGCGGTCGCCGGGCAGATACCGCTGCTGGTCCTGATGGTCTGCTACACCGTCGGGGGGCTCATCCTGCTGTTCGCGGCATGATGGACGCCGTGGGATCCTCCGTACGCAGAAACCCGGTCCAGCAGCGCAGTGTGGAGCGGGTGAACCAGATGCTCGACGCGGCGGCGGCCCTGCTCGACGAGGGCGGCTACGACGCGCTGAGCACCCGGGCGGTGGCGGCCCGCGCCGAGGTGCCGATCGGCTCGATCTACCGCTTCTTCCGCGACAAGCGCGGCCTGGCCGACGCCCTGGCCCGGCGCAACCTGGAACGTTTCCTGGCCCGGATCGAGCGGCGGCTCACGGGGACGGTGGACCGGCTCGACATGGTGGACCTGGTAGTGGACGAGTACGTCGAGATGAAGCGCACGGTCCCGGGCTTCGCGGTCATCGACTTCGGCGAGAACCGCGCGGTGGCCGAGTCCCTCGCCGGCTACCTCGCCGGCCGGTCCCTCCCCGGCGCGGGCGACCTGAACCGCACCCTCCTCATCGCCGTCGAGGCCGCCGACGCGCTCCTCAAGCTCGCCTTCCGCGAGTCCCCCGGCGGAGACCCCTCCTACATCGCCGAGACCAAGCTCCTCCTCCGCGCCTACCTGGAACGCGCCCTGCCTCACTGACGGAGCCCGCCGGAGAACGGCAGTCTCGTCTTCTCCGGTGAACTCGAGACGTGGTGAACCAGGCGATGCATAGTGCTCCTGAGGTGCTTCACAAGACGTGGATGTGCGATCACCGTGAGGCCGGGCGCACTTGATGGGATATCCCGCGAAGCGCCTAGAGAGAACATAAGTACTTGACGTACTTGACGTACTTGACGTACTTGATATTCCAAGGGAGGATCGGATGGGAGGTTCAATGACGACCCTGCACTACGACACCTATACCGAGGCGCGCGCTCATCTGAAGGATCTTCTGGATGCGGCCGAGCGTGGGCAGACCGCCACCCTCCGTCGGGACGCGGTCAGAGCTGCCGTTGTGGATGCAGAGCGTCTGCGGAATTTCCTGGCCACGGTGACCCCGTCCCGTGCTGAGGTGGTGTCCGAAGATGATGGTTGGTCTGTTTTCATTCCCGGACTTCCGGTGGCGGCGGATGGCGCTGACTTCAATACGGCGATCAACGAGATGATCGATGCTCTCCGCGAGTACGCCGAAGACTGGCAAGATCATCTTCTTGATGCGCCCAATCACCGGGACAACTGGGGACTGGTCCAGTTGATCGCCCTTAGCGATGACGATGAACTCCGTCGCTGGCTGACAGGGCAGGCGGCGTGATCTGGCCTTCGGCTACCAGGGAAGATCACGAGAAGTTCTGTCTGGCAGAGGGATGGACCAGTGTCCGTGACGCGCGGGGCCGTTCGGGAACCCACCACGTGACCTATGAACTTCGCCTTCCGGACGGCCGGATCCTGCGGACCAGGATCTCTCATCCGCCTGATCGCACTTCCTATGGCCGCAACCTCTGGGCACACATCCTTCGTGACCAGCTCAACGTTTCCGAGGAGGAGTTCTGGAGATGCGTCAGGGAAGGGGAGAGTCCGGACCGCGGTATACCTGCCGCACCGGCGGAGACGCTTCCCGCCGATCTCGTCCACTTGCTGATCGCGCGGGTCGGTCTTACCGAGGCGGAGATCATGAAGATGACCAGGGAAGAGGCCATCGCCAGGCTGCACACCTTCTGGGCCGATGGAACGTGACATTTAGGTACTGAGCCATCTCCACGCTCACTCCAGGAGAGCAGTCAGGCGCTTGGGGGCGACGATCCGGTAAGCGTCGATGATGATCTCGGCGATCTCCGCCCAGTCCTGCGGGACGTCGAGATAGACGCCGAGCCAGCCCCGGTGGCCGACGTACGGCGGGCGGAAGAAGCGCCCGGGGTCCTGCGTGATCAGGACCTCCTGCATGCCGGGAGGGGCGGCGCACCAGAAGGCGAGCCGATCGCCGTGGTGGTGGTCGGCGTACATCACGAACGTCTTCTTGTCCCGGATGAACCAGGTCGGCTCGCCGTGGCTGAGCCGTTCGGTGGTCTCGGGCAGCGCCAGGCAGAGCCGGCGCAGGGACTCCAGCGGATCGTCATCCATGATCGGACGGTACTTCACCGGGGGAGAGGGCGCGGCTTCCGGTACTTCGTCTCAGAAGGGCACGTGCCGCTTCCCTCCGGCGAGACCGGTCGGGGAGGCGCGCGGTGGAGCGCTGATGACCGACCAAGGGTCAGAGGTCGAGCTCGCCGAGTTTGACGCCGCCGACGAAGGCGTCCCAGCCGGCCCGGGTGAGGAAGAGCTTGGGGCCGTCGGGGCCCTTGGAGTCACGGACGACGTGGAGGGGACCGGCACCGGACTCGGGGGTGTCCACGACGGTCACCTCCACGCAGTTCCCACCGCTGGAGCCGCTGAGGGAGGACTTGCGCCAGGCGGCGCCGGTCAGGTCTGCTGCCACTTCGTCATCACCTTCGCGATCAGGTCGGCGCTGGCCTGCGCGGGCAGGGCCACCGAGCGGATTGCCTCGTATCTCTTGCAGATCACCGCCACGTCACGCGGGTGGTCCGTCACATGTCCCACGGCGGCGGACTCCACGAAAACACTATCCAGGCTTCCTTCGACCCCCGCAATGAAGAAACCTCCCTCCATACCGGCGATCGCGCCTCCGGTCGCGCCCGCGCCCTCCGGCACGACCTGGATGGAGACGTGCTTGCGCTCGGCCACGGCGAGCAGCGCCGCGAGCTGGTCGCGCCCGGTCGTCCACCCACATGGCGGGGCGCCCATGCGGCCGGCCACCCACACGGCCAGACGTCCACCCGTTACCCCGGCCACCCGCCCGCCGCCGGGCTTCCGGTCAGCGGGCCTGTTCGCGCCAGGCGTTGGTGATGGGGAGGCGGCGGTCGCGGCCGAAGTTCTTCGGGGTGATCTTCGGACCCGGCGGGTACTGGCGGCGCTTGTACTCGGCGACGTCCACCAGGTGGATGACCCTGGCCACCAGCTCCGGGTCGTGGCCGACCGCGACGAGCTGGGCCGAGCCCATGTCGTTCTCGACGTAGTCGCCGAGCAGCCGGTCGAGCACGTCGTACGGCGGCAGGGAGTCGGTGTCGCGCTGGCCGGGCCGCAGTTCGGCGCTCGGCTCCTTGGAGATGGAGTTCTCCGGGATCGGCGGCCGGTCGAAGCCGTACAGGAAGTCGCCGGAGGTGCCCGCCTGGGCGTTGCGCCAGCGGGACAGCTCCCAGACCTGGGTCTTGAGCACGTCCTTGATGGGAGCGAAGCCGCCGGCGGAGTCGCCGTAGAGGGTGGAGTAGCCGACCGCCAGCTCGCTCTTGTTGCCGGTGGTGAGCACCAGGTGGCCGTGCTCGTTGGACAGGCCCATCAGGATCATGCCGCGCACCCGGGCCTGGAGGTTCTCCGAGGCCAGGCCGGACAGCTCGATCTCCTTCTCGAACGCCTCGACGATGTCGGCGATCGGCACCTCCCGGGCGTTGATCCCCTGCCGGTCCACCAGCTCCCGGGCGTCGCTCAGCGAGTGCTCGGAGGAGTAGCGCGAGGGCAGCATGATCGCGTGGACCCGGTCGGGGCCGACGGCGTCGGAGGCGATCGTGGCGGTCAGCGCCGAGTCGATCCCGCCGGACAGGCCCAGGATGACCGACCGGAAGCCGTTCTTGGCGACGTAGTCGCGAAGCCCCAGCACAAGGGCCGAGTAGATCTCGGCGAGGTCGTCCAGGCGCGGCGCCACGGAGGGGGGCTGCGGCGCGTAGGGCTCGACGGGGAACGCGGCCAGCTCCACCCGCTCCACCGTGATCACCGTGCCGTCGTGGGCGTCCACCTGGAACGTCCCCAGCCCGCCGTACCGGGCCTCCGGCAGTTCCAGGTCGGTGATCAGGAGCTCCTCGGAGAACTGCGCGGCCCGCGCGACGAGCTCGCCGGAGGCCGAGACGATGATCGAGTCGCCGTCGAAGACCAGCTCGTCCTGCCCGCCGACCTGGTTGGCGTAGGCGAGGGCGCAGCCCGCCTCCCGCGCCCGCCTCGCGACCAGCTCCAGCCGGACGTCGTCCTTCTCCTTCTCGTACGGCGAGGCGTTCGGCACCACCAGCAGCCCGGCTCCGGCCTCGGCCACGACCGAGACGGGCCCGCCGTCCTGCCAGAGGTCCTCGCAGACGGCGATCGCCACGTCCACCCCGTGCAGGCGGAAGATCGGCAGGCGGTCGCCCCGCACGAAGTAGCGGTACTCGTCGAAGACACCGTAGTTCGGCAGGTGGTGCTTGGCGGTCCTGGTGACGACCCGGCCGCGGTGCAGCAGCGCGGCGGCGTCCAGCGGGGCGCCCTTGGGCTGTCCGATCCGGGGCGCCAGGTCGGCCCGGTCGACGTAGCCCACGACCACCGGGATCTCGCCGAGGCCCTCGTCGGCCAGCCGCCGGGCGGCGTCCTCGACCGCGGCGATCGACGCCTCCACGAACGAGCTGCGCAGCACGAGGTCCTCGGCCGGGTAGCCGGTCAGGAACATCTCGGTGAAGACCACCAGGTGCGCGCCCCGGTCGGCGGCGCGCCTCGTCCACTCGACGAGCCTGTCCGCGTTGCCGGCGAGGTCGCCGACGACGGGGTCGGTCTGGGCGAGGGCGATACGGAGTTGAGCCACGTCCCCACCCTATTCCCGGGCCTCGCGGGAGATGGTGACGGGCCGTCCGGGGAAGGCGATGGGGCGCCCGGGCCGTCAGGGGAAGGGGGCGGGCCGCCCGGGGAAGGGGGCGGCCCGTACCCGTCAGCCGGTGACGCCGAGCAGGCCGAGCCTCCGCGCGGTGGCGGGCTCGGTGACGCGCCGGACCTCCTTCCCCGAGCGGTCGAGGACGACGATCGTGTTGGCCGAGGCGCCCTTCACCCGGACGGCCAGGCGGCCGTCGCGCAGGTAGTGGGCGCTCAGCGCACTGCCCTTCACCGGGATGGCGATCTTCTTGCCGGTCATCGTGTCGTAGATCGACGGGCTGTACCAGACGGGCCAGGAGCCGTCGCCGCCCGGGGCGTCCGCGGAGATCGTCCGCACCACGACCCGCCGCCCGTCGGGCGAGACGCTCCCCACGTGGTTGGCGAGCCTGATGCCGGGCGCCTTGCGGGAGCGGTGGGTGCGGGTGTCGAGCAGGTGGACGCCGACGGTGTCCCCGGCGTAGCCGGCGAGCGTCCCGCCGTCGGCCGACCAGGCCAGGTGGCAGACGCCGAGGGTGCGGCCGAGGACGGTGACCCGCCCGCCGGAGGCGCCGACCGCGGCCACCGTCGCGGCCTCCGAGTCGCCCCTCCTGGGGAAGGCGATGCGCCTGCCGTCGGCGCTCCAGGCGGGCGTCATGCACGGCCCGCCGTAGGCCGCGCCGGTGGCGACGACCTTGTCCCCGGCGGCCGACCTGACGTGCAGCCGGCCCTTGGCGTCGATCCAGGCGACGCGCCCGCCGTCCGGCGACGCGGAGAACTGGCCGACGAAGGAACCGTCGCCCGACGGGATGGTCACCGCCCGCCCGCCGGGCCCGGCCGTCACCCGGACGCCACCGTCCTTGTAGTCGAAGTAGACGCCGCGTACGGTGGCCGCGGCCGGGGCCGCCGCGGGACCCGCCGCGGAGGCGGTGGTCGCGGTCGTCCCGGCGGACGCCTGGGCGGTCGCGGAGAGAGCGGGGGCGGTCACGACGAGCGCGGCGCCGGCGACCAGGGTCCGGTATTTCACAACGATCTCCTTGGAACGGTTCGTCTGCTGGTTGTTAGAGCGCCGAGCGGTATGGAAGGTTCACATCCGCCCGGAAGCGGAGCCGAAAGGCCGTGCCCGCCAGGCCGGGGCGCCGAAGGCTCCGTCCGGCCGGGAAGGCCCGCTCCGGCGGAGGGTTCACGCCCGCCCGGCCGGCGCCGGGGGCTCGCGGCCCGCCGGGAGCGGCAGGACGGCCTCCACGACGGTGCCGCCACCCGCCGCCACGCCGACCACGCACGTCCCGCCCAGCTCGGCGGCGCGCTCGCGCATCGACAGCAGGCCCACGCCGGAGCGCGCCGTCTCCGGGAGCCCCTTGCCGTCGTCCCGCACCCGCACCGTCAGCGACTCCCCGCGGGCCAGCGAGACCGTCGCGGTCCGGGCCCCGGCGTGCTTGCGGATGTTGGTCAGCGCCTCCTGGGCGATCCGGTAGGCGGCCACCTCGGCGGCGGCGGGCAGGTCGGACAGGTCGCCCGCCGTCTCCACGGACACCTCGGGGTCCCCCTCGGCGGCCAGCGCCCGCACGGCTCCGGCCAGGCCCAGCTCGTCCAGGGTCGGCGGGCGCAGGCCGTACACCAGCTCCCTGACCTCCCGGCTGACCGTGTCCATGGCGCCGCGCAGCTCGCCCAGCAGCAGGTCGGCCGAGTCGGGGGAGGTGCGCAGGGTGATCCTGGCCATGTTGATCGACATGGCCATGTCGGTCAGCGCGTGCCCGAGCCCGTCGTGCAGGTCGCGGCGCAGGCGGCGGCGTTCCTCCTCGCGGGCGCTCAGGATGCGCTCGCGGGAGCGACGCAGGTCGGCGGTCATCCGTACGGCGTGCACGACGTCCGCGACGTACGGCGTGGCCGCCGCGATGAGCCGGTCGTTGTGCGCGGCGGCGAACCGGCGGGGGCCGGGGGAGCCCAGCAGCAGCCGCCCGACCGGCTCACCGTGCCAGATCAGCGGCACCGCCCGGGGGGCCGGGCCGAGCAGCCCGATCTCCGCCGGTCTGCCCTCCGCGCCGTCCACCTCGACCGCGACCCCGGTGACGCTCAGCACGTCACGGATCACCGCGGCCATGGCGGCGAGCGCGTTCACCGGCTCCGTCTGGGCGGCCTCCGCGGCCAGCCGCGCGGTCAGCGCGCGGGGGTCGCCGCGCGTGCCGTACAGGAGCCGGTCGGCCCACAGCCGCAGCACGCGGCGGAGCGGGTGGAAGACCGCGCCGGCGAACAGCGCCGCGATCGCCCCGCCAACCGGGGCGTAGTCGGACAGGAACAGCCCGGCCACGGCGCCCGCGCCGAAGTAGACCACGCTGACCGCGGCGATCAGCCCGGCGGCCACGAAGGCGCGGCTCGCGACGGTTTCTATGCCGTAGAGCCGGTAGCGCAGCACGGCGAAGGCGATGGAGACCGGGATCAGCCCGGTGAGGACGGTCGCCGGCAGCCACCAGGAGGGGCCGCCGAGCAGGACCACCACGTACAGGCCGAACGTGCTCAGCGGCCAGGCGATCTGGCGGCGCAGCACCGGGTCGCCGCTCCGGAACCGGACGGCCAGGGAGGCCAGGGCCAGGACGGCCATGACGTTGATCGCCCAGGTCGAGGCCAGGAGCATCCACTCCAGGTGGGGCGCCAGCGCCTCGACGGCGAACGGGTTCGGGACGATCCTCGGCAGCGGGTAGTTCCGGAGCGGCGGGGTCGGGCGGGTGATCGAGCGGAACGCCTCCGCCGCCATGACGGTGAACGCCAGCGCCGCCACCGGGCGCCAGCGCCGCGAGGGCAGCCGCCCGTCGGGGGAGTACAGCGGCAGCACGGTGGCCAGCAGGATGCCGCCGAAGATCCAGCCGATCCCGGAGGCGTGGCGGTAGTACCCGGCGGCCTCCATCGCGCCGTCGGCGCCCGAGCGCAGCATCATGGCGCCGGCGAAGGCGCTGACCGCGCAGCCGAACCCGCCCAGGCACATCAGCCAGGCGGTGGGCGGGCGGGAGCGGTGGGCCAGCAGGAACGCCCCGACCAGGGGGAAGGTCACGCCGACCGACATCTCCGGGGTGGCGGGCACGTCCCCGGCCCAGCCCGGGGGGAGCTGCCGGTAGGTGACGTATCCGGCGACGGTGAGCGTGACGGACACGACGGCCGACACGACGGCGACGATCCGCCGGGCGGAGACGGGCAGCGCCCGCCGGGCGGGCCGCCCGGTCCCCGGACCGGCCCCCGAACCGCCCGCCGGACCGGCCGCCGGTCCGGAGGCGTCCGCCAGGCCGGCGCCGTCGTCCGGCCCTCCGCCGGGCCGGGTGCGCCCGGCCACCGCTACCTGCCCGGCCCGCCGGGGTTGACCAGCCCCGACTCGTACGCCGCGACGACGAGCTGGGCGCGGTCGTGCAGCCCGAGGTGGTCCAGGAGCCTGGTCACCGACTGCGCCACCGAGGGCTCGGGAACCGACAGGGTCGCGGCGATCTGGCGGTTGGTGAGCCCGCGGGCGACCAGCTTCATCAGGTCCAGTTCGGCGTCGCCGAGACCGGCGAGGGCGGGCGGGGCGGAGGGGTCGGTCCGCCCCGCGAAGGCGGCGATCAGCCGGGTGGTGACGGCGGGGTCGATCAGCGCGTCCCCGGCCTGCGCGGCCCGCATCGCGCCGATGAGCTGCTCGGGGGCGGAGGTCTTGAGCACGAAGCCGCTCACCCCGGCCCGCAGCGCCGCGTACAGGTTGTCGTCCGTGCCGAACGTGGTCATCATGATCACCTTCGGTGGCGCGTCGTCGGCCAGGATGCGCCGCGCGGCGGTCAGGCCGTCCAGCCGGGGCATCTGGATGTCCATCAGCACCAGGTCGGGGGAGGTCTCGCGGACGGCCGTGATCGCCCGTTCGCCGTCCTCGGCCTCGGCGACCAGCTGGAAGCCGGGCTCGCTGTCCAGCACGACCCGCAGGCCGGTGCGGACCAGCGCCTGGTCGTCGGCCACCACCACGCGCAGCACCCGCGGACCGTCCGCCTCCGCCGGGGCCGTCGCGGAGACCGGCGCCTCCCGGCCTTCCCGGGCCTCACCGGGGCCCGGTGACCCTCCGGCAGCGGGCGATCCGCCTGTGGCGGGCGGTGCGGGCGGCAGGTCCAGGTGGGGGGCCTGCGACAGCATGTCGGACTCCAGCCGCTGCAGGGCCGGGCCGAGGTCCAGGCCCAGCTCGTCACGGAGCAGCGTGCGGGCGCGCCGGAGGGCGCCCAGCGCGTCCCCCTGCCGGCCGCTGCGGTAGAGCGCCAGCGCGAGCAGCCGCCAGGCCTCCTCCCGCAGCGGGTGGGCGGAGGCGTGGGCCTCCAGGTCGGCCACCAGCGCACCGGACGGCCCGAGCCGCAGGCCCGCGTCGGCGCGGCGCTCCACCGCGACCAGCCGCAGCTCCTCCAGCCTGCCCGCCTCGGTCACCGCCCACTGCAGGTCGGAGAACTCGGCCAGGGCCGGTCCCCGCCACAGCGCGAGGGCCCGGCCCAGACGCTCCCACACCTCGGCGGGCCCGCCCGTCGCCTCCTTCACCGCGCGCTCGAACGTCCAGGCGTCCACCTGCTCGGGGACGGCGCGCAGCGCGTAACCGGGCGGGGCGGAGACCAGGACCTCCGCCTCCTCCCGGGGGGCGCGGCCGGGCTCCAGGGCGCGCCGCAGGCGCGAGACGTATCCCTGGACGGTGGACAGGGCCTGGGCGGGGGGCTCACCGGGCCACAGCTCGTCGATGAGCATGCTCACCGGTACGGCGCGGCCGCCCGCGACGAGCAGCCGGGCCAGCACGGCCCTCTGGCGCTGCCCGCCGAGATCGACGTGGTCCCCGTCATGGCGTGCCTGGAACGGTCCCAGGGCCCGAAACGTCAGCATCTCAGGCGTAAGCGTAGAGCCACCGCGTCCAAGGTCATACCTGCCCCACCTGCCATCGTTCGCCGACTGAAGAGAATCATCGGTAGTCGAAACCGCACATTCAAGGTGGGTGGCTGCACCACTTCGGTCACAGATCTTCGCCCGGAAAGCGGAAAATCCCCCTAAGGGTGAAATAACCAAATATGTGGTGCTATGTCCCGACCCTCCATTCCGTGACGGGGGGACCGTACCGCGCGGGAACAGCAATCGGATCAACAACGGTTCAACGCGCTCCGGGGCGGGCCCGGTGTTCCCGGGACCGTACGGCGGCCCGCCACCTGCCCCGGAGCGCGAGGGAGACGCGGGACCGGTTCCGCGACGGGTCCGGCGCCCCGGGCCGGCTCCGGCGTCACCCCTCCGGCGTCACCCCTCCGGCGTCACCCCTCCGGCGTCACCTCTCCGGCTCTGCTCACGCCTCCGGCTCCGCCGTCACGCCTCCGGCGAGGCCGCGCGGCGGCGCAGCGCCGGACGGATCGCGAACAGGCCCGCCGCCGCGACCAGGTTGACCCCGCCGACGGTCAGCCACAGCGTGACGGGACCGGCTTCGAGCAGGCGGGTTCCGGCCAGCGGGGCGAGCATGGCCCCGCCCGACATGGCCAGGCCGTACACGCCGGCGTATCGTCCGCGCAGGTGGGTCGGGGCGAGGACCGCCACGATCGCGCCCGGCAGTCCCGCGGTGAGGATCTCGCCCAGCGTCCAGACGACCACGCCCGCCGCGTACCCGGCGACGCTGGAGACGAAGGCGGTCAGCGCGAAGCCCGCGCTGATGACGATCAGGCCGGTGGCGAAAACGGTGCCGGGGTCGCGCCTGCCGAGCCAGTCGCCGGTCAGCGGCTGCAGGATCACGATCAGCACGCCGTTCACCGCGATCACCAGGCCGTAGTCGACCGTGGAGAAGCCCGAGTGGCTCATCGCCACCGGCAGGGTGGTGAACGCCTGGGTGTAGGCCATGCTGTACAGCAGGGAGATCAGGCAGTAGACGATCATCAGCCGGTCGCCGAGCAGCGCGGCGAGCCCGCCGCTCCGCGTCCCGGCGCGATCCCCGGCCGGAGTCCCGCCGTCCCGGAGCCGGTCGCCCTCGCCCTGGAGTCCGCCGCCGTCCGAGGGCCCGCCGTCCGAGGGCCCGCCGTTCCCGCCCATGGACCCGGTGCGGCCCCGCTCGGATCCGGCGCGGCCCGCGCGCCGGGGCAGCGTCTCGGGCACCGCCCGCCACACCAGCAGGCCGAAGGCCACCGAGGTGAGGGCGTTGACGGCGAACATCCACCCGTACCCGGCGCGGGCGAGCCAGCCTCCGGCGACCATCGCCACCGAGAAGCCCAGGTTCAGCGCCCAGAAGAGCAGGCCGTAGGCGCGCGGCCGGTCGGCGGGGGAGACGAGGTCCGCCACCAGCGCGCTGGAGGCCGGCCGGTAGGCGTCGATCGCCAGGCCCAGCACGAACATCGACGCCACGATCGCCGGGAACGAGCTGCTCGCGCCCAGCGCCGCCATGGCGGCGGCGGTCGCCGTCATGCCGCCGGCCAGCGTGATCCGCCTGCCGTACCGGTCGGCCAGCCAGCCCGCGGGGACCTGGGAGATCAGCGAACCGGCCCCGAACACCGTCATCACCGTGCCGGCCGCGGTCAGGGACATGCCGCGGGACTCGATCAGGTAGACGCCGATGAACGGCTGGACCATCATGCCCACGCGGTTCACCAGCGTGCCGGCCCACAGGGCCCAGAACGGCCGGGGCAGACCGCCCAGCTTCGACCGCAGGAAACCGAAAGAACCGGACGGCCCGCCGGAGCCGGGGGAGCCGGGGGAGCCGGGGGAGCCGGGCGGCGAGCCGGGTCCGGCGACGGTCGTGCTCGTCATGACGGCATGATTGGACAGGCGGACGGCCGGACGCGAATCTTTTAGCCGTGCCTGAAAAGTCCTGCCATGTCGAGTGGATCTTCGCCCCCGAGGACGTCGCGCGGATCCGCTTCGCGTTCTCCCCGCTCTGGGAGCTGGTGGCCAGCCTGCGGGTGATCCGCGACCCGGCCCGGCACTCCCTGCACCTGCCGTGGGTGCGCGCCGTACGCGACCGGGTGGCCGCGCTCGACATGGCGGAGCTGTTCGCGCTGGTCCCGCTCCGCGGCTACCTCGCCGACTTCCTCACGCCCGTCCCCGACACCCCGCTGCCCGACCTCGCCACCGAGCTGGACCGGGTACGGCGCACGCCCCCGGCGCGGGCGGCCGAGGAGGCCGGGTGGGTGCAGGGGGCCGATCCCCGGATCGTCGCGCGGTTCACCGCCGACCCGGAGGCGGGGGTGGCGCGCGTCGCCGACGCCCTGGAGCGCTACTGGGGGGTGGCGCTCGCCGGGTTCTGGCCGCGCGTCCACGGCCTGCTGGAGGCCGACGTGCTGCGCCGCTCCCGCAGGCTCGCCGCGGGCGGGGCCCGGGACCTCTTCGCGGACCTGCACCCGAACGTGAGCTGGCGCGGCGACCGGCTCGCCATCGTCCGGAGCTGGGAGTACTCGGCGCCGATCGGCGGCGACGGCCTGGTCCTCGTGCCGACCGCCTTCTACTGGCCCGACACCGCCGCGATGGTCGAGCCGTACCAGCCGATGCTCGTCTACCCGGCGATGGGCGTCGGCACGCTGTGGACCGACGGCCCGCCGCCCGCCCCCGACGCCCTCGCCGCGCTGATCGGCCGCACCCGGGCCCGGATCCTCACCGCCCTGGCCGAGCCCGCGACCACCTCGGCGCTCGCCCGGCGGATGGGCCTCACCCCCGGGGCGGTCAGCCAGCACCTCACCGTCCTGGCCGGCGGGGGGCTGGTGACCCGCCGCCGCCTCGGACGCGAGGTCGTCTACCGCCGCAGCCCGGTGGGCGACTCCCTCGCCTGCGTCTCCTGAACCGGCGGGATCGCCGCGCCGGTCCGGGGCGCGCCGGTCCGGGGGGGCGGAACCCTCCGGCCCCAGGCCGCCGGGCCTACCCGCTCTGGGCCGCCGGGCCGTATCCGTCCCGGGCCGCCGGGGCGGCCGCGCCGTACCGGCTGGACTCCAGGAGCCACTCCAGTTGCGCCCGCGGCGCGGCCAGGAAGGCGCACGCGACCTTGCTGACGTCCCTGGCCTGGGCCGGCGACAGCGCGAACCGGTCGAACAGGCGGGGCAGCCGCCGGGCCGCGGCGCGCTGGTCCTCGGCACGCTCGGCGATCCGGTCGCTGACCCAGGCGACGGCCTCCGCCTCCGAGAACCCGAACGCGCCGGCGGCGACCGTCACGTAGTTGTGCACGTCGCCGTTGGCCCGCTCCTTGGGATACGACGCCACGTCGTTGCACCAGGCCGTCACGTCGTTGCAGGCGTCCACCAGCGTCCGCCAGGTCACGCTCTCCCGCAGCCCCGGCGGCACCTCCACCCCCAGGCACGGCTCGACCAGGTCGAACAGGTACGGCCCCGCGGTGCCCCGGCGCAGCGCCGGGTACTCCGCGGCCGAGGGCACCCGCCCGGCGCACCGGTTCTCCGCCTCCGCGCGGCAGGCCGCCCCCTGGGCCACCAGCCCCCGCGCGAACCGCTGCCGCCACCGGGCGCTCATCCGCCCGGCCGTGGCCCGCCACAGGCCGGCGAACGACGCCTCAACGGGAGGGCGCTCCCCGGTCGCGGACGCGCCGGACCCGCCGGTGGAAACCGGCAGGAACGGCGAAGCCCGGGTCATGACGCCGAGGCGGGTGAAGGCGGCGTCGACGGTCTCGGCCACCCGCCCGGCCGGTTTCTCGTCCCACTCGTCGTCGAAGCAGAACAGCCAGGTCAGCCACTTGGCGAACAGCAGCGCCGCGTCCTCGCCGGCGTCGGCGAGCGCGCGGCCCGCCATCCGCTCGAACCGCGCCCCCGGGGGCGGCTCCAGGCCCGTCCCCCGGGCCCACTCGGCGAGCGACGCCCCGATCCGGTCGATGGCGGGGTGCATGCGGCAGGGCGCGCCCATCGCCGGTACCCGTTCGACGAGGGGCAGGAGCAGGGACGCGGCCGTGACGGGGGTGCGGGCCAGGGACGGCCACCGTTCCATCTCGTCCATCTCGCGGGGCGCCGCCCCGCATGTCCTGGCGAGCACTACAGCGGCCCGAAGAGCCAGTTGCCGGCCACGTTCGGGTCGGTGCTCGTGTAGTACTGCCGGGCCGCCTCGACCAGCTCGCCGACCGCGATGACCCCGTCCCGGTCGCGGTCGAGCCGGTCGAACGCCACGTCCACGTCGTCGTGGGCGGTGCCGAAGGCGATCAGCGCGATCCGCAGGCCGTCCGGCCGGACCGAGCCGTCCCCGTCGGTGTCGCAGAGCCGCGCGACCGCCTCGGCGGCGGGCCGGAACACCGGATCGAACCGGCCGCCCTCCACGAACGCCGAGATCATGCCCGCCCGGAAGTCCTCCGGGGAGATCACGCCGTCGCCGCCGGCCGCGGCCGACAGCGTCGCCCAGATCGCCTCCAGCCCGCCGACGAGCCGGTTGCCCGCCGGAGAGGTCGGTGACTCTCCGAATCCGACCAGGATCCTGGCGCCCAGCCCGAGCATGTCGTCCCGTACGGCCCGGCCGTCGCCGTCGACGTCCAGGTGCCCGAAGGCACGGTCTAATTTGTGCTTGAGAAGTTCGGTGCTCACGGTAGACCCCCGTGTTACGTGAATGGCGCGAACGATTACGCTAGGTGACGATAGCGAGGTGATTCCAAGAGCCATTCCAGGTAGGCCCTGGGAATGGTCAAGAAAGCGCACGTGACCTGGATCACCTCCCGGGCGGCGGCGGTGTCGAGGCCGCGCCGCTCCACCACCTGCGGGATCATGCGGGCGGCCGTCCACAGGTCGTCCATCCGCTCGACCAACCGGTCGGTGACCCACGCCACGGGGTCCCCGCCTGCGCCGGGGCTCGCGGCCGCCAGGTAGCCGCCCCCGGACACCAGGTCCGCGCACCACGCGACCACGTCGCAGCCCGCCTCGACGACCGCCGCCCAGTGCGGGCTCCGCCGTACGGCCGCGGGCGCCTCCACCCCGGCGCACGGCTCCACCAGGTCGAACAGGTAGCGGCCGAAGCGGTCCCTGCCGAACGGCGGGTAGTCCCCGGCGGCCGGCGCCGCGGCGCGGAGCAGCGCCGCGCGCTGGGCGTCCAGCCCGGCCAGGAACCCCTCGCGCCAGCCGTCGCTCATCCGCGGCGCGCAGACCCGCCACAGGTCGGCGAACGCCCGCTCCACCGCCGCCGGGCCCGGCTCGTCCCCGCGCGCCACCGCCGGAACCCCGGCCAGCGCCGCGGGATCCTCCCTCGCGGCGGACATCCAGATCAGCCAGCGGGCGAACATCGTGGCCGCGTCCGTGCCGTAGCGGGCGAACGCCCTCCCGGCCAGCAGGTGCGCGCCCCCGCCGGGGTCGGCCCGCAGGCCGTGCCGGCGAGACCAGGCGATGGCCGCCGCCTCGATCCGGTGCACCGACGGGTGCACCGGGCACGGTACGGCCAGCGCCGCGAGTCTCTCGGTGAGCGGGAGGGGCGGCGCGGCGGGCGTGGCGCCGCCCGCCGGTCCGTACGGCGTGGCGCCGCCCGCCGGTCCGTGCCGCAGTCCGGTGCGCATCGTCTTCCTCCCCGGGAGAACATTCGGTCCGCTCCTGCCGGGCACGAGCGACCGCCCTGACCCGGTCAGAGGGGTTTTAGCCGCTTTGACCTGGGCAAACTCGGTTCCGGTTGCTGGGAGTCTCGCATCACCGGTCACGCCGGACGGCCGGGACGCGCCAGTCGCCGAGCCCGAGGGCGGTGCGGCCGATGCGCCTTTCCGCCGTTCTTCTCGTAACGTGTGCGAAACACGAAGCGGGCAGACTTGTACGCGGCCAGGAGTGTCGCACCCGGTCGGTAATGGAGGAGGAGCCGTGGACCGCCAGCAGGAGTTCGTTCTCCGCACCCTTGAGGAACGCGACATCCGGTTCATCCGGCTGTGGTTCACCGACGTGCTGGGCTTCCTGAAGTCGGTGGCCATCGCGCCCGCCGAGCTGGAGGGGGCCTTCGCCGAGGGCATGGGCTTCGACGGCTCGTCGATCCAGGGCTTCGCCCGGGTCTACGAGGCGGACATGCTCGCCAAGCCCGACCCCTCGACCTTCCAGATCCTGCCCTGGCGCAGCGAGATGCCGGGCGCGGCCAGGATGTTCTGCGACATCCTCATGCCGGACGGGTCGCCCTCCCACGCCGACCCGCGCTGGGTGCTCAAGCGCACCCTGGCCAAGGCCTCCGACATGGGGTTCAGCTTCTACACCCACCCCGAGATCGAGTTCTTCCTGCTGAAGGAACGGCCGGAGAAGGGCGCCCGTCCCGAGCCGATCGACGACGGCGGCTACTTCGACCACACCCCGCACAGCTCAGGCCACGACTTCCGCCGCAACGCGATCATGATGCTGGAGTCGATGGGCATCTCCGTCGAGTACAGCCACCACGAGGGCGGCCCCGGCCAGCAGGAGATCGACCTGCGCTACGCCGACGCGCTGACCACCGCCGACAACATCATGACGTTCCGCCTGGTCATGAAGGAGGTCGCGCTGGAGCAGGGCATCTGGGCGAGCTTCATGCCCAAGCCCTTCACCGAGCAGCCGGGCTCCGGCATGCACACCCACATGTCGCTGTTCGAGGGGGACCGCAACGCCTTCTACGAGCCCGGCGCGGAGTACCAGCTCTCCAAGATCGGCCGCTCGTTCATCGGCGGTCTGCTCGCGCACGCCGCGGAGATCACCGCCGTGTGCAACCAGTGGGTCAACTCCTACAAGCGGCTGTGGGGCGGCGCCGAGGCGATCGCCGGGGCCGGCGGCGAGGCGCCCAGCTACATCTCCTGGGGCCACAACAACCGCTCGGCCCTGGTGCGGGTGCCGATGTACAAGCCGCACAAGGGCGGCTCGACCCGCATCGAGTTCCGCTCCCTGGACTCGGCCTGCAACCCCTATCTCGCCTTCGCGGTGATCCTGGCCGCCGGCCTGAAGGGCATCGAAGACGGCTACGAGATGCCTCCCGGCGCCGAGGACGACGTCTGGGCGCTGACCTCGGCCGAGCGCCGGGCGCTGGGCATCCGCCCGCTGCCGCAGTCGCTGGACGAGGCCATCTCGGTCATGGAGCACAGCGAGCTGGTCGCCGAGACCCTCGGCGAGCACGTCTTCGACTACTTCCTGCGCAACAAGCGCGCCGAGTGGCGCGACTACCGCCGCCAGGTCACCGAGTTCGAGCTGGGCCGCTACCTGCCGGTGCTCTGACCCGCCGGGCTCCCCGCTCCGGAAGACCGCGAACCGCCCCGCGTGAGCCCGGCCGGCAGTGCCCGGCCGGGACCCCTCCCACGCGTACCCGGACCTCTCGTACGGCGCCGGCCGGGCCCCCTCACACGTGTCCGCCCGAGCCTCCTCGGACGTCTACCCGGGCTCCCCGTCGTGGACGGTGGCGAGCTCGGCGAGCCCCGAGATGGTCAGGACGGGCGACAGCAGGTCGTTGGCGATGACCGTGATGCGGTCGGCGTGGGTGAACAGGACGCTCAGGCCCGCGCTGTCGAGATACTCGACGTCGGTCAGGTCGAGGACCAGCGGGCCCGGGGCGCTGTCGAGGGCGGCGGCGAGGACGTCGGTGTTGCTCATGTCGATCTCACCGGCGACGGTCAGGAGCGCGACCCCGTCCGGGCGGTGTCCGGGGGTGAGGGTAAGGGGCGTGGTCATCAGGCGATCCTCATGAGCATGTCGACGGTGGTGCCGGAGGGGCCGGGCGTGATGGTGACCTGCTGCATCATGGCGCGCATCAGAGCGACGCCGCGGCCGCGATGGGCGTTCGCCTCGGGCCGAGGGAGTTTCCATCGGCCGCTGTCGGCGACGGTGAGGCGCAGGTTGTCGACGAACGCCTCGGCCCGCAGCCGGACGATGTCGCCGGGGGCGTGGCGGTGGCCGTGCTCGATGGCGTTGGCGCACGCCTCACCGGCGGCGACCAGGACGTTCTGGATGGTCTGGGCCGGCAGGTCGCACTGGGTGAGCCAGTTCCGCAGAGCCCTGCGGACGGGGGCGAGCTGGGACGACTCGGCGGGGAAGGTCATCTCCAGCGGAGTGGGATGGCGGTAGAGCAGCAGGGCGACGTCGTCGTTGTAGCCGCCGGCGGGCGCCAGGTGGCTCATCACCTGCGTGGCGAGGTCGTCGACGGCGACGTCCCGGCCGTCCTGGACGGCCCGGCTGGCCCGGTCGATGCCCGCGTCCAGCGGGTGGCGGCGACGCTCGACCAGGCCGTCGGTGTACAGCATGAGCGTGGCCCGCGCCGGGATGACCGTCTCGCTTTCGGGGCGGGTCCTGCCCGGCCGGGCGGCCAGGGGGATGGAGCGCCCGCCGTCGAGCAGATGGGTGGTGCCGTCGGGGTGGGCGAGGATGCCCGGCGGGTGCCCGGCGCTGGAGTAGGTCAGGAGCCCCGTCTCGGGGTCGAGGACGCCGCAGAAGGCGGTGGTGCACCTCGCACCGGGGACGCCTGCGGCGAAGTGGTCCAGGGCCATGAGGGTGCGGGCCGGGCTGGCGTCCTGCAGGAGCAGCGCGCGGCACGCGCTCCGCAGCTGCCCCATGACGGCGGCGGCCTCCACGCCGTG
The DNA here is from genome assembly GCF_040653115.1 of Streptosporangium sp. NPDC048047. NCBI lineage: Bacteria > Bacillati > Actinomycetota > Actinomycetes > Streptosporangiales > Streptosporangiaceae > Streptosporangium > Streptosporangium sp. NPDC048047. The sequence continues at coordinate 33,820 of NZ_JBEZNH010000033.1, read as the reverse complement.
CCCGACGCAGTCGCCGACGACGATGCCGATGCGCCCGTCGGGCAGGGTGATGGTGTCGTACCAGTCGCCGCCGACCTCCAGGGGGCGGCTGGCGGGCTCGTAGCGGACGGCGAACCCCTCGGGAAGCCGGGCCGGGCCGAGGATGGCGCGCTGCAGCGCGATCGCCGTCTCGCGTTGCTGGTCGATCTGGTGGGCGCGGACGAGTCCCTGGGCGAGATACCCGGCCAGCAGCGACAGCAGCAGCTGGTCCTCGCCGGTGAAGGGCCGGTGGCCGCCCAGGTCGACCCAGAGCGCCAGCGGGCCGTCGGGATGCTCCAGCAGGACGCCCATCCCGGTGCGGTCGGCGACGGGGGCCAGGGGGGACCGCTCCCGCAGGCCGGTGAGCGCCCGGCGGTACTCGGCGGAGAGCCCGTGCCAGCTCAGCGACTCGTCGGTGGCGGTCAGGACGGGCTCGTCGCCGACGAAGACGGCGGCCAGCACGCACCGGGCACGCCACAGGTCGTGCAGTTCCCGCAGGGCGCCGGCCAGCGCCTCGGGCAGGCTCACGGCCCGGGACAGGGCCGTGCTCAGGGAGGCGAGGGCGCTCTCCCGCTGGATGGCGTAGTGCTCGGCGGTGACGTCGCGGAACGTGCCGACGACGACGCGGCGCCCGGTGTCGGGGTCCTGCGCGTGGTTGAAGCTGGCGCTGACCCACACCCGGTGCCCGTCACGGTGGATGACGGGGATGGTGTAGCCGCCCTTGTCGTGACCGAGGAGGTCGGAGAAGGCCTCGGCCACCTGCCGGTGGGCCTCCGGGTCGGCGTCGGCGTCGGGCCACCACGGGTGGACGGCCGCGTAGGGCAGGTCCTCCGGGCCGTAGCCGAGGACGTCGGTGAACGCGTTGTTGATCTCGACGACGGCGCCGTCCTCGTCGCAGACGAAGAACGCCTCCTGCAGGGAGTCCACCAGCGCGGTGCGCCAGCGGGCCTGGTGCTGGCGCAGGCGCGCCATCTCCATGTTGGCCCGCACCCGGGCGAGCAGCTCCGCGGCGGCGAACGGCTTGACCAGGTAGTCGTCGGCCCCGGCCTGCAGGCCCTCGATGGACTCCTCCTGGCCCGCCCGCGCCGACAGCAGCAGCACGGGGACGGCCGCGGTGCGCGGGTCGCTCCGCAGCGCCGAGACGAGGGCCAGGCCGTCCAGGCGGGGCATCATCACGTCGCTGACCACGAGGTCGGGGGCGTCGGCCCGGATGGCGTCCAGGGCCTCCATCCCGTCGCCCGCGGTGCTGACGAGATATCCGGCGCCCCTGAGGAGGCGGACGAGATAGCCGCGCATGTCGGCGTTGTCGTCGGCGACCAGCACGCGCGCCGGGACGGCCGGGCCCGCGGCGGGGGCGGCGTAGGAGTCCTGGGGCGACGCGTCCGCGGTGTCCCCGGCGAGCGCGGCGTCGTCCTCCGGCAGCCAGCGCAGCGCCTCCTGGACGTAGGGGTCGGCGGCGGCGGAGCCCGCGGCGGCGGGGTCGGCGACCGTCCCGATCGTCTCCGGGGACAGGTGCGCCGAGCCGAACGGCAGGCGGATGGTGAAGCGGGTGCCCTCACCCTCGGTGCTGTCGGCGACGATGGTGCCGCCGTGCAGGCCGACCAGTTCCTGGACGAGGGCCAGCCCGATGCCGCTCCCCTCGTTGGACCGCGACCGGGCGTTCTCGATGCGGTGGAACCGCTCGAACAGCCGCGGCACCTCCTCGGCCGGGACGCCGATGCCCGTGTCGGCGACGGTCACCACCGCGTGGCCGTCCTCCTCGCGCACCGTGACGCCGATCGACCCCTCGAAGGTGAACTTCAGGGCGTTGCTGAGGAGGTTGAGGACCACCTTCTCCCACATGCCGCGGTCGATGTACACCGGCTCGTCCATGGGGGCGCAGTCGACCCGGAACGAAAGGGCCGCCCTGTCCACGGCGGAACGGAAGAGGCTGGCCAGCTCGGCGGTGACCGCGGCCAGGTCGACGGGCTCGTAGCGGGCCTGCATCCGGCCCGCCTCGATGCGGGAGAAGTCCAGGAGGGTGTTGACCAGCTTGCCCAGCCGCAGGCCGTTGCGGCGGATGGCCTCCAGCTCCTCGCGCACCTGCGCGTCGGCTCCCTGCAGGCTGGTACGCAGCTCCTCCACCGGCCCCATGATCAGTGTCAGGGGCGTGCGGAACTCGTGGCTGATGTTGGAGAAGAAGACGGTCTTCGCCCGGTCGAGTTCGGCCAGCTCCTCGGCCCGCCGCTGCTGGGCCTGGTAGCTGCGGGCGCTCGCGATCCCCGCCGCGACGTGTCCCGCGGCCAGCTCGATGAACCCGCGGTAGGCGTCGTCCAGGGGCCGGTACCGGTTGAGTGCGGCCACCACGAATCCGTACGGCGCGCCGCCCTGCTGCAGCAGCGGCACCACCAGCGCGTGCGTGGGCGGATCCGGCCAGCCCCCGGAGGGAAGGCCGGTGAACGGGTCGCCGTCGAGCGCCACGAGCGCCGGCTCCCCCCGGGTCGGCGCCGCCGTGGGCCACACCCCCTGAGGATCGCCGACCGGCAGGGTCTCCGGGGCGGCGGGGTGCCCGGCGGGGATCCCGGTCGTCCCCGCCAGCCGCGCGCGGTCGTCGTCGAGCAGGTAGGTCAGCGTGAAGGGAAGGTCGTGCGGGTTGCGGCCGAGCTGGCGGCAGGCGAAGGCCAGCATCTCCTGCTCGGTGCGGACCACGCTGGGGTCGGAGCCGAGGTCCCGCAGCGTCGCCATCCGCCGCTCGCCGATGACCCGCTCGGTGTCCTCGCTGACGACGCACAGCATGCCGACCACCGCGCCGGCGTCGTCCCTGAGGGGGCTGTAGGAGAACGTGTGGTAGGTCTCCTCCGGATAGCCGTCCCGTTCCAGGAACAGCAGCAGGGACTCGTCCCAGGTCGACTTCCCCGTGGCCAGCACGGTGTCGATCCGCGGGCCGATGTCGCCCCAGATCTCCGCCCACACCTCGCCGGCCGGCCGGCCCAGCGCCCACGGATACTTCCGGCCCAGGGTGTCGCGGCGGTAGGCGGCGTTGCAGAAGAACGTCAGCCGCGGTCCCCACGCCATCCACATGGGGAACCGGGACGACAGCAGGATGCTCACCGCCGTCTGCAGGCTCTGCGGCCACCCCCCCGGCGGCCCGAGGGGCGTCGCCTGCCAGTCCACCACCGCGAGGTCCTTGCCGACCTCGTCGTCGGCGGTGAACACCCGGGCGCCGGACGCTCTCACCGGCCCGCGCTCAGCGTCGTCGCAGTGCGCCATCTGACACCCTTTCCTCACGCCGGGCCCAGCTTTTGCGCGCCGGACTCGTCACCGTGCCGCCGTCGCGTGACCGGCGCCGTCCCCGTCCGCGGGAACCGGTGACACGACCCGCGGGATCAGCCGGCCGCCTGCCGGACTAACCGGTACAAACCAGGGCATGGGGAGGCGACGGTGACGGGCAGCATATCTTACCGAAGCGCGGAATCCGGCCGCGGGAAAGCCCCGCGGTGCCCTATCCTTACCGTCCCGCGCCGCCGCGATCCGCGTCTTCCGGACGAGGCCGGCCGGTCGCCCCGCGGCCGGGGCTCCCGTGACCGGCGGGACGTCGCGGACCCCTGATTCGGCAGGTGCGCGATGACTCCGGTAAAATCGGTCGGTCCGTTTAAAACGATTTGTTAACGAACCAATCGCCGTGAAGGCGACTAGGAGGTGCGGCATGACGACGGCTGCCGAGCTGCAGACCGTGCTGACCGTTCCGGCGCGTTTCCGCGGGCCGGAGGGCACCGCGAACGGCGGATGGATCGCGGGTACGGTCACCGAGGCGTCGTACGGCGCCCGGCACGACTCGGCCGTCGAGGTCACGCTGCACGCGCCCACCCCGCTCGACACCGAGCTGGAGCTGCGTCACCTGGCCGGCACCGCCACCCTCACCCGCGACGGCGCCCTCCTGGTGGAGGCCATCTCCGTCGCCGAGGAGCTCGACGCCCCGGACTTCGTGCCGTTCAACAAGGCGGCCCTCGCCGAGACCGGCTTCGCCGGCTTCACCGCCCACGCCTTCCCCGGGTGCTTCTCCTGCGGCCTGCGCACTCCCGGCGACGGCCTGCGGATCTTCCCCGGCCCGGTGGCCGGAACCGGCCTGGTGGCCGCGGGCTGGCGGGTGCCGATGACCGTCGCCGACACCGACGGCTCCGTCCCCGACGCGGTCATCTGGGCCGCGCTCGACTGCGCCACCGGCTGGGCGCATTTCAAGCCCGGTGAGTTCGCCCTGCTCGGCCGCCTCACCGCCCGGGTCCACCGCCGCGTCTACCCCGGCGGCACCTACTCCGTGGTGGCCCGCGCCACCGGTCGCGAGGGCCGCAAGCTCTTCGGCGAGAGCGCCGTGTACGAGGTGGACGGCACCCTGGTCGCCTCCGCCAAGGCCACCTGGATCGCTCCCGCCTGACCCGCCCGCTGTAACGCCCGGCCTCCCGGACCGGCCGACCCTCCGTACCGCCTGGTTCTCCGGGCCGTCCGGTTCTCCGGGCCGGCCGCCCGCCGTCCGCCGTCGCGGCGGGCGGCCGGCGGCGGTCAGCCGGTGAGCCTGTCGGCGACCAGCGAGGCGCAGCGGTCGTCGAACAGGATCGTGTAGTGGTTGCAGTCGTCGACCACCTCGTCGCGCAGTCCGGGCAGCCGCCCGGCCCAGACGGCCGCGACCTCCTCGGGCAGCATGCCGACCGGCTGGTCCAGCAGCCCGCGCGGCGCCCGCAGCAGTGACAGCGGCGACCGCACCGCGCGCAGCGCGTCGCCGATCGCCCCGCCCTCGGTGAGCAGCCACCGACCGTCCTGACGGACCGGTTCCGCCCGGACCCGTGAGCGCACGGCCCCCTCCGGGCCGGTCGCGTCGTAGCGGACGTACTCCTCCACCTCCGGCCGCCAGGCGCCGGCGAAGGCCGGGTGGGCGCGGAAGAAGTCCACGTACGCCTCGACGCTCGGGAAGGTCTGCTCCAGCCGGGCGAGGGCCGGGCCGAGCGTGGCGGCGAGCACCGCGTCGGGGTCGGCGCCCGGGGCCTGCGGCAGCGGCAGCCCGCCGTCGATCAGCACGACCTTCGCGTAGTCGCGACCGGCCGCGGCGAGGGCGGCGACGTAGGCGCCCATCGAATGGCCGGTCAGCACGATGTCCCGTGCCGCGCCCACCGAGTCGGCCACCAGGTTCACGTCCTCGGCGTGGCGGCGCAGGCCGTACGGGCCCGGCAGTCCGGCGCTGTGGCCGCGGCCGCGCAGATCCATCGCGACGAGCGACCAGTCGGCCGGCAGCCGCCGGGCGACGGCGCCCCAGGACATGAGGGAGGCGGTGATGCCGTGCACCGCCACGATCACGCGTGGCCCGGTGCCGAACCGCGCGACGCGCAGCGCGCCGCCGGGGACCGCGACCTCGCCGAAGACGGGACTGACAGGGCTCACCGGCTCACCACGCTCTCCTCGGCCTTTCGGGGTTCCGGCCAGTGTGCCACCCCGGTCATCGCCCGGCCATCACGGGTCGTCGGGAAAACGGCATCGGAGACCCGCCGCGCCGCGCCGTAGGATCCGGTCATGAGGTCCTGAAGGCCACCGCCGCGCGTCTCCGGCCGCCGGAGCGGGCCGACAGGGCGTCACCCGCGCCCGTGACCGTGAAGACGACTCATGCCCGTGAAGACGACCCGTGACCGTGATAGACGACTCGTGACCGTGAGACGACGGAGGGTCGGTGGAGACCGTGCCCCGCATGCAGACGACCGCCGGGCGGCTGGCCCGGCTCGGCTTCGCCGACGGAGCCAGGGCCGAGCGGCTGCTCGCCGAGCTGGGTCCCGAGGCGGCCGGTGACCTGGAGCTGCTCGACGCCCTGGTCGGCACGGCCGACCCCGACCTGGCCCTGACCTCCCTCACCCGGCTCGTCGAGCGGTACCCCGGCGACCTCGCCGAGCCGGGCGGCCCCGGTGATCCCGGTGATCCCGGTGATCCCGGCGGTCCGGGAGGCTCCGCAGGTCCCGGCGGTCCGCGCGGCCCGGGAGGCCCCGGCGGTTCCGGCGGTCCGGGCGTCCTCGGCGCGCTCCGCGCCGACCCAGGCCTGCGCGCGCGGCTGCTCGGCGTCCTCGGCGTCAGCGCCGCCCTCGGCGACCACCTGGTCAGGCACCCCGAGCACCTCGCCCTCCTCGCCGACGAGCGGGCCGTACGGCGCCCCGCCTCCCGGGACCTGCGGGCCGGGCTGCTGCGCGCGGTCGGCGCCGACCCCGGCGATCCCCGGCCCCGCGCCGACGGGCACGGCACCGAGACGCTGTCGGCGCTGCGCGTCGCCTACCGCGGCCGGCTGCTCCATCTGGCCGCCCGGGACGTCACCGGTGCCGCCTCCCTCGCGGAGGTCACCTCCGAGCTGTCCGACCTGGCCGGGGCCGCGCTGGAGGCGGGCCTCGCCGTCGCGCGGGCCGAGCACCCCGGCGCGGACGCGGTACGGCTGGCCGTCATCGGGATGGGCAAGTGCGGCGCCCGCGAACTGAACTACATCAGCGACGTCGACGTCGTCTTCGTCGCAGAACCGGCCGAGGAGGGCGGCGACGAGACCGAGGCGCTCCGGCTCGCCACCCGCCTGGCCCAGGGCATGATGCGGGCCTGCTCGACCACCACCCCCGAGGGCGCGCTGTGGGAGGTGGACGCCGCGCTGCGCCCCGAGGGCAAGGCCGGCCCGCTGGTCCGCACCCTCGCCAGCCATCTGGCCTACTACCGGCGCTGGGCCAAGACCTGGGAGTTCCAGGCACTGCTGAAGGCCCGGCCGGTCGCCGGCGACACCGAGCTCGGCGAGCGGTACGTCGGAGCGGCGAACGAGATGGTCTGGCAGGCCGCCACCCGCGAGAAGTTCGTCGAGGACGTGCAGTCCATGCGCCGCCGGGTCGAGGACCACGTCCGCAGGGACACCGGCGAGGCCGCCGAACGCCAGATCAAGCTGGGGCCCGGGGGGCTGCGCGACATCGAGTTCGCCGTCCAGCTCCTCCAGCTCGTCCACGGCCGCCTGGACCCGCTGCTGCGCCGGCGCGCCACGCTCCCCGCGCTCGCCGCCCTGTCGCGCGGCGGCTACGTCGGCCGCGACGACGCCAAGGCCCTCGCCGAGGCGTACGCGTTCCTGCGCCGGGTCGAGCACCTTCTCCAGCTCCATCGGCTGCGCCGTACCCACGTGGTGCCCGCGGACCCCGCCGACCTGCGGCGGCTGGGCCGGGCACTGGGTATGACGGGCGACCCGGTGGAGGCGTTCACCGCCCGCTGGCGGCGGCACGCCATGGAGGCGCGGCGGCTGCACGAGAAGCTGTTCTACCGGCCGCTGCTGCCGGCCGTGGCCCGGCTGCCCGAGTCCGAGGCCCGGCTGTCGGCCGCCGCGGCCCAGGCGAGACTGGAGGCGCTCGGCTACACCGACCCCGCCGGGGCGCTGCGCCACATCAGCGCCCTCACCAGCGGCGTCTCCCGCCGCGCGGCGATCCAGCGGACCCTGCTTCCGGTCATGCTCGGCTGGTTCGCCGACGCCCCCGACCCCGACGCCGGGCTCCTGGGCTTCCGGCAGGTCTCCGACGAACTCGGCACCACCCCGTGGTACCTGCGGCTGCTGCGCGACGAGACCGCGGTGGCCGAACGGCTCGCCCGGCTGCTGGGCACCAGCCGCTACGCCACCGGACTGCTGCTGAACGCCCCCGAGGCGGTGGCGATGCTCGGCTCGGACGCCGAACTGGCCCCCCGCCCCCCGGAGGCGCTGCTGTCGGAGGCGCGGGCCACGGCGGGCCGCCAGGCGACGGCCGAGAACGCGGTCGCCGCGGTGCGCGGGCTGCGCCGCCGCGAGCTGTTCCGCACGGCCGTCGCCGACCTCACCGGTCACCTCGACGTCGAACGGGTCGGCCACGCGCTGTCGGCGCTGAACGACGCCACCCTCCAGTCCGCGCTGGACGCCGCGATCGACAAGGTCGGGATGGAACGGCGCGCCCCGCTGGGCACGGCGTTCACGGTGATCGCCATGGGCCGCCTCGGCGGCGCCGAGCCCTCCTACGGCAGCGACGCGGACGTGATGTTCGTCCACTCTCCCCTGGAAGGCGTCGCCGAGCGGGACGCCGCCGACGCCGCCCACGCGGTGGCCAACGAGCTGCGCCGCCTGCTGGCGCTGCCCGCCCCCGACCCGCCGCTGATCGTCGACCCCGACCTCCGCCCCGAGGGCCGCCAGGGACCGCTGGTGCGCACCCTCGCCTCCTACGCCGCCTACTACCGGCGCTGGTCGTCGCCGTGGGAGTCGCAGGCGCTGCTGCGGGCCAGGTTCTCGGCCGGCGACGCGTCGCTCGGCGAGGCGTTCCTGGAGCTGGCCGACCCGCTGCGCTACCCGGCCGGCGGCATCCCCGACACCGCCGTGCTGGAGATCCGCAGGCTCAAGGCCCGCATGGAGGCCGAGCGGCTGCCGCGCGGCACCGACCCGGCCCTGCACACCAAACTCGGTCCGGGCGGGCTGTCCGACGTGGAGTGGGTGGCCCAGCTCCTCCAGCTCCGCCACGCCGGGCGGCTGCCGTCGTTGCGGACCACCCGCACCCTGGAGACGCTGCGCGCCGCCGTCGCCGAGGATCTGCTGGCGGCCGACGACGAGGCCGCGCTCGCCGAGGCGTGGCGGTTCGCCTCGCGCGTCCGCAACGCCATCGTCCTGGTCAGGGGCAGGGCCGCCGACTCCATCCCGGTGGACGGCCGGGAGCGCGCGCTCATCTCCCAGGCCCTGGGCTATCCGCCGGACGGCACCCAGGACTTCATGGAGGACTACCGCCGCGTCACCCGCCGCGCCCGGCGCGTCATGGAACGGGCCTTCTACGAGGACTGACCGGCGCCGCCGGGCACCGGGACCTCAGTCCGCAGATCCCGGACCCCCGGACCCCGGCTCGTGGCTCGTGGGCCGTGGAATCTGGGCCGCGGGCCGCTCCGGGAGGGCGTCGTGGCGCGGGGGTCCGTCATGCCCGTCCCCGTCTCTTTCGCCGATCCCGTTGCGCCCGATGGGACGGGCGTGTATCAACGGTGCGGGTGATCCATATTGATATCGGTGTACATCGACCTGGCCATCGGCCTGGTGCTTGCCTTCCTGTTCCTCTCGCTCATGGTGAGCGGGGCCAACGAGGCCCTCGTCCGGCTTTTCGGCATCCGTAGCAAGTTCCTGTGGGCCTATCTCCGCGACACCCTGGACGGCGCCCGGGGAGACGGCCGGTCGTGGGTTCCGGCGAAGGTGACGGACGTCTTCGCCCGGCTGCCGTTCTCCGGTTCCGACCCGCGCCCCCGCCACGAGGCGGAGCCCGCGCCGCCGGTGGTCGAGCCGGTGCCCGCCGACCCCGGGTCCACGGCCGCCCCCGCGCCCGACGGCCTCATGCCCGCCGGCGTCGCATCCGCCGGTGTCCCGTCCGACGACCTCACGTCCGACGGTCCCGCGTCCGCCACCGGTGCCGTCCCCGCCGGCGATCCGGCGTCCGACGCCGATCCCGTGCCCGCCCCGCGGGTGGACATGACCGAGCGCCTGTACGAGCGGCTGCGCGAGATCGACCACCCCAAGGGGGAGCGGACCAGCATCTCCGACATCCCGCCGGAGCGGTTCTCCGGCGCGGTGATGGAGCTGGTCGCCGCCGAGGAGGGCGGGGTCGAGGGCCTGCTCGCCAAGCTGGAGGCCATCGGCAGCCCGCTCGCCGGCCACCTGCGGGGCGTCTGGGAGAGCGCCCAGCGCGACCTCGGCAGGTTCCGCAAGGGCGTGGAGAACTGGTTCGACGGCGAGATGGAACGGCTGTCCGGGCTGTACCGCCGCTACGTCAAATGGGTGATCTTCGTCCTCGCGCTGGCGCTGACGCTGGTGTTCGGCATGGACTCCCTGGAGTACGGCAAGACCCTGCTGCGCGACAACGCCTACCGGGCCGGGGTGGCCGCCATCGCCGGGGGCGGCGGCGAGGGCCTCGCGGCGCTGCGGGAGAAGTGCGCCGTGTCCGGCACCGCCGAGCCGTACGACTGCGTGACCGAGGCGTTCAGCTCGCCGGCGCTGGTCAAGATCTTCGATCACTCCCTGGTGAGCGTGACGATCCCCCCGGACGGCGAGCGCGACCCCTCCTTCAACTGGAACGGCGCCTCGTGGTGGGACCGGCTGATCAGCCCCGGCCACTGGCCCGGATACCTGATCACCGTGATCGCCCTGCTGTTCGGCGCGTCCTTCTGGTGGGACGTCCTGCGCCGCCTGACCGGCCTGCGCGACCGCCGCTCCGGGTAGGGCCGGCACGGCCGGAGCCGGGCGGGTCAGCCGTCGCGCAGCGCCGCCAGGATCCGGTCGACGTGAAGGAGCGGTTCGTCGCCGACCGGGCGGAGCACCACCGTGCCGGCCCCCGCCGCCCACAGCGCCCTGACGTGCGCGGCGGCCGTCTTCGCCGTGCCTGCGGCCATCGGCACCTCGTCCGGGGCGACTCCCAGGAACGACCCCGTCTCCACGGCGGAGGGCCGGACGGCCTCGCGGACCCGGGCGGGGTCGTCGTCGACGTACAGGTGGGTGAACACCGCCACCTCGTGGCCGCCGTCCGGGCCGTGGCCGCCGTCCGGGCCACCGGCCGATCCGCGCTCGCCGTCCGGGCCGCCGGGAGCCGACCCGCCTCCACCGGGCGCCGACACGCCGCAGCCCGGGGCGGGGAGGGCCCGCCCGCGCCCGCCGGCGCCGATCAGCTCGCGGGCCCCGGCGATCCGCTCGGGGCCGAACCCCTCCGGCAGGATCGTGCCCTGCGCCACCCGCCCGGACAGCTCCAGCGAGCGCGGTCCCAGCACCCCGGCGAGCACCGGAGGAGGCACCGCCGGCGGGTGCACCAGCCGTACCCCGTCGAGCCGTACGGCCCGGCCCCGCGTGGTGACCGTCTCCCCGCGCAGCAGCGCCCGGACCGCCACGATGGTCTCCTCCAGCAACGCCAGCGGCGAGGGAGCCGCCGCGCCCGCCCGACGCATCCAGTCCTGGACGCCGTGGCCGATCCCGGCGGCGAGCCGGTCCGGATGCATGCGCGCCAGGTTGCCCAGCTCCATGGCCAGCAGGACCGGGTTGCGCAGCGGGGCCGGGGTGATCCCGATGCCGACCCGGACCCGCGAGGTCACGGCGAGCGCGGTGGCGGCCGAGGAGATCGCCCCCGTCCAGCCGAGGTCCTCCACCACCCAGACGTCGTCCACCTCCGTGGCGTCGAGGTGGCGGCAGAAGGGGATGAGCGACTCCGGGGGGAGATCGCGGTCGAACATGACGCCGAGGCGCATGGGGGCTCCTGAGATCTTCACGGACCCTCACCGTAGCGAGAGGACGTCCGGACGGTCATGGCGGGCGGAACGGTCCACGGCGGCGGCCTGGGGGATCGCCTCGGGGCCCAAGGCCGGAAGGTACCGGAAGTAGCCGGCGAAGTCCTTGACGGCGCTGACCGGGTCGATCCGCACCTCGGTGCCGGTCCGGAGCGCGTTCACCATCTCGCCGCCGCCGATGTAGACGCCGACGTGGTGCGTCTTCACCGTACGCTTGCCGATCTTGCCGTAGAACACCAGGTCACCGGGGCGGGCCTGGCCGGCCGGCACCTTGGTGAGCCGTCTGACGTGATCGTCGGTGTTGCCCGGCCCCAGGACGTCGCGGCCGTAGGCCAGGTGGTAGACCCACCGGGCCAGCCCGGAGCAGTCGAGGCCCAGGGTGGCGGTGGCCGGGCAGGGCCGGATCCGGCCGGTGTAGCCCTGGCAGGTGCCGTAGGAGGGACCGGGGGCGGTGTCGTGGCCGCCGCCCCAGGAGTAGGGGATCGAGCCGCCGGACCAGCCCGGCTGGTGACCTCCGGCCTCGATCGCGAAGGCGATGGCCGTCACCCGGTTCAGGGCCGCCGGCAGGAGCGGCGCGGAGCCGCCGGCGACCACCAGGACCCCCGCGAGCACGGCCGCGCCCGCCGTGACCGCCCGCCTGCGGCTCCGGTCCGGGCCGCTCCCGGTCCTCGGGCCCTCCGAGGCCGCCGGGTCGCGGCGGCCGGTGCCGTCCCCGGACCGTGCCGTGTCCCCAGCGTCCCCAGCGTCCCCGATGGCCCGGCTCTCCGGGTCGTTCCGCGAGACCCGTGCCATCCCGCTCACCCCCGCTCCTCGGCGCAAGTCAGGTCAATTCTGCCTAATTCACCCGCCGATCGCGCTCGGTCCTCGCCTTCACCGGCCTGCCGGGACCGGGCTCACCGGCCCGTCGTAACCGGGGAAGGAGGCGCGGAGCGCGGGGGAGAGACCGGCGGGGGAGGAACCGGCGGGGTCGCGGGCAGGCGCGGTGGCAGGCCGAACGTCGTGAAGAGCCGGAGACCGAAGAACACGGCCACGTGCGCGACACCGGACGCGGTGGGGGTGAGCACCTGGATGCCGAACGGCCGGTACCCGCCGTCGTCCCGCAGGTACATCGCGAACCCCGGCTGGCCGTTCGCCCCGACCGGCAGCAGCCGGAGGTCTCCGGGGCCGGCCGGGCACCGCGTCGCCAGATGCCGGGCGATGGCCGCGCGCCCGCGGTACCACGCGGTGAAGGGCGGCATCTCCCAGACGGCCTCGGCGGTGAGCAGCTCCACGATGGCCGGGACGTCCTTGGCCTGGAACGCCGCGACGTAACGGTCGAGCAGCTCGCGCTCGTCCGGCTCGGCCGGCTCGGTGGTCCCGCCCTCGGACGGCGCCACCTGACCGAGCCGCTCACGGGCACGCTGCAGGGCGCTGTTGACCGCCGCCGTCGTCGTGCCGAGTGTCTCGGCGGCCTCGGCCGCCCGCCAGCTCAGTACGTCGCGCAGGATCAGCACGGCCCGCTGCCGGGGCGGCAGGTGCTGGAGGGCGGCGACGAACGCCAGCCGGACGCTCTCGCGCGAGGTCACGACCGCGGCGGGATCGGCCGGGGCCGCGCCCGCCGGGACGCGGGCCCCGACGCCCGCCGGGACACCGGCCAGGGCGTCGGGCACCGGCTCCAGCCACGGCACCTCCGGCCGCCGCACGAGGGCGTCACCGGGATCGGCGGGGCCGCCCAGGCCGGTGGGCAGCGGCCGGCGGTTCCGGCTCTCCAGGGCGTCCAGGCAGGCGTTGGAGGCGATCCGGTGCAGCCAGGTGCGCAGCGACGATCGCCCCTCGAAGCGGTCGTAGGAGCGCCACGCCCGGAGGTAGGTCTCCTGGACCAGGTCCTCGGCGTCGTGCACCGAGCCGAGCATGCGGTAGCAGTGCGCCAGCAGCTCGCGCCGGAACGGAGCGGCCTGGCGGAGGAAGTCGTCGCCGTCCGGGTCACCTGACATGTCGTGAGCCTTTCGTTCCTCTCCGGGAGGCGTGGTCCGACCCCTCTCCGGCAGACGGGGTCCGAAACCCGCGCCCGGATCCCGGATCCGGGTCCCGCGTCCGGGAGCCCGCATCCCAGGTCCCGTATCCCGGGCCTCGTGCGGAGTGCGGACACCGGACCAGTACAGCCGACGGGACCGACAAAAGCCGATGGGAACCGGCAGCCGGCGGGGACCGGCCCGCGCACCGTCAGGACGGGAGGGCACCCCGGCGGGGCCGCACCAGGCCCGACTCGTAGGCCGCCACCACGAGCTGGGCGCGGTCCCGCAGGCCGAGCTTGCCCAGCACGCGGCTCACGTGGGTCTTGGCGGTCAGCGGGCGCATGTCCAGCCGCTGCGCGATCTCATCGTTGGACAGTCCCCCCGCGACCAGCGCGAGGACCTCACGTTCCCGGCCGGTGAGCACCCGCAGATCGTCCGGGGAGGCGTCGGCCTCCGGATGCTCACGGACCCGCGCGAACATGGCCACCAGCCGGCGGGTCACCCCGGGCGACAGCAGCGCGTCGCCGCGCGCCACCACCCGGATCGCGTGCACCAGCTCCTCGGGCTCGGCATCCTTGGCGAGGAAGCCGCTCGCCCCGGCGCGCAGCGCGGCGAAGATGTTGGCGTCCTCCACGTACGTCGTCAGGATCACGACGCGGACCCCGCCGAGCGCGGGATCGCCGGCGATCCGCCGGGTGGCGGTCAGGCCGTCCACCTCGGGCATGCGGATGTCCATCAGCATCACGTCGGGGCGCAGCTCCCCGGCCAGCGCCACGGCCGCGCCGCCGTCCCCGGCCTCGCCGACGACCTCGATGCCCGGCTCGGTGCCGAGAAGGGCGCGGAACCCGGACCGCACCAGCGCCTGGTCGTCGGCGATCCCGACCCGGATCATCCGGCCTCCCCGCCGTTTCTCCCGCGGTTCCTCACGCCGCTCTCCCCGCCGTTCATCCCAGCGTTCTTCCCGCCGTTCCTCCCGCGGCCCCTCCCGCCGTCTCCTCCGCCGCCTCCCCCGGCGTCCCGTACGGCGGGCGCCGCGGGGACGGGCAGGCTCGCCGACACCCTGAACCCCCCGCCGGGCGCCGGACCGGCATCCACCGAACCGCCCACCGCCTCGGCCCGTTCGCGCATCCCGGCGAGGCCGTGCCCGCCGTACCCGGTGTCACCGCCGTACCCGTCGTGACCGTCCCGCCCGCCGTGGCCGCCGTGGCCGCCGTGGCCGCCGTGCCCGGTCCGCTCGCCGGCCTGGCCCCGGCCGTCGTCGGTCACCTCCAGGCGCAGCCCGGCCGGGCCGTACTCCACCCGGACCGTCGCGGCGGCGTCCGGCCCGGCATGGCGCAGGACGTTGGTGAGCGACTCCTGCAGGATCCGGTAGGCGGCGTGGCCGACCTGCGGCGGCAGCGGCGCCTCGGGCCCGATCCGGTGGAGGTCCACCGGGACGCCCGCGTTGCGCACGGCCGTCACGAGGGCGTCGAGCCGGTCCAGCCCCCGCGCGGCCGGTCCCGCGGCGTCGCCGGCGTCACCGGCGTCCCCTGGGCCACCGTCGCGCAGCGTGCCCACGGTGGCCCGCAACTCCGCCAGTGCGTCCTTGCTGGCCTTGCGGATCTCCATCAGCGAGGCACGCACCTCGGGAGGGGGGTCGCCGAGCATCCGCAGGACCGCGGAGGACTGCACGGCGATGCCGGCCATGCTGTGCGCGACCACATCGTGCAGCTCCCGGGCGATGCGCAGCCGCTCCTCGCCGACCCGGCGCTCCGCCTCGCGTTCCGCCGCCGCGTTCCGCGCCTCCGCGGCCGCCCGCCGCTGGCCGATCACCTCGCCCAGCAGCACCGCGCCACCGAAGACCGCGACCAGGAAGGCGTAGAGCCCGGTGAGCGCGCCGGCGGCTCGGCCGGCGTCGCCGTACAGGCCGACGATCCGGGGGGTCAGCCGGATCGCCCCGGCGGCGACGACCGCGGCGAGAACCGAAGCCACCGCCGGCCGGTGCCGCAGCGACAGGGCCACGGTGAACAGACAGATCATGACCGGCAGCACCATCGGCCCGAGGGGATGGCCGGCGGCCGCGTAGACGACGAACAGGCCGGCGGTGACGGTGAGCGCCGTGATCGGCCGCCGGCCGCGGACCCACAGCGCCAGCGCCGACAGCACCACCACGGCGTGGGCGAACCAGCCGACCGCGCTGCTCCTCAGCTCGACCGGCGTGCCGCCGGCGTCGAGCACGTAGACCGGTCCCGAGACGAGGTGCACGCCGACGACCTGGACGGGGACCATGAACAGGGCGAGCAGCGGGTCCAGCGCCTTGCGGGAGAGCGGCGGGCGGGGGAGCATCACCCCAGCTTAGAACCCGGATCCGCGGACCCCCGCGAGTGCGGGGAACGGGCGCGGGGCCGCCGATCCGCGGGGGAGAGCCGCTCCGCCGGTGGGCCCGTCCGCCGAAACCGCCGCTCCGCCGGTGGGCCCGTACGGCCGGAGCAGCGGGTCCGTCCGGCCGGACCCGCTGCTCCGCCAGCGGGACCGTCCGCCGGAACCACTGCTCCCCCGGAGGTAGCGTGCTCCCCGGGGAGCAGGACGGGAACCGTCCTCGCGGCCGAGGTACGGCCCGCGCCGCGCCGCCAGGATCGAATGCATGACACCGAACGACACCCGCCCCGTCCACCCTGGAGAGCACCGCGCGCCCGCCCGGCGGGCGGAGGGCCCCGAGGTCCGTGCGGTCCGTGAGGTCCGTTTCGGGCAGGTGCAGCGCTGGGCGCGGTGGGTCACCCACCTGTCGGTGCTGGCGCCGCTGCCGTCCACCCTGTGGCGCGTCGCCATGCTGACGGGGTTCCCGCTCGGCCTGAGCGAGGGCGTCAAGCGCTACGTGGCCGAGGAGATGGGCACGGGCGAGAAGCTGTACATACTCTCCCTGTGCGTCGTGTCCGAGGGCTTCGCCCTGCTGGCGCTCGGGCTCATCCGCCCGTGGGGGGAGGTCGTCCCCCGGTGGGTTCCCTGGCTCGGAGGGCGGACGCTGCCGCCGCGCGCCGTGCTCATCCCCGCCTGGGCGGGCACGGTGCTGGCGACGCTGCTGGGCGTCGTCATGGTGAACAGGCTCGTGATGACGCCGGCGGACCACCCGCTGCTCGCCCCCGGCGGGCCGGGGCTGCCGGTCCTGGTCGTGTGCTACGCGCCCCTGGTCGCCTGGGGGCCGCTGCTGGCCGCGGCCGTCGTGGCCTACCGGCGGCGCAGGGCGGGCGCCCGCTGACGCCCCGGCGATCCGCTCGCCGGGGCCTCGCGCGGGGCCCCGGGCCCCGCGACCGGCCAGACGCCGTAGATCCGACCGGCTAGCCGCCCTGACCTGCGACAGCCGTCTCATCATGCCTGTGAGCAGCACTTTCACTGCTCACAGGCTCTCATCGTCCTGCGCCGCCTCTCGCACTCGTGTGCCCTGAGTTGTGCCCTGCCCTCGCAGATCCGGGTGATCTCCGATGCCTGATCAGGCACCTGGGAAAACATCTCGATCATGTGGATGAGCGGGGATTACGCTTGCCGGTGTCCCGCGTCACTTCTCGCTGCTTCCGGTGCTCCCACGGAACAGCGACGGAACGGAAGCCTGGAGGCGCCCGTGGCGATGCCCAGGAAGGGCTCACGGCTCATCGACGTCGACGGCACCGCCTTCCGCTGGCGCATCCGGCACAAGCCCACCTACTGCCGAGGCAACGGCTGGAGTCCCCTCACCGTCACCGTTGAGCGGACCGTGGAGCCGGGGCGTGTCCTCGTGGTGTCGCTTCCCTGTGCCCGGCCGGACAACCGGCTCGGAGAACGGACGATCGCGGTCCGCCCCGCCCTCGTCGCCGGATGCATCCGGCGAGCCGTCGAACAGGGATGGAACCCCGGGCGGCCGGGTGTGACGTTCACCCTCACCGTCACCGAGGACGAGCTGACCGTCCTCCTGGGCGAACCGCCTCGGTACCTGATCCCCTTCCTTTGGGGTTTGATCCCTGAAGGCGGGGGCATCGAAGACCTCCCTCGATGCACCGAAATCTGGAGCCGGGACAGAGGAGACACCGGCCGGACGCCTTCTGACCCGTAGCGAGGTCAGGGCTGTCCGCGTTCCTCGGCCACGAGGGCCCCGGGTTCACGCTGCTGACCCGCACGCACTTCATGCCGTCGGGGGAGGAGCGCATGCGGAAGGCCGTCGAGCGTGCCCTCGATGGCGGGACGGTCGACGGCCTTCCGCGGGAGGCATGAGTGCCCTGTGTGCCCTGGCGGCTTGACCGCCGGTGTTCACGCGGGCCGGAGGCTCAGGGGCTCAGACGTCGTAGTAGAGCTCGAACTCGTGCGGGTGCGGGCGCAGGCGCAGCGGGTCGATCTCGTTCTCCCGCTTGTAGGCGATCCAGGTCTCGATCAGGTCCGGCGTGAACACGCCGCCCTCCAGCAGGTACTCGTGGTCGGCCTCCAGCGCGGCCAGCACCTCCGGCAGCGACCCCGGCACCTGCGGGATGTCACGGGCCTCCTCCGGCGGAAGCTCGTACAGGTCCTTGTCGACCGGCTCGACCGGCTCGATCTTGTTGCGGATGCCGTCGATACCGGCCATGAGCTGGGCGGCGAAGGCGAAGTACGGGTTGCAGGACGGGTCCGGCACCCGGAACTCGATGCGCTTGGCCTTGGGGTTGGACCCGGTGATCGGGATACGGATGCACGCCGAGCGGTTGCGCTGCGAGTAGACCAGGTTGACCGGGGCCTCGTAGCCCGGGACCAGGCGGTGGTAGGAGTTGATCGTCGGGTTGGTGAAGGCCAGCAGCGACGGGGCGTGCTTGAGCAGGCCGCCGATGTAGTAGCGGGCGGTGTCCGACAGGCCGGCGTAGCCCACCTCGTCGTAGAACAGCGGCTCGCCGTCCTTCCACAGCGACTGGTGGCAGTGCATGCCGGAGCCGTTGTCCCCGAAGATCGGCTTGGGCATGAACGTGACCGTGTGGCCGTACTCCTGCGCCGTGCTCTTGACGATGTACTTGTACAGCATCATCGTGTCGGCGGCCTTGAGCAGGGTGTCGAAGCGGAAGTCGATCTCCGCCTGGCCGGCGGTGCCGACCTCGTGGTGCTGCATCTCCACCTCGACGCCGGCGTCGATGAGGCGGCGCACCATCTCCGAGCGCAGGTCGGTGAAGTGGTCCATCGGAGGCACCGGGAAGTAGCCGCCCTTGAAACGCGGCTTGTAGCCGAGGTTGCCGCCGTCCTGGGCCTTGCCGGTGTTCCAGGCGCCCTCGATGGAGTCGATGTGGTAGAAGCTCGAGTGGGCGCTCGTCTCGAACCGCACGTCGTCGAAGATGTAGAACTCGGCCTCGGGGCCGAAGTAGACCGTGTCGGCGATGCCGGTGCCCTTGAGATACTCCTCCGCCTTGCGGGCCACATTGCGCGGGTCGCGGCTGTAGGCCTCACCCGTCAGCGGGTCGTGCACGAAGAAGTTGATGTTGAGCGTCTTGTGCTGCCGGAAGGGGTCCAGGACCGCGGTGGACGGGTCGGGCAGCAGCAGCATGTCCGACTCGTGGATGGCCTGGAAGCCGCGGATGGACGAGCCGTCGAACATCAGACCGTCGGTGAAGACGCCGGCCCCGAAGTTCTCCGCGGGGAAGGTGAAGTGATGCGTCGTCCCCGGCAGGTCGGTGAACCTGACGTCGACGAACTGCACGCCTTCGTCCCTGATGAAATTCAGGACGTCGTCGGCGGAGTTGAACACGCGAACCTCCCAAGGGACACGGGCTGACAGTGCCGAAGGTAGGACTGTGCCGTTACTGCCCCGTGTCTCGACTGTTTCACTCGTGTTAAGCACGGCCTCCGTCCACGGTAGCCGCCCGGATACGCCCGGTTGCGCGGATGCGTCGACCTTTGCCGGAGTTTCACGTCCCGGAGCGTCGCGTCCGGTGTCTCATGGGCCGGCGTCCGGTGTCTCATGGGCCGGCGTCCGGCGCCGAGAACCATTCCGGGACGGCGAGGCGGACCCGCTCCACGACGTCGGGCCGGTGGACCGCCAGCGCTCCGCCGCCGGCCAGGCGGCGAAGCGCTCGTCGACGTCGTCCATGTCGGACACTGGGGGCTCCGGGGGGTGAGCGCTCGGCGGAAGTGATCATCCAATGATGGCGGGTCACCGTACGGTCCCGGTAACCGGCGCGGGCGGATTCGGGGGCGGCGGCGCGGGCGGATACCGTTGGGCCATGAACAGCAGGCAACCCCGCTGGACCCAGACGTGGCTCGGCGGCGTCCGGTCGGCGGGCGTCGACCTCGGTTACCCGGGGGAGCGGCTCGGTCTGCCCGAGCACGGCGGCGGATCGGTCGCCGGATTCGGACGCAGGCTCGGCGCGCTGGTGATCGACTGGCTGATCTGCGCCTGGGCCATCACCCAGGGGCTGCTGCGGATCGACCCCGTCCGGGGGAGCTGGGTCCCGCTCCTGGTCCTGGCGGCCGAGTACATCCTCCTGGTCGGCACCACCGGCATGACCCTCGGCATGCGCCTGCTCAACATCCGGGTCGCCACGCTCGGCGGCGGGCGGCCGCCCTTCCTCCCCGTGGTGGTGCGGACCGTGCTGCTCTGCCTGGCCGTACCGGCCCTGATCTGGGACCGCGACCAGCGCGGCCTGCACGACCGCGCGGCCGGCACCGTGGTCGTGCGCATCTGAGACCCGCATCCGCGACCCGCGCCTGAGATCGCCCGGGACCCGAGCCCGAGCCCAGGGCCCGAGCCCGGGACCCGAGCCTGAGATCCGCGCCGCCGCGAGGCCGGCGGCCTTCTGAGGGCGGGTACGGCGCGCGACGCCGAAGGAGCGCCGGCGGGGACGGCGCGCCGGAAGGGGGTACGGCGCGCGGTCAGGCGGGCCGGGCGCAGCTGAAGATCGCGGTCCCCGGCAGGTGGCGGCCGCGCAGCGGGCTCCAGCCTCCCCACTCGCGCTCGTGGCCGTCCGGCCACTCCGGCTCCACCAGGCCCTCCAGGACCAGCCCTGAGGCGACGACGTGCCCGACCCAGTCGGCCATCGTGCGGTGGTGCTCGACGTAGGACGGCCGCCCGTCCTCGCCGACCTCCACGTAGGGGGAGCGGTCGAAGTAGGACCGGTCGGCGGTCAGGCCGCGCGGGCCCGGGTCGTCGGGGAAGGCCCAGCGGACCGGGTGGCTGACCGAGAAGACCAGGCGTCCCCCGGGCCGCAGCACCCGGCGGGCCTCGCGGAGCACCGCCCCGGCGTCGGCCACGAACGGCAGCGCGCCGTACGCCGAGCACGCCAGGTCGAACGACTCGTCGGCGAACGGCATGGCCTCGGCGTCGGCCTGGACCACCGGCAGCGGCTCGCCGCCGTCGCCGGGGTCACCGCCGTCGTCGCCGGCCAGGTCGATCCGGCGGGAGTGCTGGAGCTGGCGGAAGGACAGATCGAAGGCGGCGACCCTGGCGCCCTGCGCGGCCAGCCACCGGCCGCACTGCCCGGCGCCGCAGCCGATCTCCAGGACGTCCCTGCCCGCGACGTCGCCCAGCAGGCGCGCGTCGGCCTCGTCCAGGCCCTCCGGACACCAGACGAAGCCCGCGTCGCGCAGGAACCCGCCGTGCTCGGCCTGGTAGTCGTCGGCGGCGGAGTCCCACCAGCCGCGGTTGGCCCGGGAGGTGCCGACGGCGTCCACCCGGCGCCGCGCCACCCCTGCGAGGTCCATCGGCCCGCCGTCAGCGCATCTTCGGGCGGGGCATCCGGCCGCCGCGCGGCAGCGGGCCCTTGGGCATCGGCAGCGTCTGCGGGAGCGCCTTCAGCCGGTTGTTGACCTCGTAGACGGCGGGCTTCTTGAGGTTGCGCGGCAGCTTCATCAGGTGCCGCTGCAGCTTGGCGATGGGGATCTGCCCCTCGCCGTCACCGGACTGGATGTCGTAGACGGGGACGTCGAGCGCGACCCGCTGGACGCGCTTCTTCTCCGCGACGAGCATCCGCTGCACCCGCGTGCCCGGTCCCTCGGAGATCAGGACGATGCCGGGGTAGCCGACCGCGCGGTGCACGATGTCCTGGTCGCGGTTGACCGCGACGGCCGGGGTCACCTCCCAGTTGCCGCGCATGCTCTGCAGGACCGCCGCGGCCGCGCCCGGCTGGCCCTGCAGCATGGAGTACTGCGCCCGCTGGGCGAGCTGGCCGAAGACGACCAGCCCGACGATGAGGGCGGCCATCACCCCGATGAGGATGAGGTACAGCAGCCAGCCCGTGACCAGCCCGAGCACGACGAACAGCACAAGCGTGCCGAGCGCCGACGCGTAGACGATCGGCATCCCCTTGGGGTTGGCCTGCTTGATGATCTGAGCGATCATGCGGAGCTGCTTGACGCGCCCCGGGCGCTCTTGGTCTTCGGGCTTCTTCGCCATAGTCATGAAGGATACAAATCGAGTGGGCAAGAGATGAAAACGTGACCTGACCGTGGACCGATCCGGCCCCCGTCCGCGCCGCCGCGGACGCGGCGACGCGGGCGCACGGCGGGCCGTGCGGTGTGGCGGGCACACCGGCCGTACGGCGGGCCGTACGGCGGCCTCAGGCGTGCTGACGGGCCTCGATGGCCTGCTGGTACAGGCGGCCGGCGCGGTAGGAGGAGCGGACCAGCGGGCCGGACAGGACCCCGGCGAAGCCGATGGCCTCGGCCTCCTTCTGCAGCTCGACGAACTCCTCCGGCTTCACCCAGCGGTCCACCGGGTGGTGGCGCGGGGTGGGGCGGAGGTACTGGGTGACGGTCAGCAGGTCGCACCCGGCCTCGTGGAGGTCGCGCATGGCCTGCAGGACCTCCTCGCGCTCCTCGCCCATGCCGAGGATCAGGTTGGACTTGGTCACCAGACCGGCACGCCGGGCCTTGGTGATCACTTCCAGGGATCGCTCGTAGCGGAACGCGGGACGGATGCGCTTGAAGATCCGCGGCACGGTCTCGATGTTGTGGGCGAACACCTCGGGCCGGGCGGAGAAGACCTCCTCCAGCTGGGCCTGGTCGCCGTTGAAGTCGGGCACCAGCAGCTCGACGCCGCAGCCGGGCACCATCGCGTGGATCCGCCGGGCGGTCTCGGCGTACAGCCACGCGCCGCCGTCGGGCAGGTCGTCGCGGGCGACGCCGGTCACGGTGGCGTAGCGCAGGCCCATCTGCTGGACCGACTCGGCGACCCTGCGCGGCTCGTCGGTGTCGTACTCGGCGGGTTTGCCGGTGTCGATCTGGCAGAAGTCGCAGCGCCGCGTGCACTGGTCGCCGCCGATGAGGAACGTGGCCTCGCGGTCCTCCCAGCACTCGTAGATGTTAGGACAGCCGGCCTCTTCGCAAACCGTGTGCAGACCCTCGCGTCTCACCAGCGACTTCAGCTCGGTGTACTCAGGGCCCGTCTTCATCCGGGTCTTGATCCACGGGGGCTTGCGCTCGATGGGGGTCTGGCTGTTGCGAACCTCCAGGCGGAGGAGCTTTCGGCCTTCAGGAGCAACGGTCACGTCATTCAGCTTATGTCCCCGGCGGACAGCGGACGCACCCGGCACCCCGCGGCGACCTGCGCCGCCACGTCCGCCCGGTGACCCGCCCGCCACGCGCGCCCGGCGGCCCCCCCACCGCGCCCGTCCGGCGGCCCGCCCCGCCCGCCGTATCCACCCGGTGGGCCGCGCCCTCGGATCCCGCCCCGGTCCGGGGGCCTCACGGGCCCGCCTCCCGGGCCGCCCCCGGCACGCCCGGGAGCCTAGGGGCGGAAGAGGTCCTCCTCGTACAGCTCGAAGGCGCGCGCGCCGAGCGCCTCCGCCAGGCGCTTCTCGGCGTACGGCGTGACCTCGTCCACCACGATCCGGCGGCCGGTCTCGGCGGACAGCGAGGAGACCCCGGCGTCGCTGATCCCGCACGGAATGATCCGGTTGTACCAGCTCGGGTCGTTGGCGCAGTCGAGCGAGAACCCGTGCATCGTCACGCCCCGCGACACCCGGATGCCCACCGCGCCGACCCGGCGGTCCGGCAGGCCGTGCGAGGGGTCACCGGCCACCCAGGCGCCGCTGCGCCCGGGCACCGGCACGGCGGGCACCCCGAAGTCGGCGCAGACGCCGAGCAGGGTCTCCTCCAGCAGCCGGACGTAGGAGGCGACGTCGAGCGGCCCGCCGAGCCTGACGATGGGGTAGCCGACGAGCTGGCCGGGACCGTGCCAGGTGATCCGGCCGCCCCGGTCGACGTCGATGACCGGGGTGCCGTCCGCGGGCCGTTCGCCGGGGGCGGTGCGCTTGCCGGCCGTGTAGACCGGCGCGTGTTCGAGCAGCAGACAGGTGTCGGGGATCTCATCGGCCACCCGGCGGGCGTGGAGCCGCCGCTGAAGATCCCATGCCTGTTCGTAGGGGAAATCGACACCGAGACGGACTATCGCCAGGTCACTCACGTACCAAGAGTAGTTGACCCGGCCCCGCTCATGCGGTGAGAAGCCGGGGCTCGACGCGGAGCTCTTTGACCCCGCCTGCGCCGTCGTGCTCGACCCGGTAGGCGTAGCCGTTCGGGGAGACGGTGACGGCCTGGATGAACTCGGTGCCGACGTAGTGCAGCCCGACGCCCTCGTCGGCGGCGAAACCGCCCGGCAGCTCTCCCGAGGCCACCGACCGGTGCAGCAGCTCGCGGCGCTGCGGGTCGGAGTCGTAGTGCACGCCGCAGGAGTAGGGGAGCAGCCCGAGACCGTCGGACCACGCCCGGAGCTCGGGGCCGAAGGAGTCGGTGTTGCCGCCCACGTGCCAGCAGAGCGCGCCGGCGCTCTGCCCGGACAGCACCACGCCCGCCCGCCACGCCTCGGCGAACGCCTCGTCCAGACCGTGCAGCCGCCACAGCGCCGCGAGGTTGGCCACGCTGCCGCCGCTGACATAGATCGCGTCCTGGCTGAGGATCCACTCGCGCGGGTCGGCGACGTTGGGCATCGGGAACACGGTCAGGTGGCTGACCTCGACGTCCCAGTCGCGGAACGCGCCGTACATCTTCAGCAGCCAGTCGGCGTCGTCACCCGTGGCGGTGGCCAGCAGGCCCAGCCTGGGGCGGTCCTGCCCGGTCAGGTCGAGGGCGTAGCGCAGCAGCGGGCTCGCCTCGATGAACCCGTGGCGCTCGGTCTGACGGAAGGACCCGCCCCCGATGGCGAGGATGTGCGACTGCCCGGACCTGCCCATATGTCGATCTCCAGGTGACTTCGGCGGAAAGGGGCCCCGGAGAAACGGACCCCGGGGAAACGGACCTTAGAGTACGGCGGCGAGCGCGTCGTCGAGGCGGATATGCCGGAAGGCGTGGCCCGCCTCCAGCAGCCGCCGCGGCAGCACCCGCTGGCCGATCAGCACGCCCTCCTCGGCGAACTCCCCGAGGACGGCGCGCAGCATGAAACCGGGTACGGCCACCGGCATCGTCGGCCGGTGCACGGCCTGCCCGAGCTCCCTGGTGAACCGCTCGTTGGTCACCGGCTCCGGCGCGGTGAGGTTGACCGGCCCCGACATCTCCGGATCGTCCAGGACGCGTCGCACGGCCCCCACCCAGTCGTCGAGGGAGATCCACGACATGTACTGCCGGCCCGACCCCAGCGGGGCGCCCATCCCGGAGCGGAAGAGGGGCAGGATCCTGGCCAGCAGACCCCCGTCGCGGCTCAGCACCAGCCCGGTGCGCAGCAGCGCCACCCGGACGCCCGCCTCGGCGGCGGGCCGGGTGGCGGCCTCCCAGGGCACCACCACGTCCCGGGCGAGGAAGCCGGAGCCCGCCGGGGACGTCTCGTCCACCTCGCGGTCGCCGGTGTCGCCGTAGAAGCCGGTCGCCGAGGCCGACAGC
Organism: Streptosporangium sp. NPDC048047; assembly: GCF_040653115.1. Classification (NCBI taxonomy): domain Bacteria; kingdom Bacillati; phylum Actinomycetota; class Actinomycetes; order Streptosporangiales; family Streptosporangiaceae; genus Streptosporangium; species Streptosporangium sp. NPDC048047. The sequence continues at coordinate 8,756 of NZ_JBEZNH010000033.1, read as the reverse complement.
AGCGCCGGAGCGGCCGGCAGCTCCGCCAGGGCCCGGGCGACGGTCGCGGTCCCCTCCACCCGGCTGCGGACGATCTCGCGCTTGTACTCCTCGTTCCAGCGCCGGTCGCCGATGCCCGCTCCGGCGAGGTGGACCACGGCCCGGGCGCCCTCCAGCACGGCAGGATCGAGAGTGCCCCCCGCCGGGTCCCAGAACGCCTCGTCCGGGCCTCGCGGCGCCCGCCGTACGAGTGCGACCACCCGTGTGCCGTCGGCGCGCAGGGAGCGGACCAGGGCGGATCCCAGCAGGCCCGACGAGCCGGTCACGATGATCGTCATATCGTCCAATGTAATCGACCTCCCCTCCGGTCTTCGGGAGGCGGAGGCCACCGGATTCACCCGGGCGCGGCCCGCCGGCGCGGTGACCGTGACCCCGGCGGGCCGCCGGGGTCCCCCGGGAAACGGACCGGGCCGGCCCGCGTGACGCGGACCGGCCCGGAACGGGGAACCGGAGAGACTAGGCGTTCAGGCCCAGCTGGTTCTCGAACCGGCCCTCCTCCAGGCGACGCTTGATCGTCGTCAGGAAGCGGGCGGCGTCGGCGCCGTCGACCAGGCGGTGGTCGTAGCTGAGCGCGAGGTACACCATCGAGCGGACGGCGATGACCTCGCCCTCGGGGGTGTCCACGACGACCGGGCGCTTGACGACCGCGCCGGTGCCCAGCATGCCGACCTGCGGCTGGTTGAGGATCGGCGTGTCGAACAGCGCGCCGCGGCTGCCGGTGTTGGTCAGCGTGAACGTGCCGCCGGTCAGCTCGTCCGGGCTCACCTTGTTGGTGCGGGTGCGCTCGGCCAGGTCGGCGATCTTGCGGGCCAGGCCCGCGATGTTGAGGTCACCGGCGTCCTTGATCACCGGGACGATCAGGCCGCGCTCGGTGTCGGTCGCGAAGGCCAGGTGCTCGGCGTCGAAGTAGGTGACCTCGTTGGTCTCGCTGTTGATCGTGGCGTTCAGCTTCGGGTGCTGCTTGAGCGCCTCGACGGTGGCGAGGGCGAAGAACGGCATGAACGACAGCTTCACGCCCTCGCGCCGCTGGAACTCGGCCTTCGCCCGGTCGCGCAGCCGCGCGATCTTGGTGACGTCGACCTCGACCACGGTGGTGAGCTGCGCCGAGACCTGCAGCGACTCCACCATGCGCTTGGCGATGGTCTGGCGCAGCCGCGACATCTTCTCGGTACGGCCGCGCAGCGTGGTGTCCACCGCGACCGGCTCGGGAGCCGGGGCGGCGGCCTGCTGAGGCTGCTGAGCCTGCGGGGCGGCGGCCTGCGGCGCGGGAGCCTGGGCGGCCTGGGCCTGCTCGCGCTGGCTGCGGGCCGCCTCCAGGACGTCCTGCTTGCGGATGCGGCCGCCGACGCCGGTCCCGTTCAGCGACTCCAGGTCGACGTTGTGCTCACTGGCGAGCTTGCGCACCAGCGGGGTGACGTACGGGCTCTCACCGGCTGGAGCCTGCTGCGCCTGCGCGGCGGGAGCCTGCTGCGGGGCCGGGGCCGGGGCCTGCGGCGCGGGGGCCGGAGCCGGCGTGGGCGCCGGGGCGGGAGCCTGGGCCTGCGGCTGCGGGGCCGGGGCGGGCGCCTGCTGCGGAGCGGGCTGCGGGATCGACGAGATCGGCTGGGCCGGCTCGGGCTCGGGCTCGGGCTGCGGCTCCGGCTCGGCGGCCGGGGCGGCCTCCTCGGCCGGGGCCGCGGCGGCCGTGCCGCCCTCGTCGATGATCGCCAGCTCGGCGCCGACCTCGACGGTCTCGTCCTCAGCGACGACGATCTTGCTGAGGACGCCCGAAGCAGGGGAGGGGATCTCGGTGTCGACCTTGTCGGTCGAGACTTCGAGGAGCGGCTCGTCGGCCTCGACGCGCTCGCCTTCCTTCTTCAGCCAGCGGGTGACGGTGCCCTCGGTGACGCTCTCGCCGAGCTGGGGCATCTGTACGGACTTCGGCATTGGTGTCTTCTCTCGTGTCTTCCGAGCGAGGGCCGGTGGTTAGTTGTGGACGTGCAGCGGCTTGCCGGCCAGGGCCAGCATGGCCTCGCCGACGGCCTCGGACTGGGTGGGGTGGGCGTGGATCAGCTGCGCGACCTCGGAGGGCAGGGCCTCCCAGTTGTAGATCAGCTGACCTTCCGTCACCAGCTCGCCGACGCGGCGGCCGACCATGTGCACGCCGAGCACCGGGCCGTCCTTCTCGCTGATGACCTTGACCGCGCCCTGCGTCTGCAGGATCTGGCTCTTGGGGTTGCCCGCGAGGTCGTAGGTGAACTCCACGATCTCGTGGCCGCGCTCCCGGGCCTGGGCGGAGGTGATGCCGACCGAGGCGACCTCGGGGTCGGAGTAGGTGATGCGCGGCACGCCGTCGTAGTCGATCGGCACCGGGTTCAGCCCGGCGATGTGCTCGGCCACCAGGATGCCCTCGGCGAAACCGGCGTGGGCGAGCTGCAGGGTGGGGATGAGGTCGCCCACCGCGTAGACGCCCGGCACGCTGGTCTGGCAGTACTCGTTCACCACGACGGTGCCGCGCTCGATCGCGATCCCGGCCTCCTCGAAGCCCATGCCCGAGGAGACGGCGCCGCGGCCGACGGCGACGAGCAGCAGCTCGGCGTCGAGGGTCTTGCCGCCGGCGAGCGTGACGACCACGCCGGTGTCGGTGGTCTTGACGCTCTCGAAGAAGACGCCGAGCTCCTGCTTGATGCCGCGGCGGCGGAAGGCCCGCTCCAGCAGCTTGGAGCTGGACTCCTCCTCCAGGGGCAGCAGGTGCGGCAGCGCCTCGACGATCGTCACCTCGGCGCCGAAGGAACGCCAGACGCTGGCGAACTCCACGCCGATGACGCCGCCGCCCAGGACGACCACCGAGCTCGGCACGCGGTCCAGCCGGAGGGCGTGCTCGCTGGTGATGACCCGCTCGCCGTCGATCTCCAGGCCGGGCAGCGTCCGGGGCGCCGAGCCGGTGGCGAGCACGATGTCGCGGCCCTCGTAGACCTCCGAGCCGACGGCCACGCGGTTCGGGCCCGCCAGACGGCCCTCACCCTCGACGATCGTGATGCCCTTGCTCTTGAGCAGGCCCTGCACGCCCTTCCAGGCGCGGTTGACGATCTTGTCCTTGAACGCGTGGACGCCGTCCATGTCGATGCCCTCGAAACGGGCCCGGACGCCGAACGCCGCGCTCTCCCGGGTCTCGTCGGCCACTTCCGCCGAGTGCAGGAGGGTCTTGGTGGGGATGCACCCCCGGTGCAGGCAGGTGCCGCCGATCTTGTCCTTCTCGATCAGCGCGACGCTCTTGCCCAGCTCGGCGGCCCGCAGAGCGCAGGCATACCCCCCGCTGCCGCCCCCCAGGACGACGATGTCGTAGGGGCCGCTGCCATCAGCCACAGGAAAGCTCCTTGTCGGATCGAAATACCGTCTTCACGGTCGCGCCCGGCCCGCCCCGCGAACGGCGCGGGTGCGCCGCGCGCGTCCGCCCCGCGGGGTGCGGATCGCCGCTCGCGCCGGGGCCGGCCCGTCGGCCGGGCCCCGGCGACCGCATCTTTTCATTTGTCCGCCCCGCGCGCCGCCCGCTCGGGGACGCCGCCCGGGGCGGGATGGATCGGTCAGCCCGCGTAGCGCTCGGCGATGCCCACGAGGGTCCGGGTGATCGCCCCGGTGCCGCCCTTGGGGGTGTAACCGTGCGGCTCGCCCTTGTTGAAGGCGGGACCGGCCATGTCGATGTGCGCCCAGCTCACCCCGGCGGGCACGAACTCCCGCAGGAAGATGGCCGCGGTCAGCATCCCGCCGAAGCGCTCGGGGTGCAGGTTGGCGATGTCGGCGACGGGGGAGTCCAGACCCTTGCGGAGCTCCTCCGGCAGGGGCATGCCCCAGGCGGCCTCACCCTGCTCGCCGGCGACCTCGACGACGGTCGCGCGCAGCTCGTCGTCGTTGGCCATGACGCCGGCCGTACGCCAGCCGAGCGCCACGATCTGGGCGCCGGTGAGCGTGGCGACGTCCACGATCACGTCGGGCTCGTCCTCGGCGGCGCGGGCGATGCCGTCGATCAGGACCAGGCGACCCTCGGCGTCGGTGTCGAGGACCTCGACGGTCTTGCCGGCGTAGCTGGTGAAGACGTCGGAGGGGCGCTGGGCGGTGCCGCTCGGCATGTTCTCCGCGAGGCACAGGTAGCCGACCGCGTTGACCTTCAGGCCGAGCCCGGCGATCGCGACGAGCGCGCCGAAGACCGCGCCCGCGCCGCCCATGTCGGACTTCATCCAGTCCATCGAGGCGGTGGGCTTGAGGGACAGGCCGCCGGAGTCGAAGGTGATGCCCTTGCCGACGAAGGCGACCCGCTTTCCGGCCTCGGGGTGGCTGTAGGCGAGGCGGACCAGACGCGGCGGGTTGGCCGAGCCCTGGCCGACGGCGACGATGCCGCCGAACCCGGCCTCCTTGAGCTCCTTCTCGTCGAGGACCTCCACCGACAGGCCCGCCTGCGCGCCGATCTCCTGGGCGATCTCGGCGAAGCGGGCCGGCCACAGGTCGGAGGGCGGGGTGTTGACCAGGTCACGGACGAGGGAGACCGACCCGGCCACGGTGACGGCGCGGTCGACCGCGGCCTGGGCGCCCTCGGCGCGGCTCAGGACGGTCAGCTCGCCGACCGGGGCGACCGGCTCGCCGCCGGTCCGGTACTTGGTGAAGGAGTACGCGCCGAGCAGGGCGCCCAGCGCGACGGCCCCGGCTCGCTCGGCGTCGGCGGCGGGCAGGGCGAGCGCGACCCGGGCGGTCCCGGCCAGCGCGCGGGTCGCGGCGCCGGCGGCGCGGCGCAGCGCCTCGGGGTCGTGGTCGCCCTCGGGGGCGTCGCCGAGGCCGGCGACGACCAGGAGGGGGGCGCTCAGCGCGCCGAAGGTCGGAACCTTCGCGATCTCGCCCGCCTTGCCCTTGACGCCCATGGCGCCGAGGGTCGCGGCCAGCCGGCCGCCGAGCGCGTCGTCGAGGCCCTCGGCCCCCGGAGCGGGGACGGGACCGTCGGGGCTGCTGTGGACGCCGACGACCAGGGCATCGGTATCAAACGAGACAGCGTTGTCAGTTGAGTTCAGCCGCACAGTGGTCACGTCGCCCGATGCTAGTCGTGCTTGGGAGCAACGCGTAAACGCGGGTTCGTCCTACGAATCGGCGGGAGCCCGGATGAAACCATCATGGTTAGCACCATCAAGGTCATGGTGCTACTGTAGATATCACCATGCTGCTCACTTTGGACTTGAACGATCCCCGCCCCCTGCACGATCAGGTGGCCGGGTCGATCCGGCGGGCAATCGCCGAGGGCTCCTATGCCCCGGGCGACCGCCTCCCGCCCGCCCGGGATCTGGCGGGCGCGCTCGGGATAAACGTCAACACGGTCCTGCGGGCACTGCGCGAGCTGCGGGACGAGGGGCTGCTGGAGTTCCGTCGCGGGCGCGGCGTCAGCGTGCTCAGCAGGCCCGACGCGCGCGCGGCGCTGCAGGAGGCGGCGCGCGAGCTGCTCGCCGAGGCCGACAGGTACGGCTACGGCCCCGAAGAGGTCATCCACATCATCCGGGAGCTTTCATGAAACGGACCGCCGTCACCGTCGCGCTCGTCTGGGGCACGCTCGTCTGCGCGGCCCTGGTCGCCATCCCCCTCGCGCTGCGCGACCGCCTGCCCGACCCCGTCGCCACGCACTGGAGCATGACCGCCCCCGACGGGAACATGTCCCTCACCACGAGCATCGTGGCGGGCCTGGGCCTCTGGGTCGCCCTCTGGGCGTTCCTCCTCGTCTCGGCCGCGCGCGGCCGGCTGCTGGGCACCCGGGGCGGACGGGCGAACTGGTGGGGCTTCCTGTTCGGCGGGTCGGTGTTCGTCCTGGCCGTGTCGGGCTCCACCTTCCTCGTCAACCTCGACGTCGCCGACTGGCGTCAGGCCGTGATGCCCGGCTGGACGGTCCCCGCCGTGCTCGGCGCGGCCTTCGGAACCGGCCTGCTCGCCGCGTATCTCGGCCGGGGCGAGGCCGACAGGCCCACCGACCCCGAGGACGCGCCGGCCATGCGGTTGCGGCCGGGGCAGCGGGCGGTCTGGGCGGGCCGCGCCACCAACCCCTGGCTGTCGAGCCTGTCGGTGGCGATGCTGCTGGCGGGCATGGTCTCCGTCGGATTCCTCGTCCTGGGGACGCCGGTCGGGGAGGCCGTCTGGGCCGTCCTGCTGCCGCTGCTGCCCCTGGCGCTGATCGTGTCCCTGGTGAGCGACATCCGGGTCCGTGTCAGCCCGGACGGGCTGCGGGTCGGCTTCGGCCCGTTCTCCTGGCCCGCCTTCCGGGTCCCCGCCGAGAAGATCGCGTGGGCCGCCGCCGAGCGGCACAACCCCCTGGAGGTCGGCGGCTGGGGCGTGCGGGGCCTGCCCGGCACCGGGCGGCTCGCGGTCATGGTGCGCGGCGGCGAGTGCCTGGTCGTCCGGCGGGCCGACGGCGGGCGGCTCATCGTCTCCGTCGACGACGCCGAGCGCGCCGCGGCCCTGCTGAACGCCTACGCCGCCGAGACGGCCGCCGCGTGACCCGCCGGGACGGCGCGGCCCCGACGGAGACGTTTCCCGCGCCGCCCCGGATCTCCCGTTCCCCGGTACCCGTCCCGACTCCCCGGTCGAACCTCCGTCCCTTGACGGCCTTCGACGGCACACTCCCCGGCCCCTCGACCGGTTCCGCGGTCCGGACCGCGCCGGTGGACGGGCCGGGCCTCCCTCCTCCGCGGAAGTCACGGAAGCCTCCCCGCGAGAATCCCGAAAGGTGATGTCATGCCACGCCGGTCCGCAGACCTCCCACTGTTCCTGATCACCGCGTTCGCCCTGTCCTGGGTGGCCGCGCTGCCCATCTGGCTGGCCGACGCCCCCATCGGCTCCCCGCTCTTCACCGTGGCCGGCCTCGTGATGATGTTCACCCCGACGTTCGGGGTCCTGGTCGTGTGGCTGTACGGCAGGAGCCGCGGGGAGCCAGGGACCTCCGCGCGCGAGTGGGCCCGCCGCACCGGCCTCACCCTCGGCGAGCGCCGGGGCCGCACCCTGGGGCTGCTCGCGGCGGCCTGGTTCGGCGTCCCCGTCCTCGTCGCCGCGGCGATCGCGCTGAGCGCCGCCTTCGGGCTGCTCTCCGTCGACCTGTACGGCCTCAGCCTGTTCCGTCAGGGCCTGCCCCGCACCGGTCAGGGACAGGTCGCGCCCGACCCCACGATCACGGCGCTCATCCAGGTCGTCTCGATCTTCCTGATCGTCCCGCTGATCAACTCGATCGCCACCTTCGGCGAGGAGTGGGGCTGGCGCGGCTGGCTCCTGCCCCGGCTCATGCCGATGGGCACCTGGCGGGCGCTGCTGGTCTCCGGGGTGATCTGGGGCGCCTGGCACGCCCCGCTCACCCTGCGCGGCTACAACTACCCCGAGCTCGGAGCGTGGGCCGCGCCCATGTTCGTCGTCTTCTGCGTGGCCTTCGGCGCCCTGCTCGGCTGGCTGCGCCTGCGCTCCGGCAGCATCTGGCCGGCGGTCATCGGCCACGCGTCGCTGAACGGCTCGGGCGGCCTCATCATGCTGGTCGGCGACGCCGCCGCGCCGCCCCACCTGGCCGTCGCCGGGATCACCGGTCTGGTCGGCTCGGCTCTGATCGCCGTACTGACCGCCGCGCTGTTCCGGTTCCGCCCGGTCACCGCGCCCGCCCCGGCCGCCGTCTGAGCCGCCGTCCGAACCGTCGCCCAGGCAGGCGTCTGAGCCGTCTTCCGAGGTGACGCCGGACGTGCCCGGTGCGCGGCCCAGGCAGGTCGGGGCGGGGTCCGGGCCGTCCGGGGTCAGCGGTTCCCGGCGATCACCGCGCACACCAGCAGCGCGGCGGTCGCCGCGACCTCCACGAGCGCGCCGAGCACGTCGCCGGTGACCCCGCCCAGCCGCCGCACGGCCCTGCGCCGCAGCGCCCGGGCGGCGAGCAGCCCGGCGAGCACGGCCGCCGCGAACCCCCAGGGCACGGCGTACGGCCCCCGCCCCGCGACGCCGTACGCCAGGGCCGTCACCCCGGCGAGCACCGGAGCCGTCACCGCGAGCGCGGCGCCGCGCCGTACGGTGCCCGCGACCGTCGCGCCGAGGCCGTCCGGGCGGGCCGGCGGGACGGACGGCAGGCAGGCCCAGGTGAGCGCCAGCCGCCCCGCCGCGCAGGCCGTCACCAGTGAGACCGGCCCCAGCCCCGCCGAGGCCGCCTCCTCCAGTGCCGCCACCTGGAGCAGCAGGGTGAGGACCAGCGTCACGACGCCGAACGGGCCGATGTCGGACCGCTTCATGATCTCCAGCGCGCGGTCCGCGGGCCTGCCGCTGCCCAGGCCGTCGGCGAGGTCGGCCAGGCCGTCCAGGTGCAGGCCCCGGGTCAGCAGCGCCAGGGAGCCCACGGCCAGAACCGAGGCCGGAAGCGGCGAGATCCCCGCCCACAGCGCCGCCCCGAGCACGGCCGCGCCGACCGCCCCGAGCAGCGCGCCCACGAACGGCGCGGCCGTCATCGCGACCCCGGCGGCCCGGCGGTCGACCACCTCCGGCGACCGGACCGGCAGGACGCTCAGCGTGCCGACCGCCAGGCGGAGCCCGTCGGCGAACGTGGACGGGCGGGGCGGGGAGGGGCCTGCGGACATGACCGCCGATCGTAGCCGCCCGTCATCCGCCTTCCGTCGGCGGGCGACCGGGGACCGAGGACCGGGGTCTCCAGGCGGTCGGTGGCGGCCCGCCAGTCGGCCTCGGCGACCACGCCGCCG
>NZ_JBEZNH010000032.1:0-93114 GCF_040653115.1 Streptosporangium sp. NPDC048047 | reverse complement strand
GGGGGCCCCGCCCCGCGCGCGCCCGTCCCGGCCCCCCCCCCGGGCCCCGCGGCGCCGGGGGGGGGGGCCGCCGGCCCGCCCCCGCCCCCCGGCCCCGGTACGGCCGGCCCATGTCCGAACGACCCGTATCCGGTCGGCCCGTATCCGGTCGGCCCGTATCCGGTCGGCCCGTATCCGGCCGGCCCGAGTACGGCCGGCCCGAGTACGGCCGGCCCGCGAGGCCGGGGGCGGGGCTACGATGGCCGACCATGATCGAGCCGAGCTTCCTGAGCGCCACCCGCACCGCCTACGACGCGATCGTCGACCGCTACGCCGAGTTCGCCGGCGCGAAGTTCGCGGAGATGCCGCTGGTCCGTGCGATGCTCACGCCGTTCGCCGAGTTGGTCCGGGCCTCCGGCGGGCGGGTGGCCGACCTCGGTTGCGGGCCAGGCCACGTGACGGCCCACCTGAGCACCCTCGGACTGGACGTCCTCGGCGTCGACCTGTCGCCGGAGATGGTCGCGCTGGCCCGCCGTACGTATCCGGGCCTGCGGTTCGAGGAGGGGTCGATGTTCGCCCTCGACCTGCCGGACGGCGCGCTCGGCGGCGTCCTGTCCAACTACTCGATCATCCACACCCCGCCGGAGCGGATTCCGGAGATGTTCGCCGAGTTCTCCCGGGTGCTGGCTCCGGGCGGTCACCTGCTGATCGGCTTCCAGGCCCACGAGGACCCCTCGGCGTCGCCGGAGGCGTTCGACCACGTCGTGGCGCTCGCCTACCGCTGGCCGCCCGACCGCATCGCCGGCCTGCTGCGCGAGGCCGGGATCGCCGAGGTGGCCCGCATGGTGATCTCACCGGACGAGGACGAGAAGCGGGGGTTCCCGCACGCGTTCGTGCTGGCCCGCAAACCGGCCGCGCTCCCCTAGGGACGACCGGGCACGACGCCTCCACGGGCCGGGCGCCTCGCGAGGGGACCGGCCCGGCCGGTGCTCCCCGGCTCCGTTCCTCCGGTCCGTGCTCCCCGGTCAGTCCCGCGGCGTCATCCGCAGCACCTTGCCCTGCGCGCTCGCCGCCAGGTAGGCGCCGCCGTAATCGTCGGAGACGTAGACGAGGAGGACCGGTTCGCCGCCCGCGAAGACCCAGCCGCCTTCCGCTATCACGTAATGGCTGGTCGGACGGGTGATGCCGAGTTTCCGGTCCGCCGTGCGCAGCAGCGCCGGAAGAGCCTCCCAGCGGAACGACTCCGGCCGCACCGGCTTCTGGAGCGGTGTCACGGTGCTTCCCTTGACCCGGCTGACCTGCCCGTCCCGGTAGGTGTAGATGTCGTAGAGCTTCTTCTCACCGGGGACGAGGGCCTGGGCGACCACGTACTCGTCGTACACGACGAATCCCACGAAGTCGGTGCCGCCCGTCGCCTTCCTCAGCACCTTGGTCGCCTCCCTGACCCGGGCCGGGTCCAGCAGCGTTCCGGAGCCGGCGTTCGCCTTCGGTTCCGGGGCGGTGCTCTCCTTGGGCTCGGGGGCCGCGCTCTTTCCCGACCGCTTCGCGCCGCTGGTGACCGAGGCGCTCGCGGAGCCGCCGGTGGGCTGCGACGCCCCCGGCGTCGTGCCGTCTCCGAACACGCCCGGAACGTTGAGAAGGACCACGGCGGTGAGGGCCACGCTGAGCGTGACGGTCCCGGCGATCGTCGCGGCACGGAGCCGGCCTGAACCGCCGCGCCGACCTGAACCGCCGCGCGGCACCGGACGCCCGGGGTTCGTGTCCAAGGCAGGGTGGGTCGCCCAGCCCAGCATCCGGTCGAGTTCCACGGCCGGCGGGCGGGCGGCGGGATCCTGCGTCAGCAGGGCCGCCAGGACGGGCGCCAGCGGTCCGGCCCGGCGCGGAGGCGGGACCTGGCCGTTCAGCACGGCCGCGAGCGTGGCCATGGTGGTCTCGCGGCGCAGGGGGTGGTACCCCTCCACCGCCACGTACAGCAGCATGCCCAGCGACCACAGGTCCGAGGCAGGATCGCCCTCCCGTCCGCGCAGCCGTTCCGGCGCGATGTACTCGGGCGAGCCGACCAGCTGACCGCTGGCCGTGAGACTGGGCGCGTCGTGCAGCGCCGCGATGCCGAAGTCGGTGAGCACCGGGCTGCCGTCCTCGCGCAGCAGGACGTTCGCCGGTTTCACGTCGCGGTGGCAGATGCCCGCCGCGTGAGCGGTCCGCAGAGCGGCCAGGACGCCTCTCCCCAGGTGCGCCGCCTCCGCCGGCGTCAGCGGCCCCTCCGCCAGGCGGTCCTGCAGCGAACGGCCGCGCACCAGCTCCATGACGATCCACGGGTGCGCCGTCTCGCCCGTGTCCACGATGTGGTGGATGGTCACCACGTTGGGGTGGCTGAGCCGGGCCAGCGCCCGCGCCTCGCGCAGCACCCGTTCGCGCAGCATCCGCGCCCTGCCCGGATCGTCCTCCGCCGCTCCCGACGGACGGACCTCCTTCAGGGCGACCTCCCGGTGGAGGGCGAGGTCGTGGGCGCGCCACACCGTGCCCATCCCACCGCTCCCCAGCCGCTCCAGCAGCTCGAAACGGTTGTCGATCACAACCCGCCCGGACGTCACGGCAGACAGCCTAGAGCCCCCGTAAGCGGTCGGAAGGGGCGAATGGTCGCTGTCGCCGTGCCGGATCCGCCGACGGGCACGGACGGCGTGGGAGGTACGGCGGTCAGAAGAGGGTCAGCGGCTCCGACGGCATGGGCTCGGGGAGCGGTTCGACCTCGGGCAGGAGGGCCCGTACCTCGTCGTGGAAGCGGCGGGCGAGCATCAGCGCGTCGGCGTTGTCGGGCGTGTGGATGAACACGGTCGGCGAGCGGCCTTCACGCAGCCATTCGACGACCGCGCCGACCCACGGCCGCCAGCCCTCGACCGTGTGCCCGGCCGAGTCCCGGCCGAGGTAACGGATGATCGGACGGTCGGTGAGGGCGGCCGCCCGGCGCGGCAGACGCGGTTTCCTCGTCCACGCCTCCCGCTCGGCGTCGCTGGTCGGCGGGCTCCGGAAGAGGACGGTCGTGTCGAACGGGACCCACTCGGCTCCCACTCCGCCGAGGACCCTTTCGAGCAGCCGCCCGGCGCGCTCGTCCTCGAAGAACGCGCGGTGCCGTACCTCGACGGCGTATCGGTGCGAGCGGGGGAGCCCGCGGAGGAAACCCGCCAGGACGCCGAGGTCGGCGGGGCCGAAGGACCCGGGAAGCTGGACCCAGAGTGCCTCGGCCCGCGGCCCGAGCGGCTCGATCGCCTCCAGGAACGCCCCCAGCTCCTCGTCGGCGCCGGGACCGGTGAGGCGGCGCTCGTGCGTGATCGATTTGGGCAGCTTGACCACGAAGCGGAAGTCCGGGGAGGTCTGCCGCGCCCACGACTCCACCGTGCTCCGCGCCGGGGTCGCGTAGAACGTCGTGTTGCCCTCCACCGCGTCACACCAGGTCGCGTAGGCCCGCAGGCGCTCGCCGGGCGGAAGCGGGTGGGGCAGGAAGCGCCCCTGCCATGGCGCGTGGGTCCACATCGCGCATCCCACATGAAGCCGCATGCCCCGACGCTATCCGAGATGCGTCCCGGGAACCGGGCCGGGGCGAGGAACGGGAGGCGTCGGCGGAGGTCTCCGGACGTGTGGGATGCGGCCGCCGCCGAAACCGTCAGAAGTGACGGTACGGTGCGGCCCGGCCTCCGCCTCGACGCGTGGACCCACGGCCGCGCATCCGCACGAGGCCGCATGCCCCGGCACGCTCCCGGCCCGGCGCCGTCCCCTCGGGACTACCGACAATCATTTCATCCTTGACAATAAAAATTGTCGGTCTTAGTCTGAGATCACGCGGAACGCCGCAGCCGGGAAACCGGCCGACGGGGCTCCGCCGGACCCACCGGGCCGGACCTCGCGACCGGAACGGCCGCGGCCCATCCGGCGGAGAACCCGCCATCCGGACGACACAACCCGAAGGAGCACCTCCCATGCGCATCCTGGTCAGCGAGTTCATCAGCCTCGACGGCGTCGTGCAGGCACCGGGCGGACCCGACGAGGACACCGACGGGGGCTTCGCCCACGGCGGCTGGACGCACCCGTTCTTCGACCCGGAGGTCGTGGGCGGCTTCTTCGACGACACGATGAGCAACGCCGACGCCCTGCTGTTCGGACGCCGTACCTGGCAGACGATGGCGGCGGCGTGGCCCGGTCAGGCCGGCGACCCGTTCGCCGACCGGATGAACTCCGTCCGGAAGTACGTCGTCTCCGACACGCTGGGCGAGGACGACCTGACGTGGAACAACACCACGCTCCTCCCCGGCGGCGAGGCCGTCGCCCACCTCAGGAAGCTGCGTGAGACCGAGAGCGGCGACGTGGTCGTCATGGGGAGCGTCACGCTCGTGCGCGCCCTCCTGAGCGAGGGCCTGGTCGACGAGCTCCGGCTCGTGGTCATGCCGGTCATCCTCGGCGGCGGCAAGAAGATCTTCCCGGACGACGGCGTGCTGCGCACGTTCGAGCTGGCCTCCACGGCCACCAACGCCGCGGGCACGAACGTGTGCGTCTACCGGGCCGTCACCGCGGGGTAGACCGGACCGGACGGCGTCCGCTGAGGAAACCCGGGAGAGGCGACCGCGCCTCCCCCGGGTTTCTCATGTCCCAGGCGGCGTCCGGATGGGAGACCCGCCTTCGCTCAGTCCTCGCCGCGATAGGCACGCAGCTCGCGACGCGCCGGACGTGGAACCGGCCGAGCCGGCCGCATCGGTCGAGGCGACGGCGACGGCCGATGCGATGTACGACGCCCTGGAGCCAGGCTACATCCGGCGCCCCGACTTAGTTCAGCCTTGCCTTATATAAGCCTTGGGTGAGACCGTTGGCCCCGTACGCGCGATCGATCCGTGGCGGGGCGGATCCCGTACGGGACGGACAGGAGACCGAGGTGGCCGAGACGACGCCGACCGGGACGACGGTGGCCGAGGTGATGGCCGAGCTGGCCGGGCTGGAGGACCCGCGGGCACGCGAGGTGAACGAGAGACACGGTGACGACCACGGTGTGAACCTCGGCAGGCTGCGCGCGCTCGCCAAGAGGCTGAGGACGCAGCACGAACTCGCGTGCCGGCTCTGGGACACGGATGACACGGCGGCGAGGCTGCTGGCCCTCCTGGTCTGCCGCCCGAAGGCGTTCGGGCGCGACGAGCTGGACGCCATGGTGCGCCAGGCCCGCACGCCCAAGGTGCACGACTGGCTCGTGAACTACGTGGTGAAGAAGAGCCCGCACTCCGAGGAGCTGCGTCTGGCCTGGTCCGCCGATCCGGATCCGGCGGTCGCGGCCGCCGGCTGGGCCCTGACCGCCGAGCGGGTGACGAAGAACCCCGGGGGCCTCGACCTCGCGGGACTGCTCGACGTCATCGAGGCGGAGATGAAGGACGCCCCGGACCGCCTGCAGTGGGCGATGAACGACTGCCTGGCCCGGATCGGGATCGAGCACGCCGGGCATCGCGCCCGGGCGATCGGCATCGGTGAACGTCTGGGGGTGCTCAAGGACTACCCGACCTCCCCGGGCTGCACGTCTCCGTTCGCGCCCGTCTGGATCACCGAGATGGTGCGGCGGCAGGGCGGCGAGGCGTCGTGAGCGCGGCCATCGGGGCGGCGGCCCGCCCCGATGGCCGCGGCGGGCGAGGCGATCCACCGGCCGGAACCCGGGCCGCGGGTTCCGGAGGTGAAATTTTCACGGTCCGGCGGGCCGTTCACGCAGTTCGCCCGCCCGCCGGGCCGTCTCCCGCTTGACCCCCGCCGAGGGCCGGAACCACACTCCGCCGGAGCGCCACCCTCCACGCGACCACGTGAGCGATCCCCATCCACCTCGTTCTCGCGTGCCGGGCCGCCAAAGTCCTGTTAGCGCTAACAGCAGCGGGAGCCGATCAGAGCCGGGATGCCGTCCGGGCCGGGAGACGCGGATCGGCGCCGGCAGCCAGGAGGAGAAGACATGAGGCAAGGCCAGAACGAGCCCGTGAGCGGCGAACGAAGACTGCTGAGCAGGAGAGCCGTCCTGGCCACGATGGGAGCCCTGCCGGTCCTCACGGCCACGGCGTCGGTCCTGGGGGCGTCGGAGGCCGCGGCCGCGACGGCGGTCATCGACCCGTCGGTGCGGCGGCAGACCATCCGGGGCTTCGGCGGCATGGCCCACGCGGCCTGGATCGGCGACCTGACGGCCGCCCAGCGGGACACGGCGTTCGGCACCGGCGAGGGCCGGCTGGGGTTCTCCGTACTGCGGATCCCCGTCGGCGAGAGCCAGTCGGACTGGAGCCGCGACCTGGCGACGGCGAAGCGCGCGGCCGAGCTCGGGGTGACCGTCTTCGCGTCGCCGTGGAACCCGCCCGCGAGCATGATCGAGACCTTCACCCGCGGCAGCCAGACCAACGCGAAACGCCTGCGGTACGACCAGTACGCCGCCTACGCCCAGCACCTGAACGCCTTCAACGCCTACATGCGGGACAACGGGGTGAACCTGTACGGCATATCCGTGCAGAACGAGCCCGACTACGCGCACGACTGGACGTGGTGGACGCCCACGGAGATGGTGCGGTTCCTCCGGGAGAACGCCGGTTCGATCAACACCAGGGTCATCGCCCCCGAGTCCTTCCAGTACCTGAAGAACATGTCGGACCCGATCCTCAACGACCCCGTGGCGCTCGCCAACGTGGACATCATCGGGGCCCACCTCTACGGCACGCCGTACTCGAACTTCCCCTACCCCCTCTTCCAGCAGAAGGGCGCGGGCAAAGAGCTCTGGATGACCGAGGTCTACCACCCCAACAGCAGCGACTCGGCGGACCTGTGGCCCCAGGCGCTCGACGTGGGCGAGCACATCCACCACGCCATGGTGGACGCCGAGTTCCAGGCGTACGTCTGGTGGTACATCCGGCGCAGCTACGGCCCCATGCGGGAGGACGGCCAGATCAGCAAGCGCGGTGCGATGATGGCGCACTTCGCCAGGTTCGTCCGCCCCGGATACGTGCGGATCGGCGCGACGGCGAACCCGGCGTCGAACGTCTACGTCTCGGCGTACCGGGGCGGCGACACGATCGTCATCGTCGCCGTCAACAAGGCGACCTCCGCGGTGAGCCAGCAGTTCACCGTGGCGAACACCGCGATCTCCGGCGCCTCGTCCTGGCTGACCGACGCGAGCAGGAACGTCGCGCCGCAGGGCGCGGTCCCCGTGTCGAACGGCTCCCTCACCGTCACCCTTCCCGCCCGGAGCGTGACGACCTTCGTGACCACCGTGAACGGCGGCGGCCCCTCACCCAGCGCGACGCCCACCGTGACCCCCACGGCGACCCCGACCGTGACGCCCACCGGCGACCCCGGGACGGGACCCCGGGTCGCCTACACGATGAGCACCTGGGGCAACGGCTTCACCGCGAACATCGGCATCACCAACACCGGCACCTCGGCGATCAACGGCTGGACGCTGGCCTTCACCCTGCCCTCCGGGCAGTCCGTCACCTCGGGCTGGAACGCCACGTACTCGCCCTCCAGCGGCCAGGTGAGCGCCCGCAACGTCGACTACAACGGCACGATCGCCCCCGGGGCCACCATCGAGATCGGCTTCCAGGCCACCCACAACGGCAACACGTCGAAACCCACCGCCTTCACCCTCAACGGCGTCCCCTGCACCGTGGCCTGACCGGCGCACAGGACGGCGCCGAAGCCCGGCCCGGCGCGGGGACGGGCGCGGCCCCGCCGTGCGCCCCTCCGGCGCGGAACAGCCCCGTACGGACGACCCTCCGTGCGGGGCTGCTTCATGCCGGTCGTCCGCCCGCTTCATGCCGGTCGTCCGCCCGCGGGCGCCTGTCCCCGCCCCCACCTGCGTGTACGGAGATCACCTGGAGCCGCGACATCGTCCCGCGCGGGGCCGTACGGCATGTCAAGCGCCGGTCATTGGCAGAAAACTGCAGACCTGGGCAGTTTGCTGCACCCGAAACTCCTGTCCCGGCGACCCGGGGTCACGCAGAGTTGTGCATGAGCAAGCAGATCGGCACTTCGAGATGAGGATGAGGAAATGGCAAGACCTGGCATCACGTCCGACTCCTTGTCCGTATCCCTGCCGTCGCTGGAGGCGGTCCGGCCGGGCCCGCTTCTGCGGACGGGGTTCGCGAGTCCCGGCACGCCGAACTACCGGTTCTGCGTCGACAGCGTGAAGCGCAAGTACCTGGACCGGTACGGCGCCGTCGTCACCCCCGGCCCCGACCTGTTCGTCACCGCGTGGGACGGCGCCCGCGACTCGCCGACCTCCGGCCGCATCCTGGGCGTCGCGGGGCTCACCACCGCCGCCGGGCGCAGACTGCTCTCGGAGGACTATCTCGACGTCCCGGTCGAGCGGGCCTGCGCCGACCTGGCTCCCGGGACCCGCGTCGACCGCCGCCGCGTCGTGGAGATGGGCCCGATCGCGTCGTTCCACCCCGGCGCCGGCCTGTTCCTCATGCGCGCCCTGCCGGGGATCGCCCTCCACCTGGGGTACGACTTCCTGCTGTCCACGCTGACCGAGAAGCTCCACGGCGTGGCCAGGGCCGCGGGCTGGGAGTTCCACACCCTCACCAACGCCCGCCGCGCCGACCTCACCGGGGCCGGTGAGGTCGACTGGGGCACCTACTACTCCGCGAGGCCCCGTACGGGAATCCTCCGCTGCGGGCGGGACGCGGTCCCGCGGGCCGCCGGCTGACGGCGTCTCCTCCGGCCGGGCTTTCGACCCGGAACTCCAGCCGGGCTTTCGGCCGGGAACTCCAGCCGGGCTTTCGACGACACCGCGATCCGAACGCACAGAAGAACGCACAGAAGAACGCGTAGAAGGAGTCCGCTCATGCGTTGGCTTGACCATGCCCTCAACCGCCTCGGCTCACTGGAGAAAGTGGCCGTCGAGGAGATGAGGTCGTCCGGGCCGTCCCGCCCGTACACCTACGGGACCGTGCTCGGCGCGGCGATCCGTACCGGTGACGCGGTCGTCGCCGCGGCCGAGGGGCGGGACACCGGCAGCAGCACGATCGGCCTGCTCACCGGCAACGGCGTGGAGGGCGTCGTCGGTGACCTGGCCTGCCTGCTGACCGGCGTGCGGTCGGTGCCCATCCCGATCGCCTTCGGCCGGGACCAGGCCCGCCACCTGCTGTCGCACTCGATCGTCTGCCTGGTCGACGAGCAGGGGCGCAAGCGCCTGGCGGAGTGGGGCGGCGAGGACAGGATCCTCCCCGAGGGGTGCGAGGTCATCACGATCACGGTCGGGGAGGACGGGTACGTCCCGGAGGAGATCGCCGCCAAGGTCCGGGCCGCGGCGACGCTGGACGAGTCCGCCATCTGCAAGATCGTCCACACGTCCGGCACGACCTCCACCCCGAAGGGCGTGATGCTCCGCCGCGGCGCGGTGGACGACCTGATCGACTCCGTCACCAGCCGGGTCGGCGTCGAGGCGTGGCAGCGCTACGTCTCCGTCGTGCCG
This sequence comes from Streptosporangium sp. NPDC048047, assembly GCF_040653115.1. NCBI lineage: Bacteria > Bacillati > Actinomycetota > Actinomycetes > Streptosporangiales > Streptosporangiaceae > Streptosporangium > Streptosporangium sp. NPDC048047. Next base: position 83,663 of record NZ_JBEZNH010000032.1, on the reverse strand, counting down.
ACGAGCCTGCTGGTGGAGCAGGTCTTCGCCGTCTACCTGACCTTCCTCGCCGGCGGCACGGTCGTGTTCCTGCCCGAGGAGGCCAAGCCGCTGGGCACCGCCGGCGGTGACGTCGAGCAGGTCCGTGGGCTGCTCGCCGAGGCCCGGCCCACGGTGTCGCTGGTGCCGCCGTCCCTCGTGGAGTCCATCGCGGCGCACGCCAGGACCCTTCCGGACGCGACCACGCGCGAGCTGTCGCTGGCGGTGTACGGCAGGGAGGACCCGATGCTGCTGTTCAGCGGCGGCGCCCCGGTGTCCGACGAGGTCCTGCGCGTCATGTGGGACCGCGGCCTGCCGGTGTACGTCGCGTACGGCCTCAGCGAGAACGGCTCCGTCGCCACGCTCAACGGCCCCGGCCTCGTCCGGCTCGGCACCGTCGGCAAGCCCCTGCGCCACTGCGAGGTCCGACGGTCCGACGACGGCGAGCTCCTCATCCGCAGCTCGTCCCTGCTCACCGGCTATCTCGGGTCGGACGACCCGACCGCGCTCCCGCTGGACGCGGAGGGCTGGCTGCACACCGGCGACATCGCCGACATCGACGACGACGGCTACGTCACCATCACCGGCAGGCTCAAGAACATCATCATCACCTCCAACGGGCGCAACGTCAGCCCGGAATGGGTCGAGGCGCAGTACAAGAGCCGGCCCGGCATCGAGGCCGCCGCCGTGTTCGGCGACAACATGGAGCGGCTGATCGCGGTCTTCGTCGTCAGCCGCGGCGTCGACGCCGCCACCGCGCTCGCCGACGTGCGCCACGTCAACGCCGAGGTCCTCTCGGAGATCGAACAGGTCGGCAGCGCCGCGTTCGTCGAGGCCGACGAGACGTTCTACGCCGAGTTCTTCACCGTCACCGGACGCCCTCGCCGCAAAGAGATCAAGGAAGCACTCACCACCGGCCGTTTCGGCCTGACGGAGGTCTGAGAAATGCTGAGCGACTTCACCACCACCGACCACATCGACGGCAAGGGCCTGGTCGTCACCGCAGCCGACCGCGCCGGACTCGACACCGTCGACCGCGTCGAGCTGATGACCGCGCTGGCCGAACACGGCTACGTCCTCCTGCGCGGCTTCGACACCGACCCGGCCACCTTCTCCACGCTCATCCAGAGCGTCTCCTCGAAGATCACCCTGGACCCGGCGCGCAAGTTCGCCGGAGGCAACGTCGCGCAGAAGATCGAGGCGGGGCTGGTGCCCCAGGGCCTGCACGTGGAGAACGGCGCCACGCCGTGGGTGCCGGACCTGGTGTGGTTCTACTGCGAGACCCCGGCCAAGGTCGGCTCGCAGACCACCATCTGCGACGGGCTGCACGTGTGGGACCGGCTGCCGGCGCGCACCCAGGAGCTGTTCCTGTCCACCCGGATCACCTTCGCCAGGCCGATGCCCGAGGACAAGTGGAAGAACCTCGTCGTCCGCCTGCTCGACGGCGCCAAGACCGCCGACGAGGTCGTCTTCGACGACCTGCTCGCGGTGACCGACGACGACGTCGACGTCAAGTACCGGCTGCGCCCCGACGGCTCCGTCCACTACAAGTACTTCACCTACGCCGCGCACACCACGCTGTTCGGCGGGGACGTCGTGTTCACCAACAGCATCCTGACCCCGTCGGTCAACTACGAGCCCCCGGTGATCGAGTTCGAGGACGGCCGTCCGCTGGACGCCATGCTGATGCGCCAGATCATCGAGGCGACCGAACTGGAGACCGAGGAGATCGACTGGCACGCGGGTGACGTCGCGCTGGTCGACAACAGCCGTCTCATGCACGGCAGGCGCAGGATCCGCGACCCCCTCCGCTCCCTCTACAACGCCCAGAGCTACGCCAGGGAGGACGTCGTCGCCGCCGTCCGCGAGCGGGTGGCCCCCGTGGGCAGGGCGGCCTGATGCGGACCCAGTACGACGAGATCGGCCGGTCCTACGAGCGGCTGAAGCGGGAGATGCCCCTGGCCAGGGGCCCCGAACGGGCCACGGTCGAGGCCCTGACCGGCGCGGTGGCGGGCAGGTCCGTGCTGGACCTGGCGTGCGGCACCGGCTGGTACAGCAGGATCATCGCCCGCGCCGGCGCGGCCTCGGTGCTGGGGGTGGACATCTCCGAGGAGATGGTCGCCGTCGCCGAGCACACCGAGGCCCGCGAGCCGCTCGGCATCTCCTACAAGGTCCACGACGCCCGGACGCTCGGGGCCGTCGGCCGGTTCGACCTGGTCAACGCGGTGTGGCTGCTGTGCTACGCCCGTGACCGGTCCGACCTCGCCGCCATGGCCGGCACCATCCACGACAACCTCGCCCCCGGGGGCGTCTACACCGGCCTGGAGATGAACCCGAACTTCGACTGGGACGGCCCCCTGGCCACCAAGTACGGCCTGACCCACCGGCCCGACGCGGACTTCCCCGGCGGAAAGGAGCTGACGGTCACAGCGCACGTGAACCCGCCCATCTCATTCCAGGCCTGCTTCTGGGAGGAGGAACCGGTGGTCACCGCCCTGCGCGACGCGGGGTTCCGTTCGGTGGAGATCGTTCCCCCGGTGCTGCCCGCCGACCGCGACGACCCGTTCTGGGACGACTTCCGGACCAACCCCGCCATCGTCGGCATCCGTGCGGTCAAGTAACGAAAGGAGCCCGTACGGCAGGGAAACGAAAATCGGGCCGCTCGGACGGCGGAAGGAGCGCCGGACGGAACGAAGATCGAAGCCCAGGTGAGGCGGCAACGCCTGACCTGGGCTTCTTCGCACCGGGAGGGCGGTGGAGCCTGGGGCCGGACCCCTGACGTCCCGCCCGCTAAAGAACACGGACCGACTGCGTCCTCGTTCAGCCACCGTCGTCGTGACGCCGGTCGCGACGGCGGCGCACCGGACGGACGGCCTTGCCGAGGACGTCACGCGCCTCCCACTCCCTGCCGGCGGGCAGTTCCCACCCCCGCCGGTAGGCGACCAGCCGCAGCGCCGTACCCGCGACGACCCCCAGGGACGTGCCCACCACCATGGACACGCCGAACGCCGAGCAGACCACCTGCACCGCGGCGACCAGGGCGGCGACCGACGCGTACAGGCCGTTCCCTCCGAACACGACCGGAACGCGCTGCACCAGCAGGTCACGCGTGGCCCCGCCGCCGACCGCGGTGATGGTTCCCAGCAGGATCGCCGGGAGCCAGCCGAGCCCGGCGGCCAGCGTCCGCTGCGCCCCCGCGACGGCCCACACGCACAGCGCGATCGCGTCCAGCACATAGAAGAGCCGGTTCCATTCCCGCTCGGTGAACTTCAGCAGAAAAGCGACCCCGGCCCCGGCCAGCGCGATCGGGATGTAGAGGGGGTTGGTCAGGGCGAGCGGCGGCCCGTGCTGCAGCAGCACATCGCGGATCAGTCCGCCGCCCAGGCCGGAAACCACCCCGATCACGACGTACCCGAACAGGTCCAGCTCCCGGCGGCGTGCCACCGAGCCGCCGAGCAGGCTGTTGATGAACACTCCGACCAGGTCCAGCACCGTCGTGATCGTCTCGACCCGCACAGGCAGGAAGCCTAGGGACGCTCCCGGGGAACCGGCGCCGGCCCGCTCACCGGCCGGCCGAACGTTTGCCGCCGTTTGGAGTAGTAGGGATTCATACCCGGAAAGCATCCCCCGCAGGGGAAGCTTGAGGGGAGCGGTCGATGTCCGCCGACACGGTGCTGGCCGGACTGGACGCCATCAGACCCGGCCTGGAGGCGTACTACCGCGACCTGCACGCCCATCCCGAGCTCGGGCACCAGGAGAGACGCACCTCGGCCCGGGTGGCCGAGCGGCTGCGGGCGTACGGCTACGACGTGCAGGACCAGGTCGGCGGCACCGGCGTGGTCGGCGTACTGGCCAACGGCGACGGGCCGGGCGTGCTGTTCCGCGCCGACATGGACGCCCTGCCGATCGAGGAGCGGACCGGCCTGCCGTACGCCAGCACGGCCACCAGCGGTGACGGTCACCCGATCATGCACGCCTGCGGGCACGACACCCACGTCACCGCCCTGCTGGGCGCGGCCCGGCTGCTGTCGCGGGCCAGAGAAGCCTGGAAGGGCACGCACATCGCGCTGTTCCAACCGGCGGAAGAGCCGGGCGACGGCGCCCGCGGCATGATCGCCGATGGGCTGGCCGACCGGATTCCCAGACCCGACGTCTGCCTGGCCCAGCACGTGCTGCCCTACCCGGCGGGCCAGGTGCTCACCCGGCCGGGGTCCGCGCTGTCGGCCGCCGACGACTACCGCATCACCTTGTACGGCCGCTCGGCCCACGGCTCGGCTCCCGACCGGGGCATCGACCCGGTGGTGATGGCCTCGATGCTCGTGGTCCGCCTGCAGACGGTCGTCTCCCGCGAGGTCGGTCCGCTCACCCCGGTCGTGCTCACGGTGGGCAGCATCCACTCCGGAGCCAACCCCAACAACATCCCGGAGACGGCCGAGATCCAGCTGAACGTGCGCACCTACCGGGAGGACGTGCGGCGGCGCGTCAAGGATGCCATCGTACGTATCGCCCACGCCGAATGCGCCGCCTCGAACGCCCCCAAGCCCCCCGATATTGACCATTTCGGCGCCTTCCCCGCCACGATCAACGACGAGGACACCACCCGGAAGGTCGCGGCGTCCTTCTCCGCCTTCTTCGGCGACCGGGCCGGAGCCCTCGATCTCCAGACGGCCAGCGAGGACTTCAGCGAGATACCGAAGGCGCTCGGCGTGCCGTTCACGTACTGGGGCTTCGGCGGCACGGACCCCGGTCTGTACGCGAAGGCGGCCGCGGAGGGCACGATCGCCACCGACGTCCCCGGCAACCACAACGCCGCCTTCGCCCCGGTCATCCAGCCCACCCTGGACACCGGCGTGCAGGCGGCCGTGGTCTCGGCGCTGGCCTACCTGGGGGACGGCGCCGACCGTTGAAGGGCCCGCGGGCTGGGACGTACTGCGGATCAGCACAATTTGCCTAGGGCTCCCAAAACGGTGCAAAAATAAGCGCCTCGCTCTTCAGCGGCCCATGATCGCTGCCAGCGACGACGGCTGTCCGCCTCGCCAGGAGCCCTGCCGTCAGCGGCGGTCGCCGGAGCCGAGGCCGGCGGCGGCGAACCGCTCCGCCGTCGGCGCGTGTTCGGGGTCGGTGAGCCATTGCGCGGCGAGCCCGACGAGCAGGGCGAGATAGTGTGATCCGGCCGCGTGGACCGTTTCCGGATCACTGTCCGGCCCCAGGCCGGCGAACGCCCGCGCCAGCGAGGCCCTCGCGAGCTTCTGACCGTCGGCGATCATCCCCCGGATCTCGTCGTCCTGCCGTACGGACGCGACGGATTCGAAGTTGACGAGCCACAGTGATCGATTGGCCTGGATCGAGTCGATGATCCGGCTCCACAGGTCCACCTGATCGCCGGGCCGGGACCGCGTCTCGCCGGCGGGGCCGGATTCCTCGAGCACCGCGAACAGCAGCTCGCCCCACTCCGTGTTGAGGTCGCGCAGAGCCCGCGTGAGCAGCCGCTCCTTGGACCCGAAGTGGTAGTTGATCGACGCCTGGTTCGCCCCCGACGCCGCGACCAGGTCTCGCACGGTCGTGTGCGCGTACCCCTTGGCCAGCAGGCAGTCCCGCGCCGCCAGCAGCAGCTTGTCCTTTGCACTCACATGCCCTACCGTATCAAATAAACATTCGTATGAAACGATCGTTTAAAACGATGCTTCAGGGGACTCCATGACTCCGTACGCCACCGCCGCGTCCACGCCGCCCATACTGCGCATCCGCGCGCTCAGCTGCGAATATCCAGGAGAGGCCGGACCCGTCCACGCCCTGCGCTCCGTCGACCTCGACGTCGCCCGGTCGTCCTTTCTAGCGATCATGGGACCGTCGGGGTCCGGTAAGACCACCCTCCTGCACTGCGCCGCCGGGTTGCAGAATCCGACGTCGGGCTCCGTCGAACTCGACGGCCAGGACCTTCGCGGGCTCGACCAGGCACAGCTCGCGCGGTTGCGCCGGCGCCGCATCGGATTCGTCTTCCAGTCGTTCAACCTTCTGCCCGCGCTCTCGGCCGTCGACAACATCGAACTCCCCCTGCGCCTCGACTCCCGGAAGACCGAACCCGCGCGCACGACTCGGCTGCTCACCCGCGTGGGGCTCGGCAACCGGGGCGGCCACCGCCCGCATCAGCTGTCAGGCGGCCAGAGGCAACGCGTCGCGGTCGCGCGAGCGTTGATCGCCGATCCCGACATCGTCTTCGCCGACGAGCCCACAGGCGCCCTCGACATCCGCAGCGCCAGGGAGGTCCTGCGGTTGATGCGTGAACTCGCGGACCACGGCCAGACGATCATCATGGTCACGCACGATCCGGTCGCCGCCTCCTACTCCGACGCCGTCCTCTTCCTCGCCGACGGCCGGATCGTCGACCACCTTCCGCGTCCCACCGCGCAGCAGGTCGCCGGCAGAATGGCCGTCCTGGTCGAGTCGGCGGAACAGGCCGTCCACGACGCGGCGGCGCACCGGTGATCAGGATCGCCGCGCGCTCTCTCGCGCATCACCGCACCTCCGCGGTCACCACCGGCCTGGTCGCGCTCGTCGGCACCGTCCTGGTGACGGGCATGATGTGCCTGCTCGGCACCGGGCTGGCCGAGAGCACGGTCGCCGCCGACCGCCCGTTCCTGGTGCAGTTCCCGCTCATCATGGGCGGCTGGGCGGTCTCGATCGTCCTTTTCGCCATGGTCTCGACGATCAGCGTCGCTCTCACGGGCCGCGCCGCGGAGATCGCGGGCATCCGTCTCATCGGCGCGAGCCCCCGGCAGGTGCAGCGGATGCTCGTCATCGAGACGGCGGCCGTCACGGCCATCACGGCGCTCCCGGGACTCGCCATCGGCTACCTCGTCGGCTGGATCGTCACACGGAGCATCCACTCCGCCGGACTCACCGACGCGGCCTCGGTCTTCGCACCCGGCGTGCTCCTCCCGGCCCTCGGTGTGCTCATCGTTCTGGCCGCGAGCGCACTCGCGGCATGGATGGGCAGCCGCTCCCTCGCCCACCGCAGCCCGGTGGCCGATGCCTCCCCGCCCCCGCGCCGCCGTACGGGACGGCATCCGGGACGGCGACGCCGGATCGCCGCGGCGATCACGATCGCCGCCGGTCTGACCTCATCGGCCGCGGTATTCGCCATGGATCCGGCCGACGTGCTCACCACCGCGATGACCGGGCCCGGCTGCGTGCTCGTCGCCGTCGGTCTGTGCGTCCTCGCCCCGGAGCTCATCGCCACGGCGAACACCACGCTCAACGCCCTCCGCTCGGCACACGCCACCGCCCCCTCCCATCTGGCCGCGATCAACCTCTCCGCGGCCCCGGACCGGATGCGACCGGCCGTGACCTTCCTGACCCTCTTCGTCAGCGTCGCCGCGGGCACGCTCAGCATGCAGGGCATCGAGAACGGCGTCGGCACGGCGAACAGCACGGCCCAGGTCCTCGCCACGATCAACTACTTCGTCGTCGCCCTGATCGCGGCGTTCATGGCCATCGCCCTCACCAACAACCTCGTCGCCTCCATCACCCAGCGCCGCCCGGAGTTCGCGGTCATGTCCCTCATCGGCTCGACCGACGCCCAAACGCAGCGGATGCTCGTACGCGAGGTCGGTGCGGCCACCGCCGTCAGCGTCATCGCCGGAAGCGCGGGAGCGTTCATCACCGTCCTGCCCTTCGCCATCGTCAAAACCGGTGACCCCCTGCAGGCGGCGGCACCCCTGCCCTACGCGGTCACCATCGTGATCGGGGTCGGCGTCACCTTCGGCGTCACCTCTCTCGTCGGGAGGCGCTCCATCCGCACGGCGTGAGGTCGTGGCAGGCAGGAGCGGCGGCCCCGCCCTCCTCCGATCACACGTGCCCGACGAACCGCACGGAGCACGGCGGCTCGCGTCAACGCGATACCGATCGCACAGCCGGGTCCAGGTCCTCCCGCGTCCACGGTCGCAGCTTCTCCGGGTTGCGGACGTAGTAGAGGCCGGTGATGCGGGCGTCCTCGGCACGGATCGCGACGACGCCGTCGATCTCGCCGTCCACGCGGATGAGGAGCGCCGGGCCGCCGTTGACCACGATGGGCTCACCGGTGAGCGAGACCTCGTTCTTGCCGATGCCGCCGACGATGAAGCGGGCGACCTTGCCGGCGCTGACGACGGGCCGCAGCGCGGCCTGCCTGATGCCGCCGCCGTCGCTCACCAGGACGACGTCGGGGGCGAGCACATCGAGCAGGCCCCGCAGGTCCCCGGACTCCAGCGCGTTCCGGAACGACTCCAGGACCGCCCTGGTCTCCTCGGAGGAGACCGCTTCACGAGGACGGCGGGCGTCGACGTGCCGGCGGGCGCGGTAGGCGATCTGGCGGACGGCGGCGGGGCTCTTGCCGACGGCGGCCGCGATCTCGTCGTAGCCGACGTCGAACGCCTCATGCAGCACGAAGACGGCGCGTTCGGTCGGCGACAGCGTCTCCAGCACGAGCATGAGCGCCATCGACATGCTCTCGGCGAGTTCGACGTCCTCGGCCACGTCCGGCGCGGTGAGCAGCGGCTCGGGCAGCCAGGGGCCGACATACGCCTCCTTGCGGCTCCTCATGCTGCGCAGCCGGTTGAGCGACTGCCGGGTGGTGATCCGGATCAGGTAGGCGCGCCGGTCGCGCACCTGCGCCAGGTCGGCCCCATCTGGTCGCGCAGTTCCCGTCCGGTCAGCTCCTCGACCGCGCCGACCTGGGCGTAGCCCGCGTTGTTGACGATGACGTCGAGCCGGCCGAAGTGCTCCCTCGCCCGCTTCACGCTCTCGAAGACGGCGGCCCTGTCGGTCACGTCCATCGCGAGCGGGAGCACCGCGTCGCCGTAGGCCGCGACCAGCTCCTCCAGGCTCGCGGGGTTCCGGGCGGTCGCGGCCACCCTGTCACCGCGGGACAGCGCGGCCTCGACGAACTCACGGCCGAGGCCGCGCGACGAGCCGGTGACGAACCAGACCTTGCTCATGATGAACTTCTCCGTTCTTCCCGTGGTGCGGCGTTCCGGGACCGGCGCCGCCTCCCTGCTGTTCCACCCCCTAGGACACGCGACCCGGCGAAGACATAACACCCCTCGGATGTGACCTGCGTCTCTCGCGCCCATGACGCGCCCCCCGGTTCCGCGGCATCCGTGTCCGTGCGGGCACGAGCGGGTCTTCCTGGAGGAACGGCCTCCGTCATCGATCAGCGGGCCTGGCTGCGGCGGTGGGCGCCGCACCCGTGCTCCGCTCCCCGGAGCGAGGGAGCCGCACCCCTCCCGCGGGGGAATACGCCGGGACCGCCGCCTGGAGAGACTGGCCACCATGAGCACCGCACCCGTCACCCGCCCGTCTGAACCGTCCGCGTCCCCGAGCCTGCTCACCGTATGGGCCGGCCGGACCATGATCCTGATCGCCGCGCTGCACACCGTCGTATTCGTCCGTCTCGCCCCCTGGGGTGACTGGCTCGCCGGGAGCCTCCGCGACCGTTCCGCGGACAGCGACTCGGTGGCGACGTTCTGGGCGCTGCCCGGCGGGTTCGTCGTGGTGCTGATCCTGCTGGGACTGCTGGTGTCACGGGCGGGCCGGCGGGGGCAGCACGTCCCCGGGTACGTCGGATGGGTGATCCTCGTCTGGGCGGCGCTGGCCGTCGGCCTGATCGGACCGAGTGGCTTCCTTTTCGCGGTCATCCCCGCCGGACTGCTCATCGCGGCGGACATCACCGCCAGGCGAAGCCCCCGCAGCCGGTCCTGAACGAGTCCCACCGCCTCCCGGAACCAAGGCGTCCCCCAACGCGGGAATCGATCCGGGCTTCATGGACGGCCGGTGAGACACCGAGGTACGGCGGGCATGCGCCGGGCCCGCCCTTCCGATCCAGACATGTCCGATGAACCGCACGGAGCACGGCGGTCCGCGTCAACGCGACGCCGATCGCACCGCCGGGTCCAGGTCCTCCCGCGTCCACGGTCGCAGCTTCTCCGGGTTGCGGACCACCCAGATCCGGGTGACGCGGCCGTCGGCGACGTCGAACGAGGCCACTGTCGTGACGACGCCCGCGACCCGGGCCACCAGGCCCGGCGTGCCGTTGACCGACCGCTCCAGGAGTTCGAGCCCCGGAGCCCTGCCGGCGAGGGCGGCCATGTACCGGGCGATGCGCGCGCCGCCTTCGATCGGGTGCGGAACGGTGCCGGCCCTGCCGCCGCCGTCGGCGGTCATCACGGCGGCCGGGTCGAGGAGGCCGACGAGGGCCGCGATGTCCTTCGTCTCCCATGCCTGCTTGACGCGCCGCACCACGTCGGCCCGCCCGGCCGCCGTCACCGGGGCGCGCGCGTCCTCCGCCCGCCGCCGGGCGGAGGACGCCAGCTGTTTGCAAGCCGAGGGGGTCCGGCCGAGGACGGCGGCGATCTCGGCGAAGGGGTAACGGAAGACGTCGTGCAGGACGAACGCCACGCGCTCGGCGGGCGTCATCGACTCCAGGACGACGAGGAAGGCCATGGTCACCGACTCGTCCAGGACCATCTGATCGGCGGGGTCGCCGGGGTCGCCGAGGCCGGCGCCGTACCCCTGCCCGGCGCGGTCGGGCAGCGGCTCGGGCAGCCACGCGCCGACATAGCGTTCACGCCGGGCCCGCGCCGAGCCGAGCGCGTCCAGGCAGACGCGGCCGGTCACCGTCGTCAGCCAGGCGCCGGGGGACACGATCTCCTCCCGCCGGCTCCGCGGCAGCGCGTACCAGCGCGCGTAGGCCTCCTGTACGGCGTCCTCGGCCTCGGCCAGCGAACCGAGCAGCCGGTAGGCGACGTTGATCAGCCGGCGCCGCTCACCGGCCGTCTCGTCGGCGCCCGTCCCGGTCGTCACCATGCTCCCGGCCGCCTTCCCGCCTTACCTTTCGCAGACCCGCGTCGTCAGATCGGTGAGACCTTATCGATCCACCGCCCCCGGGGGCGGAACAGGGGGCCCGTGACATGGCCGGCATGACCACCCAGGCGACGGCACGACGCCGCTTCTCGTTTCTGCGGACCGCGATCGCCCTGCAGACCCTGACCATCTTCCTGCAGGCGGTCTCCGCCGGGCTGCTGCTGACCGCGCCCTACGGAGAGGCCCTGCACAGCGCCGGAGCCCGCGTCATGTACGGGGCGTCGGTGCTGTACGTGCTCGCGGCGGTGCTGGCGTGGAAGCCGGGCGGCGGCTCGCCCCGGCCCGTCCTGCACGCGTCCGGCTTCCTCGTCCTCGCCTCCGCCCAGGTTCTGCTCGGCATCATGCACGTGCCGTCGGTCCATCTCCCCCTGGGCGTCCTGATGTTCGGACTGAGCGTGCTGGCGCTGGTGCGGCGCTGAGTCCTCCAGCGGAGTCTCCGGCCCCGGCAGGGAGGTCACGCGTCGGCCGGCAGCGGTTCACCGGTCTCCAGCAGTGACTTCAGGCTCGCCACCACGTTCGGCCAGCCGTGGCCGAGCATCTCGACCATGCTCGATCCGGCCTCGAAGCCGTCGTGCACGACGGTGAGCTTCACGACCTGCCCGGAAACCTCCTCAAGCGTGAAGGTGACCTTCGAGCGGGCTTCGCCGGACAACCGGGCGAGCGTCTCCTCGTCCCAGCCGAAGCGCTTGGCGAGCTCCGGGGTGACGGAGTGCCAGGTGTAGGAGAGCCGGTTGTAGGGATCGGCCTCCAGCACGACCTGCTCCGGGTCTTCGATCACCACGCCGTGGTTGTCCCAGGTCATCGGCGAGCCGGTGGACCAGTCCGTGATGAACTCCGTGGCCCAGTAGCGGCGGGTGAAGGCGGGCTCGGTCAGCGCCTGCCAGAGCTTCTGCGGGGTGGTGCGGATGTAGGTGGTGTAGACGAAGGTCGGCGCGTCCATCGGGGGCTCCTCCAGGGCGAGTTTCAGATCCGCCAGGGCTTGGACCCTGGCCCGGTCGTAACGGCTGATCCACCGGTGGGCGATCTCGTGCACGGGCGCGGCGTTGAGGTAGTGCAGTTTCTCCCGGCCCCGTCGCACGGTGGTGACGAGCCCGGCCTCCTCCAGCACCGCGAGGTGCTTGCTGACGGACTGTCTGGCCATGTCGAGCCCGGCGCACAGCTCGCGCAGCGTCTGCCCGTTGCGGGCGTTGAGCGAGTCGAGCAGCGCGCGCCGGCTCGGATCGGCCAGTGCCTTGAACACCTCGTCCATGCCCGCCCTCGTATCCGGGTCGCCGTCCGCCGATATGCAGCCTTTCGGCTGCCTATAAATTAGGCAGCCATATGGTTGCCTGTCAAGGTGGGTGACCACGATGGGCGGGCGCGCTCAAGGACATGGGCGCCTTCGCCGGTCCCGCCGTCCCGCCGCGAACGGCGGGACGGCACGGACGGCACGGTCAGTGGCGGCTGAAGGGTGCCCACTCCCTGACCGGCAGGTCCGGGAAGAAGTCCCTGGTAGGCGTGATCGGGCCGTGGGTCTCCTCGACGCGGGTGACGGTGACGTCGCCGAGCTTGATCTCATGCATGGGGCGCTCCGATGGTGGCCAGGATCAGGTTGGGGTCGGTGCCGGTGAGGTAGGCGGCGCTGAGCACGTAGAGGGTCCGGCCGCGCACCGCCACCGAGGTGGGGTTCTGGAGTCCGGCGGTGAGAAGGGTCACGGCACGGCCGTCCGTGTCGATGCGCACCACCTTGTTCGGGGCGTTGAGGGCCGCGATGACCTGGTCGTCCCCGTCGCGGGTGAAGGCGATGTCATCGATGCCGACCAGGCCGGTGGCCTTGACCTGGACGGGTCCGGGGCGGCCCTGTCCGATCGGAATCCTGAGCAGGGTGCCCTGGTCGAGATTGGTGGCCCAGACCGCGCCGTGCCGTACCTTGATGCCGTTGGCGCCGAGGAATCCGGCCGCGGCGAGCTCCGGTGCCGACGACCAGGTCCGGGCGGGGCCGCCGTGCAGGGGCACCATGGAGATGGAGCCGAGGACCGAGTCGGTGAGGTAGAAGGTCTCCGCCGGTTCGTCGTAGGCCAGGCCGTTGGGCAGGCCGTTCGCCGGGAGCGCGGCGATGCGCTGCGGTCCCCCGCCGGGGCGCAGCCGGTAAAGGCCGGTGGTCGCGGCGTCGCCGCTGGCGTACAGGAAATAGAGCGTGCCGTCGGCGGTGCGGACGATGCCGGTGGTCAGGGCGAACCCGAGGGCCGGTGCGCCGCCGTCAGCCGGGGCGGGGAGGGTCGCCAGGATCCGGACCGTGCCTTTCGGGCTGATCGCGGCGACCTGGCGGGCGGCGGCGAAGGTGACATAGGCCGTGCCGTCCGGGGCGAGGGCGATGTTCTCCGGCTGCCGGCCCTTCGTCACGTCGAAGTGCACCGCTATCCGGGACGTCGCCGCGTCCGACGGGGATGACGGGGATGACGGGGATACGGTCGTCAGGCCGATTCCGGCGGCGATCGCGAGGGCGAGCAATCTGGTGCGCATACCTGGTCCTGTCTGAATGAGGGCGTGCGACATCGGGCGCTCCGGTCGAAGCGCCTGGGGAACGTGCGGGGTCAGCTGGTGATTCGGGTGCGCCGGGACGACCGACCCGTCAGGGCGCTGTGGACGAGCAGCGTCATCGCGGAGTGCGAGGGCGAGCCGGGTTCGGTGGTGGCGACGACCACCGTCTGGTCATCGGTGGTCCGAAGGGTCTGCTGGGTCACTCGCATGGCGCCCACCAGCGGGTGCCGCATCTCGTAGACCGTGTCGCCTCCGGTCTTGACGCGGTGGTCGGCCCACATCGTGACGAACTCCGCGCTCTTGACCGTCAGCTCTCCGACCAGCGAAGTCAGCAGTGGGTCGTCCGGATGACGGCCGGAGGCCATGCGCAGGGTCGCCACGACGCCCCGTGCCTTCGCGGGCCAGTCGGTGTACAGGTCGCGGGTGTGCGCGTCCAGGAACACCAGGCGAGCCATGTTGGGCCGCTGCCGGGGTGTCTCCGCACCCTCCGGGGCCAGATGGCCGGCGTACAGGGCATGGCCCGGCGTGTTCCACGCCAGCACGTCACCGCTCCGGCCGAGCACCAGCACGGGCACGTCACCGAGCACCGCGACCAGTTGACGTGTCGCGGGGCTGACCCGTTCGGCCGCGGCATGGCGTACGGTGCCCCGGCGGCGGCCACCGACGGCCAGTTCATGCAGGTGCAGGCGCTCCGCGTCGTCCAGGCGCAGGGCTCGGGCCAGCGCGTCGAGTACGTCGGGCGAGGCGTTGGACGCCTGGCCCTGCTCCAGCCGTGAGTAGTACGACGCGCTCACGCCCGCCAGTAGTGCCAGTTCCTCCCGACGCAGCCCGGGGACCCGGCGCCGGTCACCGTAGGTGGCCACCCCCACGTCCTCGGGTCGCAGCTGAGAGCGCCTTGTCTGAAGGAACGCCCCGAGCTGTCGTCTGCTGTTCATGGCTCACAGTATTCGCGACCGGTTCGCGGGCCAGCCACACTCTGCCAGGGATAGGCACGGTCGGAGCAGGCTCATCTCGTCGACATGCAGCCCTTCGGCTGCCTTGCCCCGCCTCGTCGAGCACGCAGCGCACGCGCGCCCACGGGTCAGCAGAGGAATCCCTGGACCGGACCCGGCGGCTCGGCCACGATGAGGACATGACCGGAAGGGGATCGGCGCGGCCGCCGGAAGCGGGCGGAGGAGCAGGCTCGCGACTGAACTGGACGGCGGTGAGCGCTCTGGCGGGTGCGATCGCCACCGTGATCGCACTGGTCGCCTACCTGATGCCGCCGGCCCCGCCTCCGCAGCCCCAGCCCGGCACGGTGGTTCCCACTCCGGTCCCGCAGTCATCGTCACCGGATCCGGTCACCGCCCGGCATGAACCGCCGGCCTCGAGGTCATCGCCCGAGTCCAGCGCGCCCCAGCCACCGAACCCCACGCGGGCGGCCCCGATCTCCACCCCGCTGCTGCCGGCGGCCCGGCCCGGCGGCTGCGACGAGGCGGCGACGGCGCTGACCGCATACGGCCGCAACGCCGGGGCCGTCCGCAGCAGCCAGGCGGCCGCGGCCCAGCAGACGTACCGCGACCTGATGGGCGCGGCCCTCGACGCGCAGGGGGTGGTGGGGGCGAAGATCAGTCGGCTGGCCGCCGAGTTCCAGGAGCTGAGCTTCCGCCTGACCGGCATGACCGGCGGCGACCCCGACCAGGTGATCGCGGATATCAACACGGACATCGCGGAGCTCGACAGGCTGTGCGGATCCCCCTGACCTGGGCCTCTCCATATCTTAAGAAGGGCAACCATCCTTGCCGGATGGCTGCCGGTAGGCGTTCGGCTCCCCGAGCACCTACCGAGGCGGGAAAAACGACACTCAGCACGTCACATCCCGGCCCGAAGGCCCTGACGCCAGGTGGGGTGTGCCGGGTGCCAGCCCAGTTCGCGCTTGGCCTTGGCGTTGGATGCGCCGCGTAGTTCGGTCATGAGCATGACACCGGCCTGCCCGGCGGCCAGCCGTCCGATGAACCTCGGTACGCGCATCGGCTTCTTGGCCCCCAGCATCGCCGCCAGTTCCGGCAGCCATTCGGCGACCGGGGCGGGATCGTCATCGGCGATGTTGTAGACACCGCGGGCGCCGTTCTCCACGGCTGCGACCGTGGCCTCGGCGGCGTCGGCGATGTGGATGAACGACCACACCCCGCCGCCGTCGCCGACGATCGGGAACTTGCGCTTGCGGATCATCTCGAACTGCGCGGAGCCTGGCGCCATGGAGGTGCCGGGTCCGTAGAACGCGCCGTAGCGCAGCACGATCCCTTCGGCCCAGCCGGCGCCCAGCACGGCCTTCTCCAAGTACTCGATCGCAGCGATCATCGCGGTCATCTGGCTGATCGGTGAGCGATCCAGGGGGTCCTGTTCGTTCTTGACCGGCCCGCCGGTCCGGTCGTAGGTGAACGCGCCGTTGCTCTGGGCGATGAACCGTCGTACTCCTGCGGCGCGCGCGGCCGCGAGCAGGTTGTCGGTGCCCTCGATCCGCAGCCGGTTGGTGGCGGCGAAGCTGCGGTCGAAATGGCGGGTGTCGATGTGCCCGATGGCGGTCAGCTGGTGAATGACGACCTCCGGCGCCGCCTGGCGCACGGCCTCCTCGACCTGGGCGCGATCGAGCGCGTCGGCGATGACCGGTACCGCGCCCAGCTCTGAGACCCGGGCCTTGCCCGACTCGCTGCGGATCATGGCGAACACCTCGTGTCCCGCATCGACCAGACGCGGCACCAGTTCCCTGCCCATCGCTCCGGTCGCTCCTGCCACCAGCACTCTCATCGTCGGCTCCTTTGCCGTCCGGTTCGGATTCGTCACTTGAACCGGACGGGCGGCCTTTTCCTGACAGGAACCGGAAGTGATGCCCGTCACATCACAAGCAGGGACTCCCCATGGCCGGTCGCCGTCGCTGAACCTCGCCTCGGTGCCGGGTGCCCTGCGAACCTGCTCGATCTCGGACAGGGTGCTCCGGATACGGGCGGAGACGGCCGGCGGCGCATGAGCCGATCCGGGCTTCGTGGAGGCCGTGATCTGTCCCAGGTCCCGTGGAGTCGCGTGCTGCGCCCTGAATCCGACGGGGTCTCATCGACGGCTGGTCGTATCGCGGCAAAACGTTCCCTCAAGTCCAGGTCCAGAGCGGGTTTCCAGATTGTGCTACCACATAGCACCACGTAGCACTCCGTTGTACGGTTGATGGATGAGCACTCCTCAGCCCGACCCCACCCATCAGATCTCCCAACGCGACCTCCGTAACCGGTCCGCGGAGATCATGGACGGCCTGGAACGCGGAGAGCGGTACGCCGTCACCCGCAACGGCCATCACATCGGCGACCTCGTGCCCATCCGCCGTCGGCGCCGGGCCGTCTCAAGAGCGGAGTTCGCAGCCATGTCCCGGGGCATGCCGCGCCTCGACGACCGGAAGTACCGCGAGGACATGGACCGCCATGTCAACGACGATCTGTACGATCCGTACGATCGCGCCTACGGCAGAGGCGAGTTCACCGGGGACGGGGAATGAGCCACGTTCAAGGGCTGCTCGACACCAACATCCTCATCCTGCGTGCCGGGATCGATCCGGACGAGCTACCGGACGAGATGTTGATCAGCGCCATCACCGCCGCGGAGTTGTCGGTAGGTGTGCTCGTGGCATCCGGACCGCAGCAACTCGCTCAACGGATGAAGATCCTTCAGGCGGCCGAGGCCGAGTTCGATCCTCTTCCCTTCGACGACACCGCCGCCCGCGAGTACGGCCAATTGTGGACCGCCGTCATCGCCTCAGGCCGCAAGCCTCGTCCTCGGACGGCGGACCTGATGATCGCCTGCGTGGCCATCGCCAACCGTCTTCCGCTCTACACCTGCAACCCCAAGGACTTCAAAGGCCTGGATCATCTGCTCACGGTGGCTCCGGTCACCCGACCACGATGGACCGACGCATAAGGGCATAGGGCACACGGGCGGGCACGGGAGCCGGACGAGGCCGGACGAAGAGCGAAGCCCAGGTGAGGCGACCATGCCTGACCTGGGCTTCTTTGTACCATGAGAGTGGTGGAGCCTAGGAGATTCGAACTCCTGACATCCTGCTTGCAAAGCACCTCGGGTGGGGGCGGGACCATAGCGGATACCCGCTCCCACCTGCGCATATGGTCCACGGTGATCTGCGGCCGTCCGGCATCGTCCGTGGTCGTCGTCACTCAGTCGGTCACCCGGAGCTGGCGCTCTCGGCGCGCTCTTTCGGCTCCTCCGCCCACACGTTCCGGCCGTTGGTCCACAGCTCGGAGGCGTGGTAGCCGAACCGGTCGAACAAGCCGTCATCCTGGTAGCGGCGCAGGTGCAGCATCGGCGAATCATGCCCGACCAGCTTCGCCAGGTGCGGCGTCACCAGCATCTCGGAATCGAACCGGAAGACGCTCATGGCGATGTGCTCGTCACTGAATCTCGCCTCGATGCCAGGCACCCTGCGAACCTGTTCGATCTCAGACAGGGTGATCCGAATACGGGTGGAGACGGTCAGCGGGACGTTCTCCACCTCCTCACGGCGACGGGTGACCTCACTGTCCGGATCACCGACCAGGAAGCGGACCTTGCAGCCCTGCTCGGCCTTGCGCTTGAGGATCTTGGCGAGGTTGGGGTGTTCCAGCCACAGGAAGTAATTGGTGTATCCGGCGAACACGATCTCGTTGCGGGCCGATGTGATCAGGCCACGCCAGACGGACTTGGGGCAGGCCGACCGGTAGGGATAGACGGTCAAGATCTCCCTGTCGGGACCGGTCTTCACGGTGTTGCGGATCGCCTCTGGCCACAGCACTGCCGAATCAACTCCCAAGATCTCAGCGGCGGCCCACTGGTGTCGGAGATGCGGGATGCGTGTCTCGTCCTGCAACCAGCGTGCCACAGTCTTGACGTCCACCCCGCAATGATCCGCGAGGCGATGATCGTTTACCTTTGCGTCTAGCATTGCGCGACGTAAAGCGACATTAGCCACCATTCACCTCAAGGAAGCGAGGACGTCAGGGACGTTTTCGACTCTAACGTTGAAGCGTCCTAGACGTCTCTGGAATGAGGTGGGTTCGTCACTCCCGCCGAATGACTCTTAATCCATGTCAGCTCCCGTGATTCTGGAAGATCTTCAGGCGGCCTTCCCCGGCTGGTGCATCTGGCGAAGTTCCGAAGGCCGATTGTGGGCTACCCGGAATGGCCGGCACCTCACGGATGAAGAAGTAAGCCGCGGTCTCTGTCAGACGATCGATGCCGACAACGTTTCCAAACTCGCTCAGCAGCTCCGTGACCAGGAGGGCTTGGAGCCATGAACGCGATGCCCGTGGGGTACCCATCGGCGTTGGAGGCGGCTCAGAGGCTCCGTGACGCTCTGACGCGGTACGACATCACCGCCATCATCAACGGTGACCACGACCTGGCGGTGGTGTCGGTCTGCGCGGGCCTGACGGTGTGGTGCAACGGGGAGCGGTTCTGGTGGTACGCCGGGTGGGACGATCAGCGTCGATGCCGGGTGAACGCCTCGCAGGAGGTGGGAGCACTCGACCGGGCCGCCGAACGGATCAGCGACCACCATGCCCAACTCCGGCGCCCGTCCTCCGGCTCCCCATACTCCGGTGGAGCCCCGGTATGACCGGCACGACGGACCGGGACACGGTTCTTCCCGTGGCCGGGAAACCGGCGCTCGCGCAGCCTGCGGTGCAGCTGCACGCGGGCTGCGGTCTGCTGTTCCAGCGGCAAGCGGGCACCCCGTTCACGATCTCCCCGGTGCGGGGCGAGGAATGGCGGCGACAACCCCACCGGCTCACAGACCTGCTGTGGGCACGAGTCACCGACCTGTGCCCCCTGCCCGGAGGGCGGCGCAGCCACCCCATCGCGGTGTGCTGCGAGTTCCCAGCGGGTGATTCCCTGGTGACCACCGTACTCAGTGACGCCCTGGTGGTGATGGAGCCCCGGTGTTCCCCCGCGGGATCCATCGGCGTCACTGCTGACGGTGCGGCGGCGCGGTCTCTTCCCCGTGCCCGCGCCGCCGCATCCGTCCCGCAGCACCATGATCAGGTCAGCCGTGTCATTCGATGGCAACCCGACCCGTACCGCAGGGCCTCCCAGGCCCGAGACATCCGATGGGCGGGGCGTGTCAACCCGGTCCGGAGTGACCGCCGGCGCGAGCGGCGGGTCGTGGGCATGACAGTGGGCGCGCCGGCGGTTGCTCCGGCGCGCGGGGGTCTGGGGGCTGCGAAGCCCCCAGCGGCAATGAGGCTCAGCCCGGCCGGCTCACGCTGCGGCGGGCTGCTCGGCCGATGTGGAGAACGCCGCGTGTTCTCGGTAGGTCTGGCGGGTGGTCAGGCAGTGGAACAGGCACCCGAGCAGCCGGTTGTAGAGGTTGCGCAGGGCGGCGGCGTGGCGCTCGCCCTGGTCTTTGCGCCGGTCGTAATGGGCTCGCGCTCCAGGTGAGGCGGTCAGGGCGGCGAATGCCCACACATATCCGACCGCGGCCAGGCGCTGGTTCTTGACCCGGCGGTGCATCACGGCGCGGCTGCGTCCGCTGGCTCGGGTGACCGGGGCCGCGCCCGCGTATGCCTTGAGCGCTCGGGCGTCAGCGAAGCGGGTGCGGTCGTCGCCGATCTCGCCGAGCAGCCGGGCGCCGGTCAGGTCGCCCAGGCCGGGGAAGCTGGTGATGATCGCGTGGTCAGGGTGGGAGCGGAACGCGGCGATGGCGGCTTCTTCCAGGGTCGTGGCCGAGGTGCAGGCGGCGTCCAGCACCGCCAGCAGCGCCAGGGCCTGGTGTCCGTAGGCGTCTTCGACCACAGCGGGCTGGCGCAGGTGCTCGGCGCGCAGTCCGGCGTGGATCTTCTCGGTCCAGGACTGCAGGTGGTAGATGCGGCCGCTGCGCTTGAGGGCGGCGCGGATCTGTGGGCGGCTCAGCCGGGCGGCTGCGGCAGGGGTCGGGGCGATGGCCAGGATCGCGCGGGCCTCCCGGCAGCTGACCCCGCCTTCCTGGCTGGCGAACAGCTCCAGGAAGGCGGGGTAGTACTCGCGCAGCAGGGAGCGCAGCTCGTTGCCGGTGCGGTGGACGCGCCACACGGCATCCTGCTGGGCGCGGGCCAGCACGGTGACCGCCTGGGCCTGGTGGGTGTCGGCCGGCAGCGGCCGGTGCATGGCCATGTCGGTGCGCAGGATGTTGGCCAGCACGATGGCGTCCTGGCGGTCGGACTTCTTGCGGGAGATCGCGTGCCGTTCCCGGTAGCGGGAGGCGCTGAACGGATTGATGGCGAATACCGGGCGGCCGGAGGCGCGCAGGCAGGCCACCAGCAGGCCGCGGGGTGTTTCGATCGCGACCGGGATCGGGGTCTCCGGGCCGTCGCCGGCCTCGGCGAGCATGGCCAGCAGTTCTTGGTAGCCCTGCACGGTCTCGGTGATCCGCCGTTGAGCGATCACGGTTCCACTCTCGTCCACCAGGGCCACGTCGTGGTGGCGCTCGGCCCAGTCGATTCCGCAGAAGACGCGCACTGTCACCTCCGCTGCTCCGGTTGCTCCTCTGCCCGTGGCGGGGTTCTTCGGCGCCCTAATGACAAGGCTCGGTAAGGCCTACCATCCGATGAGCCGTCCGTGACCCCAGCGACCCGCACAGGCCCCGGTCTTGCTCGGAGCTGGCCGCTCACCAACGTGTGAAAGGGGTTCGTCCTGTGCGGGCGGGCTCAAGCCACGGTCTATCAGGTCGGGCACGTCCCCGTCCGGTCGAATCGGTGACGGTGCCGGTCTCGGGCGAAAGATCTCGGAGATCTTGCAACGGAAGTAGGCATCCGCTCCGCGCTGCCGGACCGGGGACGTGCCCGCGACCGTCATTAGGAACGGAAGCGGGGCGGCAGCCTTGTCCTTCCCTCCGATCAGACGTGCCTGATGAACCGCACTGAGGACAGTGGTCGGGGTGGACGTGAAGCATCCCGAAGAGTCCTCGTAGCGGTGGGGCCGGCGGAGTGGCGGCAGCGCGTACCCAAGGGCGGCGGGTTCGTGCGGTGCGGCGCGTGCTGGGTGCGGCGGGCGGCGGGCTTACGCCGTGCCGTCCCGGCTGGCGCGGGCCGGGACCGGCCGCCAGGGCCGCACGCCCGGCCCGCCGGCCGTGCCGGGACGGCGGGGCGTGTCCCGCCGTGCGGCGGCGCGGAGCGCTGCCATCCGCTCTCAAGCAAGCATGCTCCCTCTCATAGGAGGGAAGATGGAGCTACCTCTAAGGAGACGCAGCCAGCATCTACGCGCTGTTCAACAAACTTCAAACTCACTAAGCTACCAGATCCAGACATCTCCTGATCAGCACGAAAGCCTTGACTCTCCCTGCCAAGGCGGTCAAAAAGTTGACTGCTCTCCAGCAGCACTGCATGATAGAGGAGCCACCAGCACTAGCTCGTGGAAGTGAACCCGGCAGCTCTCCGGACGGTGAGTCGGCCGGGTTTCGCGCATATATGAGGTCAGAGGCTTCTTACGTTACCGACGACCTTCTCCGTCCGCCGTCGCCAGTCCCCTCCCTTTCCAAAAGACCAAGCGACGATGTCTGGAAGCCAGAGGAGCGGCTCCGCTGCTGGACGATCATGCGTGTACGCAAAGCGATCAAGAACTTTAGCTTTGTTCACCATCTCACGGACAACTTGCCGATCTTGATGATCCTGGTCACAGGACTCGATCACCAGTCGTCCCACACCAAGAGATATGAGATCAGGGATAGCGCTACGTAGGCAGTCGTCACGTGCCGCCCTCTGCGACCGAGCGCCTAGCTTTGTCTGGTAGACATGAGCTTCGACGCCTAGCCCTGTGATCACACTCAGGATTTCTCGACGTCGGCTATCGCTTTCACTCTTCATGTGAACTCGATGCTGCCCTGGCTTGCACAGCTTCTTCAACGCTTGTCGTGACGCAGCAAGATCACTAGGCGCAAGCACAGCTACGCAGATGAGGTAACCGTGCCTAGCGGACTCATCTGCGAACGCATGCTTGGCGATCACTCCATCCTCCGGCTAAGCATCCTCATCGTCGACACCAGACTCCTTGCCAGCACTCCTGTTGCTCGTAACTTCCGTACCGGCGTCCTTGAGGTCGATGCACAAGATGCCGTCGTCCAGGTAGGCAACCCAGCGGCGGGAAACTGCTACGTCGATGTTGTAGTACTTCACGAAGGCAGTGCCAGAGACGATGTAGGGGCCAACGCTTTTTCCGTTCTGCGCCCGCAACGGGTAAGCATGTTCAGACTCCCTAGAAACCGCACGAAACCCGACAATGCGCTCTTTAGGGTCATACAAAAGCTCTAATGCCTCAGGCTCGCCCAGGAGGGCATGAGCAGCCGCGTTCATCGAGATAATGCCACGCTTCTGGACAGTGACGAACGGCTGCTTGACAAGAGGAGCCATCCTCTTCGTGAACGTCTCAAAGTTTGGCATCCCTACCTCCTTCCACACTGTATGCCGGTCCAACTGAGAGGATAGCACGGGTAAAAATATCTCAATGCTCTTAACGCATGGCCTAACGTTGCATGGAAAGGCAAGGCTGTTGACTGCTGCCCTACACAGCCCTGCGTGCCCCACTGCATAGGCAGAGTGAGTGCGCACCAGACCGGAAAGTCGAACGCCGGGCGCACCGTCACCTGGAGCTCGGCAAACCGCCGTAGGCGGGTTGCCCTTGAACCAGTAAAGAAACTCTGAGCCATCTTGTGATCAATGTGATGCTGGCCCCAAAGCCGGGCCTAGATCACCAGGGCGATGCCGTTGTCGGTGAGTTCTTGCGGAGTGAAGACGGCGCTGGGGTCGTCGGCGAGTTCGGCGCTGTAGCCGATCTCGTAGTGGTCGGCGGGGGCCTTGACCTCGGTGACCTCGATGGGGCGGCCGTTGTGGTGGGCCATGGTGCGGCGGATGACGAGGACGGCCTCGGCGTAGTCCATGCCCAGGTCGGTGCGTTCGTGTTCGTAGGCGATGCGGGAGGTCGTCAGGGTCATCCAGCGGACGGGGCCGTGTTCGCGGATGAGGGACTGGTAGAAGAACGCGGGGCGCTTGCGGTACTGGTGGAAGCGCTTGGGGTCGTCGAAGTCGGGGAGCATGTCGGCGTTGGTGTAGGAGTTGATCTCCAGGCGGGCCGACGCGCCGTGGATGCGGGCGGTGTGGCCGCGGTGCCACATGCTGCGGCGGTGGATAACAGGGTGGCCGGCGCGGACGCCGAGGATGATGGCGATGTCCCGGTTGGCGGTGATCTTCTCGCTGGTGAACAGCGGGGCGTCGGGGTCGGTGTCGCGGAGGGCGAGGTCCCAGCCGAAGGCTTGGATGTCGGGGTGGTTGCCGGGGGCGGCCAGGTCGGGCCGGTTCTGGTGGCTGATGAGGAGGACCTGGCGTTCGGGCATGGGGCGGACGAATGAGCCGCGTCCGCGCATGACGTAGGCCAGTCCTTCGGAGACCAGGGTGTCGATGGCCTTGCGGACGGTGGGGCGGGAGACGTCGTAGCGGCGGACGAGTTCGGGTTCGCTAGGCAGGGCTCCGCCGGGTGGGTAGCGGCCGTCCAGGATGGCGGCGCGCAGGTCGCCTGCGATGGTGCGCCAGCGGACGTCCTTGTCCTCAGTGGTCTCCATGACCTCTCCTTCTCGCGAGCTTTCCATAACCACTTGTACTACAGGTTGCATAGACGCTTCAATGAAGTGCAACCTGTACTACAGGTAGTCCTGCGTCGAAGGGGGTGGTGATCATGAGTGAGTCGAACGAGCACGACAAGCAAGAGCGGCACCCGGAATGGATGATCGATCTGGCCCGGGTGATCAACGCTCCGCACTACGAGCGATGGCGGGCGATGGTCGCGGGAACCGGCGGCTGCTCCCATCCGATCCACCTCACCGGAGAGTCGGCCGTCGTGGACGCGGCCACGGGTGAGGTCCTGCACGCCTACCGCACCGATGACGAGCCGTCCGGGCATCTGCTGGTGGCCTGCGGCAACCGGCGGGCCTCGGTATGCCCGGCCTGCTCCGAGGTCTACCGGGCCGACACCTTCCACCTGATCCGGGCCGGCCTGTCCGGCGGCAAGGGCATCCCGGAGACGGTCAGCGCCCACCCCCGGGCGTTCGTCACGCTCACCGCACCATCGTTCGGG
The DNA here is from genome assembly GCF_040653115.1 of Streptosporangium sp. NPDC048047. Classification (NCBI taxonomy): domain Bacteria; kingdom Bacillati; phylum Actinomycetota; class Actinomycetes; order Streptosporangiales; family Streptosporangiaceae; genus Streptosporangium; species Streptosporangium sp. NPDC048047. The sequence goes on along the minus strand of NZ_JBEZNH010000032.1, from coordinate 59,114 downwards.
CCGGTGCACACCCGGCGGGACAAGGGCGGCACGGTGCGCACCTGCCGTCCACGCAACCGCGACAGAACATGTGAGCACGAGCGGCCGATCGGCTGCCGCGTCCGGCACGACTCCGGCGACGAACGGCTCGGTCAGCCGATCTGCCCCGACTGCTACGACTACACGGGCGCGGTGCTGTGGCAGGCACACGCGGGCGCGTTGTGGCACCGCTTCACCCTGGAAGTCCGGCGCACCCTGGCCGCGGAGGCGGGGCTGAGCCGTACCGAGTTCGGCAAGCGGGTACGGGTCTCCTTCGTCAAGGTCGCCGAGTACCAACGGCGGGGCCTGGTGCACTTCCACGCCGTCATCCGCCTCGACGGCCCCGGCGGCGCCGACGAACCACCCCCGGACTGGGCCGATCACGACCTGCTCACCCGGTCCATCTCACCCGCGGCGCGGAAAATCACCGTGACCTCACCGGAAAGCCCTCTCGGCCGGTGGGACCTGGCCTGGGGCGACCAGCTCGACATCCGGCCGATCCTGTTCGACCAGTCCGCCGACGGGCTGAGCGAACGGGCGGTGGCCTCCTACATCGCCAAGTACGCCACCAAGGGCGCGGAAACCTCCGGCACCGTCGATCACCGCCTGTCCTGTTCGGCCTGTAAGGGCCGGGGCCGGCTGGGTCCGGTGGCCTCGTGCGGACGGTGCGGGGGGACGGGGCTCAAGCCCGGCCTCCACCTGGACGCGCTCCCGGTCACCGAGCACGCACGACGGATGATCCGTACCTGCTGGGAGCTGGGCGCACGCCGGGAGTTCCAAGCCCTGCGGCTGCGGCCCTGGGCGCACATGCTCGGCTTCCGCGGCCACTTCTCCACCAAGTCCCGCCACTACTCCACCAGGCTCGGCGACCTGCGCGAGGTCCGGACCGCCCACCGGACCGCCGAAGCACGCGAGCGGTACGGCCTGCCCGCTCTGGGTGACGAGACCACGTTCGTGCTCGCCCATTGGCGTTTCGCCGGGTCCGGCTACAGCCCCGGTGAGGCGATCGTGGCCGAAGACATCCGGCGACGCGTCGCCCTGGCCCGTGCCATCGCGGCGGAACGGGAGGACGGATGACCCCAGCCGTTTCCCCCGTTGAGCGGCGGCTGTATCGCGTCTGCGAAGCGATGTACCTGCTCAGCATGAGCCGCAGCGTGATCTACGAACAGATCCGATCGGGCCGCCTGCGCTCGGTCACCCAGGGCCGTACCCGGCTCATCCCGGCCTCGGCCATCTCCGACTACGTGGCACTGCTCGAACAGGAAGCGAGGGCATCATGACCGCACGACGCAGCCGGGGAGACGGCGGCCTGCACTGGGACGAGACACGGCAGCGCTGGATCGCCTCGGTGACGGTCGGCTACACCCCGGCCGGAAAGCGCATTGTCAAGAAGGCCAGCGGCAAGACCAAGACCGAAGCCAAGGCGAAGCTCAAGGAGATCATCCGAGACTACGAAGACGGCCTCGCCCTCGCGTCGACGGACCACACGGTCGGCGACGCGGTGAAGTACTGGCTGGAGCACGGGTTGAAGGGACGGGGAAGCAGCACGGTCAGCCTGTACACCGAGTTCGCCACCAACCATGTCATCTCCGCCCTGGGCGCGCGGAAGCTGCGTGATCTGTCGGTGGAGGACGTTGACCGGTGGCTGGCGAGCAAGACGGACGAGCTGAGCACGCGGTCCCTCAAGCTGATCCACGGCATCCTCAACCGCTCGGTGAAGAACGCCATGGTCCGCGACAAGGTGAAGCGCAACGTCGTGGATCTCTGCGAGGTCCCGGAAGGACGCGAGGGGCGCAAGTCCAAGGCGCTCACGTTGCCTCAGGCCGTGGCCGTGCTGACGACCGCGGAACAGGCGGACGCCCGCATCGGCGGGTACATCGTCCTGTCGCTCCTGACGGGAGTCCGTACCGAGGAACTTCGGGAACTGTCCTGGTCCCATGTGGTGGGGTTCGTCGCCGACCGCAAGGCGTGGCTCCCCGTGGCAGAAGCGGGGTGGGACTGTGCGGAGTACGCCGTCTATGTGTGGCGGTCGGTCCGGCAGGGCGGCGACACCAAAACCGTCAAGTCCCGCCGTACTCTCAAGCTGCCTCAGCGCTGCGTCGAGGCGCTTCGGAAGCTCTGGACACACGACAAGCTCGACGATCTCGGCGGGACCATGGCGAGACTGGTGTTCTGCACAAGGAACGGAACCGCTCTAAGCGCCGGCAACGTTCGGCGCGACTTCCGGAAGGTCGTCAGGAAGGCCGGGCTCGTGGAGACGGAGTGGACCCCCAAGGAGATGCGGCACAGTTTCGTGTCCCTGCTGTCGGACTCCGGTGTGCCCATCGAACACATCTCCCGCCTGGTGGGGCACGCCAACACGGTGGTGACGGAGACGGTCTACCGTCGCCAGATCCGGCCCGTCATGGAAGAGGGCGCGACGGCGATGGACGGGATCTTCGGGAGGACCCTGGAGGCTTAGTCACCCAGTTGGTCACTCACTCTCCGTTTTCATGATCACGGAGAGGATGTTTTCGCAGGTGGAGCCTAGGAGATTCGAACTCCTGACATCCTGCTTGCAAAGCAGGCGCTCTGCCAACTGAGCTAAGGCCCCCGGTGAGCCGTCGGGGTCACCGGGATCTCTCCGGGACACGGCTCGCTTCCAGTCGTACACCGTAGCAACAGGACCCGCTTCGGCGCCACTCGGTAACGGTCCCCCGGGACCGTACGGTCCCGGGGCGGTACGGAGCGGTCAGAGGGCGGAGGCGGCGGCGGTGGGCTGGAGCGGCCTGCCGCCGAGGAGCAGGGTGGGGAGGTCGGCGACGGAGCCGATGAGATGGGTGGCTCCGCCCTTGAGGAGGCGCTCCCTGCTGTGGGCCCCGGTCAGGACGCCGGCGACCACTGAGGCGCCCGCGCGGCGGCCGCAGATCATGTCGCTCTCGGAGTCACCGGCCACCGCCACCTGCCGGACGTCCTCGATGCCGAGACGCATGACCGCGGCGAGGACCATGTCGGGCATGGGGCGGCCGCGCCCGACGTCCTCCGGGCTCAGGACGAGGTCCGCCTTGCCGGACCAGCTCAGCGCCTCCAGGACGCCTCCCAGCATCACCCGGCTGAAGCCGGTGGTGAGGCACACCTTGACGCCCGCGTCGCGGAGGTCGTCCAGCGCCTCGGCGACACCTGGCGCCGGGACCAGGCCCGCGCGGCCGATGGCGCCCTGGTAGGAGCGCTCGAAGGTGAGGTCGGCCGCCTGCGCCTGGGCCTCGTTGTCGGGGAAGATGCCACGGAAGACCTCGATGGTCGGGCATCCCCGGGACCGGTGCACGTGCACCATGGCGCGCGCGTACGCACCGGTCCCGGGAACGATGCCCTGAGTGGCGATCGCGTCGGCGAACGCCCGCTCAACCATGGCGATATCACCGATCGTGGTGCCTGCCAGATCCAGACAGGCGAGCCTGATGGGCATTGCTTCCCCATCGCGGGCAGGGATCATGAAAGCACCCAAATCGGTAGCCGCGTTGATCAGTTCTCTCCGCCGGTGGCCTCGGTCCACAGGTCGAGCTCGGCGCGATCAGCCTGCACCTTCCGCCAGACCAGCAGTCCCCCAACGGCGACGAGCACCAGAACGAGCAGCTTCTTCACGGTGTGACCCCACTTCTCGACGGTCTCACCTGCCGGGGTGAGACAACGCCCGGTTCAAACGGTTCCCTGCAGCCTAGCAAGGGATCGGGCCATGATCTGGTTCACACGGTAAGCCCACGTGGCAAACCCGCATCAACCAGGTGATTTACAGTCATGACGTACGGCCGCGCTCAGCACTCACGAACCGCGACGAGTTCGACCTCGAAGCCGTCCTCGTTCTCAAGATAACCCGCGTAATGGCCGGTTCCGCCCGCGTAGGGGTGGCGATCAGGGAACATCAGTGTCCACCCGTGCCCGGCTGATGCGCTGACCAGCTCATCCACCCGTGCCTGCCCGGTTACGCCGAAGGCCAAATGGTTCAGACCGGGTCGGCATCGATCGTGCGTGGACGCGGTGAGGGCGGGCGACCGCTCGACGACGATGTAGGTGCCGTCCAGTATCCAGCTCCGGCCCGCCTTCCACTCCTGGAAGGGCCGGTATCCCAGCTCCCCGAGCAGCCATCCCCACGACCGCACAGCGCGGTCGAGGTCGGGCGCCCAGAGCTCGACGTGATGCAACATGCGCCCATGCTGCCGGACCGGGGCGGGCGCCGCGCGCCCGGGCCCGGTGCGGGTCTCTCCCCGGAGGCGATTCCGGAGAGGGCCGGCCAGGCGTCCTCGGACACGGCCCTCAGGGAGGAATCCGGTCCGTCCTCGGACACGGCCCTCAGGGAGGAATCCCGTCCACCCTTGGATACGGCCCCAAAGAGGGATCTGGTCAGGCGCCCTCGGACGCGGACACGGCTCTGGGGAGGGACTCGGTCAGGTGTTCTTCACCAGATCGGCGTACTCGGGGTGCTTCCGGATCCAGGCGCCGACGAACGAGCAGAGCGGGACGACCTTCGCGCCCTCGGCCCGGGCGTCGTCCAGCGCCACCCGGACGAGCGCGCCGCCCACGCCTCTGCCCTCGAAACGGGGATCGACCTCGGTGTGGGTGTAGACGATGGCGCCGTCGCGCCGGCTGAGGTCCAGCCGCCCCACCCGCTCGCCGCCGACCTCCGCCGCGTAGGAACCTCCACCGGGCAGGAGCCTGACGTCGACCTGCATGGGTTCTCCCTTCTCCGGCCGCCGGACGGCGGCGCTGGGTCAGCCGATTCTCCGTGGTGTTCATTCCCGAAGCGGTGTTCATTCCTGAAGCGGCATTCATTCCCGAAGCGGGCAAGGTATGCGTCCCGGAGGGTCCGGGACGCTCCGGCCGGCGCCGTACCGGTGGCCGGAGCCCGCGGAGGCGTTCAGGCCCCGCCCAGGGCGTGGGTCGGTCGCCCGACAAAGGGGTGTCAAGCATGAAATTTGGGGATTCAATAGGCTAGAGCGATCACGGTCGGCCCGCCTCCGCGGCGGGGCGCCGCGATGTGGTCGGCTGCCTCGCGAGAGGAATCGAGATTGCGGGTGAACGATGTCGGCGTCCAGCAGACCATCCCGGTTCCGGCGCACCGCGCCCCGGAGCCCGGCGGGCGCCCGCCGGTCCGCGTTCGCGCCGTCCGGGTGACGCCCCCGCCCCCTTTCCCTTCGGCCGGCTGTGGAGGTCGCCCGTGAGCACTGCCGTCCATATCAGCACCGTGCCCGACGACGCCGTGACGGCGTCCGGCGGCCCGGCGGAGGGGGTGTCCCTCCTGGCCGTGTCGGGCGAGCTCGACTACACCAACGCCGAGCGGTTCCGCCACGACCTTCTGGGGGCCATCGGCTCCGACCGGCGGCACCTCGTCATGGACCTCGCCGGGCTGTCGTTCTGCGACTCCACCGGCATCCGGGTCTTCCTGGCCGTCCGCAAGCTCGTCCAGGACCGCGGGGGCAACCTCGCCATGGCCAGTCCGCATCCCCGGATACAGCGGATCTTCCATCTGACCGGGCTCACCGATGCCTTCGCCGTACATCCCACGATCGAGGAGGCCGTCGGGTTCCTGCGGCGAAACGGGAATCCGGAGTGAACGGGCAGGTTCCTCGCGAACGGTACGGCGAACGGCGACCCGAGGGATATTCCGTCCGCCCGCACGGTCGTAAGCCCGCTCCGAGCGGGCAGATGTCCGGCATCGACAAGTCATCGGCGACGTCCGGTTCCGGAGGAGCGGGTCCGCTCCCCCCGGCGGTCGCCGTACAGGGCGGAGCCAAGGGGGGTGTCGTGACCGGCGACCGCGGTCAGCACTGGCCGATCGATGACGACCTCACCGCCCTGCGCGAACGCCTCCTCCGGCACGCGACCCTGGCGGGCATGCGCGGCGACCGGCTGGACGACCTGCTCCTCGCCGCCAACGAGGCCGTCATCAACGTCCTGGAGCACGGCGGGGGCGAGGGCACGCTGAGCATCTGGCACAACGCCGCCTGCGTCACCGTGGAGATCACCGACCACTCGGGGGATCTGGCGGCCAAGCATGTGCCGCCCGAGCGTCCCACGGACACGGTGCGCGGGTTCGGGCTGTGGCTGATGAGCCAGCTCTGCGACGAGCTCACCATCGACCAGGCCGACGAGGGGTCCCGGGTCCGCCTCCGGATGCGCCTGGACTCCGCGCCCGCCTGCTGAGCGCCTGCCCGCCGCTCATCCTCCGGGCGCACATCGAGCGCACATCGAGCGCACATCGAGTGCCCGTCGAGCGTCGGCCGTGCCCGGCTCACCCGCCGTGTCCGTCCGCTGAGCACCGCCGCATCCCCACGCCGCCGCATCCCCACGCCGCCCCCCGCCCGGTGTTCCGGCCGTCCGGAAATCCGATCGACGACCGGAACAGCCGGTGGATATCTTCTACGGGCCCGGCGCGATCGGCCGACGCCGGCGCCCTGCCGCGAGGAGTGACCGTGATCCGCTACACCGACGACGTCGACGCGATCGAGGCCGACCGGCTCACCGGTTTCTTCGTGGGGTGGCCGACGCCGGCCTCGCCCGAGCAGCACCTGGCCGTCCTGCGGGGAAGCCACCGCGCGGTCGTCGCGATCGACGAGGAGACCGGCCGCGTCGTCGGGTTCGTCAACATGATCAGCGACGGTGTCCTGACGGCCTACATCCCGTGGCTGGAGGTCCTTCCGGAGTACCAGGGGCGGGGGATCGGGACCGAGCTGATGCGCAGGATCCTGGCCGGCGCCGAGGGCTTCTACTCCGTCGACCTCCTCTGCGAGGAGCGGCTCCAGCCCTACTACGCGCGGCTGGGCATGCGGGCCGTACCGGGGATGTCGCTCATCGACCGCTCCGCCCTCAAGGGCGCCACCGGCTGACGTCCCGGGCGCCTCCCATGGGCGCCGCCCGCCGCCCGACGCCCGGGAGCCTCCCGGAGGAGCCGCCGTCCGCACTCTCCCGGCCGGGGCGCGCCGCCGTACCATCTGTCCCTTTTGAAGACTCCTGCCCGGAAGTACGGCTGGCGCCTCCCTGGCTTCGTAGGTCATCCTCGCCCCGGCGCTCTCAATCCTTGACCATCGTCACTGCCTGCTATTTCTGTCCCGCGGGTATGAATCCTTTGCTCCACGTGGAGATCCATCCGCAGGTCAGCGGGGGATAACAGGCACTTGATCAGTGCGCTGGGGGGATTCAATGAACCGTCTTAAAGTGGTCAGGACCGGTATGGTCGCCGCGGCGGCGGGCTCGTTGCTGGCCGGATGCATGTCCGGGCAGAACGACGCACACGACACGAACGCCGGAGCCGCGAAGCCGGCCGCGGCCAAATCCGCCGCCGCCGCCCAGCAGGCGACCCTCAAGGCCAAGCTGGCGAAGGCCGCGGAGGCCCACGCCAACGAGCTGGGTCAGATACCGGTCCTGATGTACCACCGCGTGGTGGACAAGCCCGCGACCCAGGACGACCGCACTCCCCAGCAGTTCCGCACCGAACTGGAGCGGCTCGCCCGGGAGGGCTACGTCCCGGTCACCGCGGCGGAGTACGTCACCGGGCACATGGACATCCCGGCCGGCAAGCACCCGGTCGTGCTCACCTTCGACGACTCCTCCCCCTCACAGGTCACCCTGGACGGCGCGGGGAACCCCATGCCGGACACGGCCGTCGGCATCCTGGAGGACGTCGCGAAGAAGAACCCCGGGTTCCGCCCGGTGGCGACGTTCTACGTGATCCGTGACCTGTTCGGGAAGGAGAACCTCCCGGAGGAGGCCGCCCAGATCCTGCTCTGGCTGCGCGACAGGGGCTACGACATCGGCAACCACACGCGGGACCACAAGAACCTGCACGGCAAGTCGAAGGAACAGGTGACGGCCGAGATCGGGGCCGGTCAGGAGCTGATCGACAAGCTGATCGGCTTCAAGCCGGTCACGCTGGCCCTGCCGTACGGCAACCAGCCCAGCACCAAGGCATGGGGCCTGAAGGGCGGGTCGGGGAAGGCCGGTTACGACTTCGGCGGGGTGTTCCTCGCCGGTTACACCCCGGCGGAGTCGCCGTTCAGCAAGAAGTTCGACCCGGTCGGCATCCCGCGGATCAGGTCGATGGACAAGAAGGGCGACTGCGTGAAGTTCTGCTCCACCGCCTGGCTCGACTGGCTGAAGTCCCACGCCGACGAGCGCTACACCTCCGACGGCGACCCGAAGACGGTCGCCTACCCGAAGTTCAAGTCGCCCTTCCTGGCCAAGCGCTTCACCGACCGCGCCCTCGGCTACTGACGGACCGCAGGGCCGGTCACCGACGGGCCGTACGGCGGGGCTGCCGAGGCCGTACGGCGGGGCTACTGACGGGCCGGTGAGCCGGGCTCCGCGTCCGCCACCGGCCCCCGGGCCACCGTGTCCGCCGCCGGTTTCGGGTCCGCCGCCTCCGGACCCGTCGCGTCCCCGACCGGCTCCCGGTCCCCGGTGGCGGTGCCGGGCTCCCGATCTCCGGCGGCGGTGCCCGGGGCCCGGTCCTCCGCGCCGGTGTCCGGGGCCCGCAGGTTCCGGACACCGGGGGAGAGCAGCGCGGCCAGGGACACCACGAGGATGATCCCGGCGCATCCCACCAGGGCGGGCCGGGGACCGGCCGTGATCGCGATCGGGCCGGCCAGCAGCAGTCCCAGCGGGCCGAACATCAGCGAGCCCAGGGCGTCGTAGGAGCTGACCCGCGACAGGGAGGCGGGCGGGATCTCCCGCTGCATCGTGGTGTTCCACAGCACGCCGAAGAGGTCGAAGCAGACGCCCATCACCACGGCTCCGGCGACGACCGTCCACAGCGGGGCTCCGACGCCGAGCAGGAGGTAGGGGAGTCCCGTCGGCACGGTGAGGACGGTGCCGACCAGGATGGGGCGGCGGGGGCGCAGCCGCAGCGCCAGGAAGACGCCGAAGATCATGCCGACCGCCTCGCCCGTCAGCACCGCGGACCAGGCCGCGGCTCCGCCGAGGCTCTCCTTGGCCACCAGCGGGCCGAGCACCCCGTGCGCGGCCTGCGCCGCCATGACCAGCACCGAGAACTGCGCCACCACGACCCACAGCCACTGCCGGGAGACGAACTCGCGCCAGCCGCCGCGCAGGTCGGCGAGGACGGAGTGCCGTTCCCCCGCGGCGCGTCCGGCCGGGGTGAGGCGCAGCGCGGCGACGAGCAGCGCCGCCACGGTGAACATGACGCCGCTGACGGCCAGCGCCCAGCCGCCGCCGATGAGAACCACCGTGGCCCCGCTCAGCACGAGCCCGGCGACGCGCGAGCTGTTGACGCCCAGTCCCAGCAGGGCGTTGGCGGTCTGCAGCCGGTCGGCGGGGACGACATCGGGGACGATTCCGGCCAGGGCGGGGAAGAGGACGGCCATCGCCACCCCGCTGAGCGCCGCGGCCGCCGCCAGGACGGGGACCGGGGTCCACCCCGTGAGCATCATCGCGGCGATGGAGAAGAACGCCACCGCGTTGAGCACGTCACCGGTCATCATCACCCGGTGCCGGGGGAACCGGTCGGCGATCACCCCGCCCGCGAGCATGAAGACCACGGTGGGCAGCGCCTCGGCGGTCAGGACCACCGAGAGCGTCCCCGGCGTGGCCCCGGGAAGCCCGAGGACGCCGAAGGCCAGGGCCACTGGGGCGAACGAGCCGCCGAGCACCGAGATGGTACGGGCCGCGAACAACAGGGCGAAGCGCCTGTCCCGGAGCAACGCGAGGTCGCTCCTGAAGCTGTGCACCGGGGGTCTCCTTCTCACGGCCGCGTGACGCACCGGGCCACGCGCCGGTTCACGGATGTCGGGGGAGACCATCCTCCCGCTCCCCGGCCGCGCTGTCGCGCCCATTTCCGCGGGCCACCGCCGGGCCCAGAGGCCCCGGGGGCCGTCCGCGCCGGGCCCGGGGGCCGTCCGCAGCGAGCGCAGGGACCGTCCGCAGCGGGCCCCGGAGGCCGTCCGCAGCGGGTGCCGGAGTTGAGGAATAGAACGGGGGAGGGGTATGTTGTCGATATACGGATACCCCCCCAGGGTAAAAATAGCGAGGAAAGAGGCCGGACATGACCACCGCCACCTACACCGTCAACGGCATGACCTGCGGCCACTGCGTCAGCTCGGTCACCGAGGAGGTCGGCCAGGTTCCCGGTGTCACCGGCGTAGACGTCGATCTCGCCACCGGTGCGATGACCGTCAGCAGCGACGCCCCCGTCGACGCGGCCGCGATCACCGCCGCCGTCCAGGAGGCCGGCTACGAAGTGGCGGCCACGTCGTGAACACCCCGGTCCGGATCGGGGCCTACGCCCTCGGGCTCGCCGTGGTCTTCGGCGGCGCGCTGGGAGCGGGCAGGGCCGTGGGCCCGGCCGCCGCGCCGCCCGCGGAGACCGCCCACCCGGCGCACGCCGCGCCCACCGGGAGCCCGGACGCCGGGCACGGCGGCCACGGCGACACGGGCGCCGAACAGGGCGACGGTGCGGCGTCCGTCCCGCCGGGCCTGCAGATCTCCCAGGACGGCTACACCCTCGTTCCCGAGACCACCGTGTTCACCCCGGGCGAGGAGACCGAGCTCCGGTTCACCGTGACCGGCCCGGACGGCCGCCCGGTCACCGCCTACCAGACGCAGCACGAGAAGAAGCTGCACTTCATCGTGGTCTCACGCGACCTCGGCGAGTTCCGGCACCTGCACCCCGAGGAGGCCGGGAACGGCGTCTGGTCGGTACGGCTGACACTGCCGGAGGCGGGCGCGTACCGCGCGTTCGCCGACTTCGCCCCCGAGGGCGGCCACCCGCTGACGCTCGGCGCCGACCTGCGAGCCGGCGGCGACTACAAGCCCTCCGGGCCGCTGGAGCCGCGCCGTACGGCGAAGGTGGACGGGTACACCGTCGACCTCGCGGGCGACCTGGTTCCCGGGCGTTCCAGCAGGGTTACGCTGAAGGTGAGCAAGGACGGGAAGCCGGTCACCGACCTGCAGCCCTACCTCGGCGCCTACGGCCACCTCGTGGCGCTGCGCGACGGCGACCTCGCCTACCTGCACGTCCATCCCGACGGGGAGCCCGGCGACGGCAGGACGCCTTCCGGCCCGGAGGTCACCTTCTACGCCGAGGCGCCCAGCCGGGGCACCTACCGGCTGTTCCTGGACTTCAAGCACGGGGGCGAGGTGCGCACGGCGGACTTCACCGTCCGCGCCGGGGACGTCCCGGCGCCGTCCGAGGCCCCGACCGGCACGCCCGAGCCGCCGGAAAGCGGCGCGGAACACGCCGACGACCACTCACACTGACCAGGGCATGACGCGGAGAAAGGAGAGGTGATGTCCTCCATCACGGACGAACGGCCGCCGGACACCGGCGCGGTCGAGCTCTCGATCGGCGGCATGACCTGCGCGTCGTGCGCCAACCGCATCGAGCGCAAGCTGAACAAGCTCGACGGCGTCACCGCGACCGTCAACTACGCCACCGAGAAGGCCAAGGTCGTCTTCCCCGCCGATCTCGACCCCCGCGAACTGGTCGCCGAGGTCGAGAAGGCCGGATACACCGCCGAGCTGCCCCCGCCTCCCCGCGCCGAGGGCGCCGGGGAGTCCCGGGAGCCCGGAGAGGGGGCCGACGGGCTCGCCCCGCTGCGGGCCAGGCTGATCACCGCCGTCGTCCTGGCCGTCCCGGTGATCGCGATGGCGATGATCCCGGCGTTGCAGTTCAGGAACTGGCAGTGGCTGTCGCTGACCCTGGCCGCGCCGGTCGTGGTCTACAGCGGCTGGCCGTTCCACAAGGCCGCCTGGACCAACCTGCGCCACGGCGCCGCCACCATGGACACCCTGGTCTCGCTCGGCACGATCGCCGCGCTCGGCTGGTCGCTGTGGGCACTGTTCTTCGGTACGGCCGGCACCCCTGGCATGACCCACCCGTTCGCGCTCACCATCGAGCGCACCGACGGCGCGGGCAACATCTATCTCGAGGCCGCGGCCGGGGTGACGGCGTTCATCCTCGCGGGCCGCTACTTCGAGGCCCGTTCCAAGCGCCGCGCGGGTGCGGCGCTGCGCGCCCTGCTGGAGCTCGGCGCGAAGGACGTCTCCGTGCTGCGCGACGGCGCCGAGGTCCGCGTCCCCGCCGACGGCCTGGCGGTGGGCGACCGATTCGTGGTGCGGCCCGGCGAGAAGATCGCCACCGACGGCGTGGTCGAGGAGGGCTCCTCCGCGGTGGACGCCTCGATGCTGACCGGCGAGTCGGTCCCGGTCGAGGTACGGCCCGGTGACGCGGTGACCGGCGCGACCGTCAACGCCGGAGGCCGCCTGGTCGTCCGCGCCACGCGGGTCGGCTCCGACACCCGGCTCGCCCAGATGGCCAAGCTGGTGGAGGAGGCCCAGACCGGCAAGGCGCAGGTGCAGCGCCTGGCCGACCGGATCTCCGGGATCTTCGTGCCGATCGTGATCGCCCTGGCCGTCGGGACGCTCGGCTTCTGGCTCGGCACGGGCGGCGGCGCGGGCGCCGCGTTCACCGCGGCGGTGGCCGTGCTGATCATCGCTTGCCCCTGCGCCCTGGGTCTGGCCACCCCGACCGCGCTGCTGGTCGGCACCGGCCGGGGCGCCCAGCTCGGCATCCTGATCAAGGGGCCGGAGGTCCTGGAGTCCACCCGCGGCGTCGACACCGTCGTGCTGGACAAGACCGGCACGGTCACCGAGGGCAGGATGACCCTGGTGGACGTCGTCACCGCCGACGGCGAGGACGACGCCGAGGTCCTGCGGCTGGCCGGGGCGCTGGAGCACGCCTCCGAGCACCCCATCGCCCAGGCCGTGGCCCGGGGCGCCGCCGAGCGGGTCGGCGAGCTGCCCGCCCCCGAGGACTTCGCCAACGTCGAGGGGCTGGGCGTCCAGGGCGTCGTCGACGGGCACGCCGTCCTCGTCGGCCGCCCCCGCCTGCTGGCCGAGTGGTCGCAGCACCTGCCCGCCGAGCTGGAGCGGGCCCTGACGGAGGCGCAGGCCGCGGGCCGTACGGCGGTCGCGGTCGGCTGGGACGGCAGGGCAAGGGCGATCCTCGTGGTCGCCGACGTGGTCAAGCCCACCTCCGCCGAAGCGGTCCGGAGACTGCGCGCGCTGGGCCTGACCCCGGTGCTGCTCACCGGCGACAACGAGGCCGTCGCCCGGTCCGTGGCCGCCGAGGTGGGCATCGACGAGGTCATCGCCGAGGTGCTGCCCGCCGACAAGGTGGACGTGGTCAAGCGGCTCCAGTCGCAGGGCCGGTCGGTGGCGATGGTCGGCGACGGGGTCAACGACGCCGCCGCGCTCGCCCAGGCCGACCTCGGGCTGGCGATGGGCACCGGCACCGACGCGGCCATCGAGGCGTCCGACCTCACGCTGGTCCGCGGCGACCTGCGGGTGGCCGCCGACGCGATCCGCCTGGCCCGCCGGACGCTCGCCACGATCAAGGGCAACCTGTTCTGGGCCTTCGCCTACAACGTGGCGGCCCTGCCGCTGGCGGCGATGGGGCTGCTCAACCCGATGATCGCCGGAGCCGCCATGGCGTTCTCGTCGGTGTTCGTGGTCACCAACAGCCTGCGGCTGCGCGGCTTCAAGTAAGCGGTCCCCGCCGCGAGACGGTCCCAGCCGTCACCGCTGTCACAGCCGGTGCTCGCCGTGAAGCGGTCCTCGTTGAAAGGCCGTCACCGCCGACGCCCTCCGTGAGAGCCGTGAGAGGGGCCTCGTTACAAGGCGGTCCACGCCGTCACCGCCGGTGCCCGCGCCACGCCGGGCCCCGGCGGTGACGGCGTGACGGCACCGGTCCGCCGCACACTGGAAGCGTCGACCAGGGTGCCGCCGCGGCCCCGCCCGGAGTGATTCCGCCCGGCCCACCGGTTCCGTTTCGGGCCGGAGTGATTCTGCCCGGCCCGCCGATTCCGCTCCGGGACGGCCGGACGGCGCGCGCCGCGGTCGCCCGCTGATGCGGTACGGGGGATTTCGATGACTGTGTCCAGACGCAAGATGATCACCGGGTTGGGCGCGCTGACCGCCTCCCTCGCCGCGGCGGCCCCGCCGGGCCTGGAGCCGTCCGCCGCCCGGGGACCGGCGGCTCCGATCCCCGGGGCCCCCGCCACCGGCCGTACCCCGGGCCGATCGGCCGGGGACGAGGCGTTCTGGGGGGACGTCGCGCGGCGGTACCGCGTCAGCCCGGACTTCGTGAACCTGGAGAACGGCTATTACGGGATCATGCCCGAGCCGGTGCGCCTGGCCTACCACCGCAACGTGGACCTGCTCAACGAGCAGAACTCCCATCTGCTGCGCACGGACTACAAGGAACGGGCCGACCGGATCAGGCGGCGCGTCGCCGCCCTCCTCGGGGTCTCCGCCGAGGAGATCGCCCTCACCCGAGGCGGCACGGAGGCCCTGCAGAACCTGATCGGCGGCTACAACCGGCTGCGGCCGGGCGACGCGGTGATGTACGCCGACCTCGACTACCACAGCGCCCGGTACGCGATGAACTGGCTGCGCGACCGGCGCGGCGTCACGGTCGAGCGGCTGGCGATCCCCGAGCCGGCGACCCGGCAGGCCGTGCTGGACGCCTACGCCGCGGCGCTGCGCGACCACCCGCGGGTACGGCTCCTCCTGCTCAGCCACATGAACAACCGCACCGGGCTGGTGACGCCGGTCCGGGAGATCGTCGAGATGGCGCGGGCCCGCGGCGCCGACGTGATCGTCGACGCCGCGCACTCGTGGGGCCAGCTCGACTTCACCCTCGGCGACCTCGGATCGGACTTCACCGTGTTCTCCCTGCACAAGTGGATGGGGGCGCCGCTGGGCACGGGCTTCCTGCACATCCGGAGGGAGCGCCTGCCCGACATCGACCTCGCGTTCGCCGACGAGACCTACCCGGCCACCGACATCCGCTCGCGCGTCCACTCCGGCACGCTGGACGCCGCCGCCGTGCTCTCGGTGGACGCGGCCCTGGACTTCCACGACGCGCTGGGCGCCGCGGCCAAGCAGGCGCGGCTGCGCTTCCTGCGCGACCGCTGGGTCCACCGGGTGCGCGACATCCCGGGCCTTGCGATCCTGACCCCGGAGGACCCGGCGATGTACGGGGCGATCACCGCCTTCCGGTTCGCCGGCCGTACGTCGGAGGCCGGGAACGTCGCGATCACCGATGACCTGTACGCCAGGTACCGGATCTTCACCGTGCGCCGGGGCGGGCCCGTCCGGGGTGACTGCGTCCGGGTGACGCCGGCGCTCTTCACCTCGCGTGACGACGTCGACCTCCTGGCCACCGCCCTGCACGACCTCGCCCGGCGGCTGCGTCCCTGAGACGGGCTCCGGACGAGCGCGCCCGCGCGAGCGGACCGGACGGCGGCCGTACCGCCGCGGCCGGGGGGGCGGCCGGTGAGGTCGTACCGGGGGACGACGGATCCGGGGAGGTCGTGTCCGGAGAGGCCGTGCCCGGGGAAGCCGCGTCCAGAGAGGCCGTGTGCGGAGAGTCCGCGTCCGGGGAGAGCGGATCCCGGGGGCCCTCCCCGGAGGAGGCTCCTTCCGAAGACGCCCCGTCCGGGGTGGCCGCGAGGTGCTCCGGCAGCCGTCCGGCCCGGTTCAGGGCGTGTACGGCCGCCGCGCACCCGGTGCCGACCGCCGTCAGGCCGAGCCACGGCAGACTGGGCAGGCCGACCGCCCTGCCCAGGTCCAGCGCCCACCCCGACAGCAGGTTGCCCGCGGCCACGCCGAGACCCGCCAGGGTGCTGTAGAGCCCGTAGCGGGTGCCCACCGCGTGCTCGGGGCCGAGCGCGACGACGGTCGTCATCTCGAAGGGATAGATGATCATCGTGGCCAGGCTCAGCAGCACCGCCGTGCCCAGCACGGGCAGCAGGAGGAGGAACCGGGTGGCGGCGGACGGCGGATCCGCGGCGTCGGCGGTGGCCGTCAGCGGCGCGGCCACCGCGAGCGGGACGAAGGCCAGGCCCATCAGGACGAGTCCCCGGGCGATGGCCCGGGACGGTCCCCAGCGCCGGCCCGCCCACGCCGTCACCCGGGCCTGTCCGGCGACGGTCATGACGCCGGAGACCACGAAGACGAGCGTGACCCCGAGTTCGCCGGCCGTCACCCGCCTGACCTCCAGCGGCAGGCCGAGGTAGATCTGGAAGTTCAGCGCGTAGGAACCCGCCATGGCCAGTGAGAACCGCAGCAGGGACCGGTTGGCGGCCGCCTCCCGCCAGAGGGACGGCTCCGGACGCCGGACACGCATCCGGAACCGGGCCGCCCGTCGGCCGGCGGCCCGCTCGTCCCCGGCCTTCCTCTCGCCGGCCGCCGCCCCGGGGGCGTCGGGCGTTCCCGGACCGCCCGGACCGCCCGGGCCGGCCCCCGCGCCCGGCGGCAGCGCCCGCATCTGGGCGACGGTGAGGACCGCGAACATCGCCCCGGCGGTCAGGCAGACCAGGGTGAACGTCACCCCGTTGAGCAGCAGCCCGACCAGGGGCCCGACCAGGATGCCGAGCTGGCCGAAGGCGTTGAAGGCGGCGAACGCCTCGACCCTGCGCTCACCGGCCTCCCTGGCGAGATAGGCCCGCACGGCCGGGTTGAACAGCGCCCCGGCGAAGCCGGTCAGCGCCGAGGCCGCCACCAGCGCGGGGATCGAGCCGGCCACCCCCAGCATCAGGAACGCCACGGCCCGCACCCCGCATCCGGCCACGATCACGGGCTTGCAGCCGAGCCGGTCGGCGAGCGTCCCGCCGACCAGGAACAGCCCCTGCTGGCTCAGGTTGCGGACGCCGAGGATGAGCCCGACCAGCGCCGCGGGCAACGCCAGCGTCCCGGACAGGTGACCCGCGAGGTACGGCATGAGCATGTAGAAGCCGGTGTTGATGGTGAGCTGGTTGACCAGCAGCAGCCGTACCGGCCGGTCGAAGGACCGGATGAGCGCGGGGGTCCCGGTCACCGGTTTCCCCTCTTCGGCGCCGGTCACCGATCCTCCCAGGCGGTGCCCGCCGTACCGGGGTCCTCTCCGGCGAGGTCCCCTACGGTGGGATCCTCTCCGGCGGGGCCCGCCACGGCCTGGTCCGCGCCCGCCGTACCTGCGGTACCGGACGGGGCGCCGGGCGGCGGGCCCGCGAGGGGGTCGACCACGGTCCTGCACCGCGTCCAGCGGACCGGCTCGCGCTCCGCGGGGTGACCGATCTCCTCCGGGCCGGCGGCCGGCGGCGCCCCGAGAAGGCCGTTGGCCGCGCAGTAGTCGTCGCTGAACACGGTGTCGAAGTAGCGGTGCGGCCCGTCGGGGAAGACCGCCGCCGTCCGCGTGTGGCCGGGAAGCGTGCGGGCGAGCCACGACGCCACCAGGGCCACCGCCCCGACACTCCAGCCGCCGGTGGCGTACCGCAGGGCCGCCAGGCGGCGGCACGCCCACACCGCCTCGGCGGGCGCGACCCAGTGCACCTCGTCGAACAGCTCGTAGGCCACGTTGCGCGGGTGGATGCTGCTGCCCAGGCCGCGCATGAGCCGGGGACGGGCCGGCTGGCCGAAGATCGTCGATCCCGTCGAGTCGACGCCGACGAGCCGCAGGTCCGGATAGAAGCGGCGGAGCATCCGGGTGACGCCCGCGCTGTGGCCGCCGGTCCCGACGCTGCACACCAGGACGTCGATCCGGCCGAGCTGACCGGCGAGCTCGGCGGCCAGTCCCGCGTAGGCGGTGACGTTGTCGGGATTGCCGTACTGGTCCGGGCAGTAGGCGTCCGGGTGCCCCGCCAGCAGCTCGCGCACCCGGTCCTGGCGTGCCCGCTGCCAGCCGCCCACCGGGTGCGGCTCGGTGACGACGACGACCCGGGCCCCGTAGGCCACGAGCAGGTGACGCATCAGCGGCTCCATCCCCGGGTCGGTCACCAGCGTCACCGGATGTCCGTGGACGATGCCGGCGAGCGCCAGCCCGAGACCGAAGGTCCCGCTGGTGGATTCCACGATGGGCGCCCCCGGGCGCAGCAGGCCCGACCGGCGCGCCCGGTCGACGATGTGCAGGGCGGGCCGGTCCTTGATGCCCCCGGGGTTGCCGCCCTCCAGCTTCGCCCAGAAGCCGCGGCCCCGGCCGGTGACGAGCTCCGGGATCCACAGGACCGGGGTGTTGCCGACGACGTGCTCCGGGGTGTGGCAGGTGTTCCCGGTGACCAGCCGGCCGGCCGGGAGCAGTGAGATGTCCGGTGAGTTGAGTGTGTAGGTCATGGTCCGTTTCCCTCGAACGTGATCGGATGATCCGCCTCAGGGCACGCCGGAGGTACGGCCCGCGCCGGTGGCACGGGCGACGGGGCGCGCCGCCGGACCGGCTACACCCGGGAAACGGACTTGAGCAGGAGGAGGGCCGCGCCGGGAAGCGGGCGGACCGGATGGGAGGCGTGCCGCGCCGCCGGAACGGCCGGGGCTTCGGCGGTCACCTCGGCGGTCGCGGCGTCGCAGGCGGCGCGGCCGACGGGGAGCAGGACACGGAGGATGGTGATCGACGGCCCGGCCGCCGCCCCGCACAGCGTGTGGTCCTCGCCCGCGGGCAGCAGGGGACGCAGGGGACACGGGGTGCCGCCGCAGTACGCCACCGCGCCGGACACGGTGCGGTGGCGGGCGATCGCACGGAAGCCGGACACGGTCCGGGGGCCGGTGGCGGCCGCGGTGACGGTGGCGGCTGCGGCTGCGGCTGCGGCTGCGGGGAGGGAACCGGCGGCGAGCCGGGAGCCGGTGGTCACGCCCCGGGTCTCTCCGGGGCACGTCTCCCCGGAGGATACGGTCCGGAGCTCGTGACGATGGTGGTGGAGCGAGTGGGCGGAGGCCGAATGGGTGGGGGCTGAATGAGCGTGGGCCGAGTGGGCGTGCGCCGGGTGGGCGTGGGAGCACAGCACGAGGTGGAGCAGGACGGCGGCACCGAGCATGGTCGAGTACAGCGCCCGGAGTATGCCTCCGGGCCGCACGCACCGCCGTACCGATACGACCATGCCTCTCAGCGTACGCTACACTGTGTAATGAATCGCTGCTTAGAGTGACATTTCGGGGAATGTTCGACCATTCAGAGCTGTGCGCTCCGCCGTACGGCGGGTACGGGGAGCCCGTACGGCAGGCATGGCGAACCGGCGGGAAGACCACGTCGGCCGGTGGGAAAGGCCCCGGTGAAGAGCACCGGAGGGAAAGGCCCGGCGCCCCGGAGACGCAGGATCCGGGGCGCCGGCAGTGGGTCGGCCAGGGTCGGCCGGGGTCAGTCGGAGGTGACCGCGTCCATGAGGTCACCCACCGGCGCGTCGGGCAGCGCCCGCGCCACGTCGGCCAGGGCGACCATCCCGACCAGCTTGTGTCCGTCGATCACCGGAAGCCGGCGGACCCTGTGCTTGGCCATCGTGCCGAGGATCTCCCTGGCGTCGTCGTCGGCGCCGATGGTGACCGCCTCGCCCTGGGCGAACTCACCGGCCTGGCAGGACTTCGGATCCTTGCCCTGGGCCAGCACCTTCACCACGATGTCGCGGTCGGTCAGCATGCCCTTGAGCCGGTCGTCCGTGCCGCAGATCGGCAGGGAGCCCACATCGAGGCGAGCCATCTTGGTGGCCGCATCGAGCACGGTCTCGTCGGCCCTCACGCACTCGGCGTTCGGCGTCATGATCTCGCGTGCGGTCGTCATCCTCGCTCCTTTCCGTGCTCCGGAGCCTCTGCGGCTACCCGGGGGCCCACCGATGAAACCGGGGCCGAATGAACGGGGCCCAAAGGGAGAGAAGCGATGCATGGGAAAGATTGCGCTGGTCGTGGTGGACATGCTGAACCCCTACGACCACAAGGACGCGGAACCGCTCGCCGAGAACGTCGCCGGGATCGTCGGTCCCCTGGCCGATCTGATGCGCCGGGCGCACGAGCGCGACGACGTCGGGCTGGTGTACGTCAACGACAACTACGGGGACTTCTCCGTGACCCGCGAGGACCTGGCGGAGCGGGCGCTCGCGGGCCGGCGGCCCGAACTGGTCGAGCCGGTGCTGCCCCCGAAGGAGGCGCCCTTCCTGCAGAAGGTGCGCCACAGCGCGTTCTACGGCACCTCCCTGGAGTATCTGCTACGACGGGAGGAGGTCGAGACCGTGGTGCTGGCCGGCCAGGTCACCGAGCAGTGCGTCCTCTACAGCGCGCTCGACGCCTACGTGCGGCACTTCTCGATCAGGGTCCCGCGCGACTGCGTGGCCGGCATCCACGCCGACCTGGCGGATGCCTCGCTGCGGATGATGGAGCGCAACATGGGGGCGAAGATCGTGGCGGGGGAAAGGTGCCTGGAGGTCTGACGATCTCTCCGGTGCCGATTCTGCCCATGAGGACCCGGTGCGTGAAGACCCGGTGCGTGCGTGAAGACCCGGTGCGTGAAGACCCGCCGTACAGGGGGCCGGTGCCGCCCCGGGGGCGCGTGGCCCCGGGCGGCGTCACCCCTCGACGCCGGTCGCGTCGTGGGCGGCCCCGACGGGTTTGGACTGCGTCGAGCCGCGCTGGCGCAGGTACACGGAGAGCACGACCATCGACAGCACGGCGAGGAACTCCGACTGCCAGTTCTCCGCGACGTCGGTGGTGAAGTCGGATGAGGTCACGTAGGCCACCCACGACAGCGGCGCGCCGCCCTCGGCGAGCCGCTCCTGGTTGGCGGCGGCGTTCCCGGCGAACGACTGTCCCACCAGGGACAGCAGGAACGCGACGAGGAAGAACAGGCTCAGGGCGTTGTTCTTGACGAACTTCTTCACGGAGTCCTTCACGGAGCCCCCCTAACGCTGCAGAAGGCCGATGGCGAGGAAATAGGCCAGGCCGACGCCGATCAGGACCAGAGTGACGGTGAACATGACGCGCATGTCAGGTCGTCACCTCGCACCGGTAGGGGAGCTCGTCGCGGGCCGTGCAACCCGCGCCGCGCACCAGCCAGCCCTGGGGGAACCTGTGCAGGAAGACGGTGTCCCGCGACAGCCGTACCTGCGCCTCGTCGCCCCAGACCTCGGTGTCCACCGGCCGGCCGCCGGGCAGTTCGAGGTCGAGGACGGCGCCGGCGCACCTTTGGCCGCCGGTGCTGAGCCCCTCGGCCGCCGAGGGCGCCAGCAGCGAGCACGCCTGCTCTCCCTGACGGTCGTGCACCGCGCCGTAGAAACGGATGGCCGCCTTTTCCGCGGTCTCCCGCTCGGCAGAGGAACAACCAGTCAAAATCACAACCAATGACATCAATGCCAATGAAATTGCTCGACTGTTCATCGGCTCCCTCTACCCTGGCGTTCCCGTAAGTCACACCGGTACGGATACGTCCCGCACACGCGCCGGGACCGTACGGATGCGAGGCGTGGCACGTCCGGCCCGCGGACGGTCGACGGGCGGGTCAGCCGGGAGCCCGCTCGTACAGTTCGTCCAGCGGCGCGAGCTCCTCCGCCGGTACGGCCAGCCGTACCGGTTCGCCGTCGCCGTCCCCGCGCCCCGGATCGCCCAGCGAGGCGATCTGCTCCCAGGTGGCGAACCGGCCGCCCCGGTTCAGCCACCTGATCAGCTTGTTGACCAGCCACGGAGCCTTCCCGCCCGGGCCCCGCTCGTAGCCGAACAGCCGTCCGGCGCGTCGGGGGACGACGATCAGCCCCTCGATCCGGAAGGCCCGCTGGACCTCGCCCAGCATCGGCCCGTCCTGGCTGAGCCGTACGTCGGCCACCCGTCCGGCGGGCTCGTCCGCGGCGTCCACGACCCTCCGGCCGAGGAGGGCGCTCAGCCGTCTCGCGTCCGCGGCGGACTCCCCGGGCGGCGGCCACGCGGCCCGCTCCGGGGCTCCGGTCTCACCGCTGCCCGGGATGGGGGCGATGACGTGGTCCCGGACCCAGCGCTCCAGAGCGAGGTCCCCGGTCTCCCCGCCGATCCTGATCGCGCTGCCGACCTCGGAGACGAGCGCCATGGGGATCCGCCGCGGCCCGGGACGTTCCTCAGACCGGAACAGCTCCGTCACCGCGACCGTCAGCCGGCCCGGCACCCCGCCGAGCCGGGGTCCCAGGGCGAGCGGCCCGGCCAGGATCGACGCCACGTACGGCCGGCCGTCCGGTCCCGGCAGGAGCTCCAGATCGTCGACCTTGCACAGCAGGCGGCCGTCCCCGGCCCGGACCACCTGGCGGTCCAGCAGGTGCAGCTGGGCGTGGACGCACCGGGCCGCCGTCATCGGTCCTCCCTCCTCGCCGGGGAAGCCCCCGCGGGAGCGTGACGGGCCGCCGTCACTGGCCCGCCTTGGTGGCGATGAGCAACGGCACCGCCGCCACGGCCACCACGCAGAGCAGCACCATGTACAGCGTTCCCAGGGTGTTGGCGAACCTGCCGTTGACCCGGTCTCCCATGTAGTCGGGATCGTTGGCGATCATCAGAACCGGCAGGTAGGTCAGGGGCAGCGCGGCGGCGGAGAAGACCAGGGAGTACTCCGTGACCGCGATCGGGTCGATGGTGGTGAGGATGAGCGCGGTCGCGGCGACCATGACGACCAGCACCACCGCGTGGAACCTGGCCGCGTCCCTGGGCCGCACCCGCTTGCCCCACTGCCAGCCGAAGTACTGGCTGAGGGTGTATCCCGACGACAGGGCGGTCTCCAGCGTCGCGCCGAACGTGGCGGCGAAGATCCCGAAGATCACCAGGGCCAGGCCGATCCCGCCCAGCCCGATCCCGGCCGGCAGCACCATCTGGCCCAGGGTGGAGACCTGGGCCTGGAGCGGCAGGAAGACCGTCGCCGCGCACCCGGCGATCGTCAGGGAGAGGAAGCCGCCCAGCGGGAAGCCGATGAACACGTTGGCCCGCTCGACCGCCAGGTCCCGCGCGCTCCAGCGCTCCTCCACGCCCCCCGAGGAGAAGAAGAACACCTCGTACGGGGTCATCGCGCCGCCCAGCAGCGCGATCGCGTAGTACCAGTACGTCGGCGCGCCCTCGTCCTGCGGCGGACGGGTCAGCTGCCCGGCCAGCTCACCCCAGTCGGGCCCGAGCGTCCACAGCGTCACGGCGAAGACCACCAGGGCGAGCCCGGCCAGCCCGAAGACCCGCTCCATGGTCTCGAACCTGACCCGCCACATCACCAGCCAGGCCACCAGCGCGACCCCGGGCACCCACAGCAGGTAGTTCACCCCGGTCGCCAGCTCCAGCGCCAGGGAGGCGCCGCCGATCTCGGCGGCCAGGGTGAGGACGTTGACGAAGAACGACGCCGCCAGGTTGACCAGGCCGGCCCGGGGGCCGAGGCGCTCGCGGACCAGGTCGAAGACGGGCCGGCCGGAGACCGCGGCGACCCTGCCGGACATCTCGGCGAACAGGCAGATGCCCACGACCCCGACGACCACCACCCAGGCCAGCGACATCCCGAAGCGGGAGCCGACCAGGGCGTTGCCCACGAGGTCGCCGATGTCGACGAACCCGCCGAACGCGGTCAGGATGCCGAGCGTCACGGCGAACAGCTTCTTCACCGCGACCGCCCGTGCCCCGCGCCGCGTGCCCTCGCCGGGATCGCCGGGATCACCGGACTCGCCGGACTCGCCGGGCTCGCCGAGATCGCGGTCCGTCCCGTTCCGTGCGTCCACGGGGCCGCCGCGCCCGGCTCCCTCCCGCTCTCCGCCGTGCCGCGCGGCCTCACGAGCGGTGCTCCTCGCCGAACCGCCGCAGCCGCGCCGCCAGGTCCCGCAGCTCCGCCGCCGCCCGCGCCGGGTCCTTCACGCCGCCGCGCCGGACCTGCACGAGCAGCGCGTCCACCTCGTCCTCGGCCCGGGTCGTCAGGCCCATCAGCTCCTCGCGGACCCGGTCGGAGGCGTCGGAGGGCGGCTGAACACCGCCGAACTGGTCGTTGACGCTGCCCAGCTCCCGGGCGCTCTCGGTCAGCACCGTCTTCAGGTAGGGGGTGAACAGCTCGTCCTGCCGCTGCACGGCCAGCCGTACCAGCTCGGTGCCGGAGGCGGCGGTCTCGGCCGACGCGGCGGCCTTCAGCGCGTAGTCGTGGTCGTCCCAGGCCGGGCTGACGCATCCCGCCGTCGCGAGGACCGCCGCGAGGACCACTGTGAGGACCGCGGCGCGGGCCGCCGCGAGGACGGCCGCGCGGGCCACGGCGGGGCGGACCGCCGTACGGGCCACGGCGACCCACGCCGCCGTGCGGGCCACGGCGGCCCGCTCCGCCCGCCCGGAGACGCGCCTCACGTGCGCCTTCTCAGCAGGAAGTAGGCCAGTACGCCGAGGAGTACGGCGAGCTGCCCCCAGGCGATCAGGAGAACGAGACCCTCATCCGTCACCCTTCTCTGTTTTCCCGGGGAGCGCGGATCTCACTCCGGTTCCGCCGCCTCGGCACACGCGGAGCGGCGTCACCGGCAGGCCGGCGGATCGTGGACGGAACGCCGCCTCCGGTGCGCGGAGGCGGCGTGAGCCCCGGCCTCAGCGCACGCGGGGCAGCACCTCGCGGGCGTAGAAGTCGAAGAAGGCGTCCTGGTCGGGGCCGATCTGGCTGATGTAGACCTCGTCGAAGCCCGCGTCCACGTGCTCCTTGATCGACTGGACGTGCTTCTCGACATCGGGTCCGCAGGGCGTGGAGGCGGTGGCCTGCTCCTCGGTGACCATCTCCGCGAGCTGTTCGAAGTGCCGCGGCAGCGGCAGGAGCTGGGACGCCTCCCCCGGGATGCCCTGGTTCGGCCAGAGCCGGTGCACGGTCCTGCGGGCCTCGGCCTCGTCGGTGGCGTAGCAGACCTTCAGGCCGGTCTGGGTGGGCTTTCCCTCGCCGCCGGCCTTGTGGAACCGCTCCACCAGCTCGCCCGCGGGGCCGGTGCAGATGTACCCGTCGCCGATCCGCCCGGCCAGTTCCACGGACTTCTCGCCGAAGCCGGAGACGTAGACGGGCGGCGGGCTGTCGGGCAGCGTGTACAGGCGGGCGTTGTCGACGTCGTAGTGGACGCCGCGGTGGGTGACCAGCTTGCCCGACCACAGCTCCCGCATGAGCTCGACCGCCTCCTCCAGCATCTCCAGCCGCTCGGAGGCCGGGGGCCAGCGGGACTCGATGATGTGCTCGTTCAGCGCCTCTCCGGTGCCGACGCCGAGCCGGAACCGGCCGCCGGTGAGCACGGCGCTGGTGGCGGCGGCCTGGGCGATGACCGCCGGGTGGATGCGGACCAGCGGGCAGGTGACGGCCGTGGTGATCGGCAGCGAGGTCGCCTCGGCGATGGCGCCGATGACGGACCACACGAACGGGCTCTGCCCCTGCTCGTCGATCCAGGGGTGGTAGTGGTCGGAGATCCACAGCCCCTCGAACCCGGCCCGCTCGGCCAGCTTCGCCTGCCGTACCAGCTCCTTGGGGTCGTGCTCCTCGCTGGAGAGGAAGTATCCGAACCTGGTCATCGCTGCCTCCTCGACGCCTTCGTTCCAGTTCAGTGGCCATACCCGGGGTGAAGAGGTCAAACGGCCCGCGAAAAGGCGTTCCCGGTACCCGCGCGCCGGCGCGGCGTGTCCACGCGCCCGCGCCTTCCACCGCGCCGCGCCGTATCGCGCCGTGCCGGGACGGGGAGTGCCGTACGGTTCCCGTCAATTCTCGGCCGGATGCCGTATGGAACCCGTCAAGAACCGCAAAGGGCAACAAATCCAGCGATTTGCTTGCTTCATGGCCCTCCGTCCGTGGACGGCCGTCAGCAGTCGATCCGGATTCGAGGAGTGGAGATGGCCGACGTCGTCTTCGTCGCCCTGACGATCGCGTTGTTCGTGATCCTGGGGCTCGTCGTCAGGGCGGTGGAGCGCCTGTGAGCGCGATCAACGCCACCGGCCTGGGGGTGGCCGCCGCGCTGGTGGTCCTCATGGTCGCCGCCCTCCTCTTCCCGGAGCGTTTCTGACATGGCGGCCCTGTTCATCGCGTCCCTCGTCCTGGCGCTGGCCCTGGTGCACAAGCCGCTCGGCGACCACATGCACCGGGTGTACACCGGCGACCGGCACGCCGCGCCCGAACGCCTGATCTACCGGCTGCTCGGCGTCCGCCCCGACGCCGAGCAGCACTGGGGCGCCTACGCGCGCAGCCTGCTCGCCTTCTCCGCCGTCTCGCTCCTCGCCCTGTACGGCATGCAGCGCCTCCAGGACAGACTCTGGCTCTCCCTCGGCCTGCCCCCGGTGACCGACCACATCGCGTGGAACACCGCGGTCAGCTTCGTCACCAACACCAACTGGCAGGCGTACTCGGGCGAGTCCACCATGGGCCACCTGGTCCAGATGGCCGGCCTGGCCGTGCAGAACTTCGTCTCGGCCGCGGTCGGCATGGCCGTGGCGGTCGCCCTGGTCCGCGGGTTCGCCCGCCGGAACGCCGACACCCTCGGCAACTTCTGGGCGGACCTGGTGCGCGGCACCGTCCGGATCCTGCTGCCGATCGCGTTCGCCGGCGCGCTGGTACTGGTGGCCGGCGGCCTGGTGCAGAACCTCTCCGGCCCGCACGAGCTGACCACCCTGACCGGCGGCGCGCAGAGCATCACCGGCGGCCCGGTGGCCAGCCAGGAGGCCATCAAGGAGCTGGGCACCAACGGCGGCGGCTTCTACAACGCCAACTCCGCCCACCCCTTCGAGAACGGCACGGGCTGGACGAACTGGTTCGAGATCTTCCTGATCCTGGTCATCCCGTTCTCGCTCCCCCGCACCTTCGGAAAGATGGTCGGCCAGGTCCGCCAGGGCTACGCGATCCTCGCCGTCATGGCGACGATCGCCCTGGTCAGCGTCACCCTGACCAACGTCTTCGAGCTGCAGGGCGGCGCGACCGTCCCGCAGGCCGTCGGCGCGGCGCTGGAGGGCAAGGAGATCCGGTTCGGCGTCGCGAACTCGGCCACCTTCGCCGCGGCCACCACCCTGACCAGCACCGGCGCCGTGGACTCCTTCCACGACTCCTACACCCCGTTCGGCGGCATGATGACGATGTTCAACATGATGCTGGGCGAGGTCGCGCCGGGTGGCGTGGGCTCCGGCCTGTACGGCATGCTCGTGCTGGCCGTGATCACGGTCTTCGTGGCCGGCCTGATGGTGGGCCGCACGCCCGAGTACCTCGGCAAGAGGATCGGCTCCCGTGAGATCAAGCTGGCCTCGATGTACTTCCTGGTCACACCGATCCTCGTCCTGGTCGGCACCGCGCTGGCCATGGGCAACGAGGCGGGCCTGGCCGGCCTGCTGAACGGCGGCCCGCACGGCCTCTCCGAGGTCCTCTACGCCTTCACCAGCGCCTCGAACAACAACGGCTCGGCGTTCGCCGGCCTCACCGTCAACACCCCCTGGTATGACGTGGCGCTCGGCCTGTGCATGCTGCTCGGCCGGTTCCTGCCCATCGTCTTCGTACTCGGCCTGGCCGGATCGCTTGCCCGGCAGACCCCGGTCCCCGAGTCGGCGGGCACCCTGCCCACGCACCGGCCGCAGTTCGTCGGCATGGTCGTCGGCGTGACGATCATCCTCGTCGCACTGACCTTCCTCCCCGCCCTGGCGCTCGGGCCGATCGCAGAAGGACTCTTCTCATGACCACCCAGGTCCCCGCACCGGGCCGCCCCACGGCCCCCGAACGGAACGGCAAGGTCGGCGGCGGGCTGCTCGACCCCAGGCAGCTCCTCACCTCTCTGCCCGGCGCGCTGGTCAAGCTGAACCCCGCCACCCTCTGGCGCAACCCCGTCATGCTGATCGTGGAGATCGGCGCGGCGCTCACCACCGTCCTGGCGGTCCTCGGCCCGTCGTTCTTCGCCTGGGCCATCGCGGTGTGGCTCTGGCTGACCGTGCTCTTCGCCAACCTCGCCGAGGCGGTCGCCGAGGGCCGGGGCAAGGCCCAGGCGGCGACGCTGCGCGCGGCCAAACACGACATGACCGCCCGCCGGCTCAAGGGCCGCGACTCCGCCGAGTGGGACGTCGTCGGCGCCCCGGAGCTGACGCAGGGCGACTTCGTCGTCGTCGAGGCCGGAGAGATCATCCCCGGCGACGGCGACGTCGTCGAGGGCATCGCCTCGGTGGACGAGTCGGCCATCACCGGTGAGTCCGCGCCCGTCATCCGGGAGTCCGGCGGCGACCGCTCCGCGGTGACCGGCGGCACCAGGGTGCTCTCCGACCGGATCGTCGTGCGGATCACCCAGAAGCCCGGTGAGAGCTTCATCGACCGGATGATCGCCCTGGTCGAGGGCGCCGATCGGCAGAAGACGCCGAACGAGATCGCGCTCAACATCCTGCTGGCCGCGTTGACGATCATCTTCCTGGTCTCCACCGTCACCATGCAGCCGTTCGCGATCCACTCCAAGAACGTCAACCCGGGCGTGCCCGACTCCCTCGCGCTGACCGGCGACGGCGTCACCGGCGTCGTGCTCGTCTCGCTGCTGGTCTGTCTCATCCCGACGACGATCGGCGCGCTGCTGTCGGCCATCGGCATCGCCGGCATGGACCGGCTGGTCCAGCGCAACGTCCTGGCCATGAGCGGCCGCGCGGTCGAGGCCGCGGGCGACGTCGGCACGCTGCTGCTGGACAAGACCGGAACGATCACGCTGGGCAACCGCCAGGCGGCGGAGTTCGTCCCGGTGGCGGGGGTGACCGAGGAGGCGCTGGCCGAGGCGGCGCAGCTGTCCAGTCTCGCCGACGAGACCCCCGAGGGCCGCTCGATCGTCGTGTTCGCCAAGGAGCGCTACGGCCTGCGCGAGCGCGCGCCGGGTGAGCTGGTCCACGCCAAGTGGGTGCCGTTCACCGCGCAGACCCGTATGTCGGGCGTCGACCTCGACGGCCGCGAGATCCGCAAGGGCGCCGCGACCGCGGTGATGAAGTGGGTCCGTGAGAACGGCGGTCACCCGACGGACGACGTCGGCCACCTCGTGGACGCCATCTCCGGCTCGGGCGGCACCCCGCTGGTGGTGGCCGACAGGGACCACGTGCTCGGCGTCGTCCACCTCAAGGACGTCGTCAAGCAGGGCATGCGGGAGCGGTTCGACGAGATGCGCCGGATGGGCATCCGGACCGTCATGATCACCGGAGACAACCCGCTGACCGCCA
Source organism: Streptosporangium sp. NPDC048047 (assembly GCF_040653115.1). Taxonomy (NCBI): domain Bacteria; kingdom Bacillati; phylum Actinomycetota; class Actinomycetes; order Streptosporangiales; family Streptosporangiaceae; genus Streptosporangium; species Streptosporangium sp. NPDC048047. The sequence goes on along the minus strand of NZ_JBEZNH010000032.1, from coordinate 30,185 downwards.
GGGCGATCGCGGATGAGGCCGGGGTCGACGACTTCCTGGCCGAGGCCACGCCCGAGGACAAGCTCGCCCTGATCAGGAAGGAGCAGGAGGGCGGCCGGCTGGTCGCCATGACCGGCGACGGCACCAACGACGCCCCCGCGCTCGCCCAGGCGGACGTCGGCGTGGCCATGAACACCGGCACGTCGGCCGCCAAGGAGGCCGGCAACATGGTCGACCTCGACTCCAACCCGACCAAGCTCATCGAGATCGTCGAGATCGGCAAGCAGCTCCTCATCACCCGGGGCGCGCTGACCACCTTCTCCATCGCCAACGACGTCGCCAAGTACTTCGCGATCATCCCGGCGATGTTCGCTGCGGTGTACCCGGGCCTCGACGCGCTCAACGTCATGCGCCTGTCCAGCCCGCAGTCGGCGATCCTGTCCGCGGTCGTCTTCAACGCGATCGTGATCGTGGCGCTGATCCCGCTGGCCCTGCGGGGCGTGCGGTACCGGCCGTCCAGCGCGTCGAAGCTGCTCTCCCGCAACCTCTACGTCTACGGCCTCGGCGGCATCGTCGCCCCGTTCGTCGGGATCAAGATCATCGATCTCCTCATCCAGTTCCTTCCGGGGATGTCTTAAATGGAACGCATGCCAGGCTGGATCCGCCAGCACCTCGCCGCCGTCCGCGCGATCGTCGTCCTGACCGTCCTGCTGGGCCTCGCCTACCCGCTCGCGGTGACCGGGATCGCCCAGGTCCTGCTCGGCGACAGGGCGGACGGATCACTGATCGAACGGAACGGCCGGGCCGTCGGCAGCGCCGCCATCGGCCAGAGTTTCACCGACGCCCACGGCGCCCCGGTCAGGAAGTACTTCCAGAGCCGCCCGTCGGCCGCCGGCGACGGCTACGACCCGCTGGCCTCCGGGGCGAGCAACCTCGGACCCGAGGACGTCGTGGACACCCTGCCGGTGCCCGGCGCCAGGGACGCCGCCGGCGACCCCGACGAGGGGCGGCTGTCGCTGCTCACCCAGGTGTGCGCCCGGTCGAAGGCCGTCGGCGAGTTGGAGGGCGTCAGCGGCGCCCGGCCGTACTGCACGGCCGACGGCGTCGGCGCGGTGCTCAAGGTCTTTCCCGCCGTCGGCACGCCCACCCGGGCGGTCAGCGTCAACCAGGCATGTCCGGCCACGCCGTTCGTCGCCGTCTACCGCGGCGTCAAGGTCGAGTGCGGCAGGCCCGGCGAGGACTACTCGGCCGGCCGTACCCTCCCGGTGCGGGGCGGGGCCGGGACGCCCGCCGTGCCCGCGGACGCGGTCACCGCGAGCGGCTCGGGCCTCGACCCGCACATCTCGGTGGCCTACGCCGAGCTGCAGGCGCCCCGGGTCGCCAGGGAACGCGGCGTCCCCGTCAGCCGGGTGAGGGCGCTCATCGACGATCACACCACGGGGCGCGCGCTGGGTTTCATGGGCGAACCGGCGGTGAACGTGCTCCTGCTCAACCTCTCCCTCGACGAGAAGCGGTGATCGATGTGACACGCGGGCGGCTGCGGATCTACCTGGGCGCCGCTCCCGGCGTCGGGAAGACGTACGCGATGCTCGCCGAGGGGCGGCGCAGGCGGGACCGCGGGCAGGACGTGGTCGTGGGCCTGGTGGAGACCCACGGCCGTCCCCGCACCGCCGAGCTGCTCGACGATCTGGAGGTGGTCCCCCGCAAGGTCCTGTCCCACCGGGGAACGACCTTCGCCGAGCTCGACGCCGAGGCGGTCATCGCCCGCCGCCCCGGGATCGCGCTGGTCGACGAGCTGGCCCACACCAACGTGCCGGGGTCGCGGAACGCCAAGCGCTGGCAGGACATCGAGGAGATCCTCGACGCCGGCATCGACGTGATCACCACCGTCAACGTCCAGCACCTGGAGTCGGTCAACGACGTCGTCCAGGAGATCACCGGCGTCCCGCAGCGCGAGACCGTTCCGGACGAGGTCGTACGGCGGGCCGACCAGGTGGAGCTGGTCGACATGGCGCCCGAGGCGCTGCGCCGCCGGATGGCGCACGGCAACGTCTACGCCCCGGAGAAGGTGGACGCCGCCCTGGCGAACTACTTCCGGGTCGGCAACCTCACCGCGCTGCGCGAGCTGGCGCTGCTGTGGGTGGCGGGCAAGGTGGACGACCAGCTCGACCGCTACCGCGCCGAGCACGGCATCGAGAGCACCTGGGAGACCCGCGAGCGCGTCGTCGTCGCGCTGACCGGCGGCCCGGAGGGCGAGACGCTCATCCGGCGGGCCGCCCGGATCGCCGCGCGGACCAAGGGCTCCGACCTGCTGGCCGTCCACGTGGTCCGCGGTGACGGCCTGACCGGCGCGGACCCGGCCGGCCTGGTCCGTCAGCGCACCCTCGTCGAGGACCTGGGCGGCACCTACCACCAGGTCGTCGGCGACGACGTGCCCGGCGCGCTGCTCGACTTCGCCCGCGGCGTCAACGCCACCCAGCTCGTGCTCGGCGCCTCCCGCCGCGGCCGGTTCGCGCAGATCCTCTCCCGCGGGGTGGGGGTGGAGACCACCGCGCGGTCCGGCTCCATCGACGTCCACATGATCACCCATGCCGAGGCGAAGAAGGGCCGCCGCGGCCGTAGGCGGTCGGCCGCCGCGCTGACCCGGACGCGCCGGCTGGCCGGCTGGGCGATCACGGTCGCCGGCATGCCGGCGCTCGCCGCGGCGCTCGTCCCGTTCCGGGACCGGCTGGCGCTGCCCAGCGAGATCCTGCTGTTCCTGACGGCGGTCGTGGGCGTCGCGCTCGTCGGAGGCATGTGGCCGGCCGTCACGGCGGCGGTGCTGGGCTCGCTGCTGCTGAACTACTTCTTCACCCCGCCGGTCCACACCCTGACGATCTACGCGCTGGAGAACCTCTTCGCACTGGTGGTCTTCGTCCTGGTCGCGGTGGTGGTGAGCGCCGTCGTGGACCTCGCGGCCCGCCGTACCAGGGAGGCCGCGCGGGCCGGCGCGGAGGCCGAGACCCTGGCGACGATGGCCGGGCACGTCCTGCGCGGCGACGCCGCCGTGCCGTCGCTGCTGGCGCGCATCCGGGAGACCTTCGGCCTGGAGTCGGTGACGCTGCTCGAACGGCGGCCCGAGGCGCGCCGGACGCCCGACGACCAGGGCGACCCGGAGGCATGGCGGATCGTCGCCACCGCGGGCGGCCCGCCCTGCACGTGCCCGGCCGCCGCAGGCACCGAGGTGGTCATCGACGACGAGCTCTCCCTCGCCGCCTCCGGCGGGCTGCTCCAGGCCGCCGACCGCCGCGTGCTGGAGGCGTTCGCCGCCGAGACGGCCGTGGCGCTGCGCCAGGAACGGCTCCGCGCGGAGGCCGAGCGGGTCAGGCCGCTGGCCGAGGCCGACCGGATGCGCACCGCGCTGCTCGCCGCGGTCAGCCACGACCTGCGCAGCCCCCTCGCCTCGGCCAGGGCCGCGGTCGAGAGCCTGCGCAACACCGAGATCGACTGGTCGCCCGAGGACCGGGAGGAGCTGCTGGCCACCGCCGACGAGTCCCTGGTCAAGCTGGACCGGCTGGTGGCGAACCTCCTGGACATGAGCCGCCTTCAGGCCGGGGTCCTCGGCCTGGCGTTGCAGCCCGTCGGGCTGGAGGAGATCGTGCCCCGGGCGGTCGACGACCTCGGCCCGCTCCGCGACGGCGTCGAGGGCGACATCCCGGTGGAGCTCCCCGAGATCGTCGCCGACCCGGCCCTGCTGGAGCGGGTACTGGTCAACCTGATGGCCAACGCCGTCCGCTACAGTCCGCCCGGGGAGAAGACGCTGATCACCGCCGGCCTGTACGGCGACCACGTCGAGATCCGCGTCGTCGACCACGGCCCCGGCATCCCGCCGGAGGCGTACGAGCGGGTCTTCATGCCGTTCCAGCGCCTCGGCGACCGCGACAACCACACCGGCGTCGGGCTGGGGCTCGCGCTCTCCCGCGGCCTGACCGAGGCAATGGGGGGCACCCTCACGCCGGAGGAGACACCCGGAGGAGGTCTGACCATGATCCTGAGAATGCCCGTCTCCTCGCGGGCACAGGCCGTGCGGGCGCCGTCGTGACCCGGATCCTCGTCGTCGACGACGAGCCCCAGCTCCTGCGCGCGCTGCGGATCAACCTCGTCGCCCGCCACTACGAGGTCGCGGTCGCCGCCGACGGCGGCTCGGCGCTGCGGCAGGCCGCCGACTGGCATCCCGACCTGGTCATCCTCGACCTCGGCCTGCCCGACCTCGACGGCGTGGAGGTCATCTGCGGCCTGCGCGGCTGGACCAGTGTCCCGATCATCGTGCTGTCCGGCCGCGCCGGCGGCCAGGACAAGATCGAGGCGCTGGACGCGGGGGCCGACGACTACGTCACCAAGCCCTTCGGCATCGACGAGCTGCTCGCCCGCGTCCGCGCGGTCTCGCGCCGCTCCGCCGTACGGGAGGCCGAGCCGGCCAGCGTCCGGATCGGCGACCACGTGGTCGACCTGAGCGGCAAGACCGTCTCCGGCGGGACGCGGCTGACTCCCACCGAGTGGCGCCTGCTGGAGATCCTGGTGCGCAACCCCGGCAAACTGGTCGGCCGACGGCAGCTGCTGACCGAGGTCTGGGGCGAGCGGTACGTCAAGGAGACGCACTACCTGCGCCAGTACCTGGCCCAGCTCCGCCGCAAGCTGGAGAGGGACCCGGCGCGTCCCGTCCACCTGATCACCGAACCCGGCATGGGCTACCGCTTCCAGCCCTGACCCCGGTCCGCCGCGCGCCCGGGACGCCGGTGGGCGAGGCCGGGCCGGCGGGCCGGTCGGGGCGCGGTCAGCCGAAGTCGATCGACCGGAGCCGGCTCGCGACGCTCCGGTCGATCACCGTCACCCCCGAGGCGGGAACCGGTCTCCCGGCCCGCGCCCGGCCGGCCAGCGCCTCCCAGCGGCGGCGGTGCCGGTCGAACGTGACCTCGTCCACCACCCGGCCGCGGGCCCGCTGACCGGCCAGCGCCGTCTCCGGCTCGACGTCGAGCATCAGCAGGTGCAGTTGCGCTTTACTTCTGCGGGCCAGCAGGGCGAACCCGTACAGCACGAGCGGGCCGCACCCCCGGTTGTGGGCGATCACCGGGTGCCCGCGGGCGACCGAGCGGCCGATCCGCCAGAAATGGGTGGCGAACACGACGGCGCGGCGCACCGGCGCGGGGGCCGACGGAAGCCGCCCCGCCCACCGGTTACGCGACTGGTAGGAGTCGATGACCACCGTGTTCCCGACGACGACGGGCTCGCTCGCCGCCGCGTCGAGGCCGTACAGCCGCGACAGCAGGGTGGACTTCCCCGCGCCCGGCAGCCCCGTCAGGATCACCAGGGAGCGGGCGGGGTAGCGCAACGTCTGGTCTTTCAGGGGGACCGGCATGATCTGTTCCAACGAATCCGCGGGGGAGAAGTTCCGCATCCGTCAGGTGCGGCGGCGCAGGAGATACGTGTCCATGATCCAGCCCTTCCGGGCCCGCGCTTCGGCCCGCAGCTCGCGGATCCGGTCGCTGACCTCTCCCACCGGCCCCTCCACCAGGATCTCGTCCTCGGTCCCGAGATAGGCGCCCCAGTAGATGTGGAAGTCGTCCAGGCCCGAGAAGGCACAGCGGGCGTCGAGCATGACGACCATGTCGTCCGCGGTCGGCCCCTCCTCGGCGAGGCGGCGGCCGGTGGTGATGTGCACGGGCCTGGCGACGCTGGTGAGGGTGGTGCGGTGGCGGGCGGTCAGCGCGGAGAAGGCGCTGATGCCGGGGACGACATCGAAGGGGAAGGACAGCCGTTCCAGGATGGCCAGGGTGCTGTCGTAGACGCCGGGGTCGCCCCAGACGAGGAAGGCGCCGGTCTCGCCGTCCGCCAGGGAGTCGTCGATCATCCGCTCGTAGAGCGCGGCCCGCCGGGCGCGCCAGTCCTCGACGGCCTCGGCGTAGGCGTCCGCGGTCCGGTCCCGCTCGGGGTCGCGGCCCTCGACGATCCGGTACGGCGGGCGGCCGTGCTCCTCGATGAGGTCTCTGCGCAGCCGTACCAGGTCGTCCTTCTCCTCGCCCTTGCCGATGACGAAGAAGACGTCGGTGGCGGCGATGGCCTTGGAAGCCTGGATGGTGAGATGGTCGGGGTCGCCCGCGCCGATGCCGATGATCAGTAGCCGCTTCACGGTCCACAGTCTGTCACGCGGCGACTTGTACGATATTTCCTGCTATCAGCCTCAAGGAGTCAGGTGAACCTGGTCGGCCGCGGCCCGGACGACGCCGGGAATTCGGGTCACGCGCGCGCCGGGCGGCGTGTGGCCGGCACCGGACGGCATGTGGCCGGTTCCGGGCGACGTGTGATCACCGTCGTGGGCATCGGCGCCGACGGCTGGGACGGGCTCGTCCCCGCATCTCGCCGCGCGGTGGAGACCGCCGACGTCGTGGTCGGCAGCGCCCGCCAGCTCGCCCTGGTGCCCGAGACGGGCGCGGAGCGCGTCCCGCTGCCCTCGCCGCTTCTGCCGAACCTCCCCGGCCTGCTGGACTCGCTGCTGGACCCACCGCCGGGCTCACCACCGGGCTCACCGCCGGACCCGTCATCGGGCCCGCCGCCGGAACGGGTCGTATGCGTGCTGGCCAGCGGCGACCCGATGTTCCACGGGATCGGCTCCACGCTGGTCCGGCTGCTCGGGGCCGAGCGGGTCCGGGTGCTGCCGCACGTGTCGTCGGTGTCGCTGGCCTGCGCCCGGCTGGGCTGGCCGATGGAGAACGTCGAGGTCGTCAACCTCGTCGGCCGCCCGCCCGCCGCACTCCGCGCCGCCCTGCAGCCCGGCCGCCGCGTCCTGGTGCTGGGCGGCTCCACCGCCGTCGTCGGCGACACGCTGGACGAGGCCGGGTACGGCCCGAGCCGGGTCGTCGTCCTGTCCGACCTGGGCGCGCCGACGGAGACGGTGGTCGCCGAGAGCGACCCGAGGACGGCCGGAAGCGGCCCGCGGACGATCGGGGACGACCCCCGGACGGCCGGGGACGACCCGCGGACGACCGGGAACGGTCCGCGGACGACCGGAAGCGATCTGAGGGTGATCGCGATCGACTGCGTGGCCGCGCCCGGGTCGCGGCCGCTCGCCCGGGTGCCGGGCCTGCCCGACGACGCCTTCGAACACGACGGCCAGCTGACCAAGCGCGAGGTCCGCGCGGTGAGCCTGTCGCGGCTCGCGCCCTTCCCCGGCGAGCTGCTGTGGGACGTCGGCGCGGGCGCGGGCAGCGTCGCGATCGAGTGGATGCGCGCCCACCCGTCCTGCCGGGCGGTCGCCGTGGAGAGCCGTCCCGAACGGGCCGCCCGCGTCCGGCGCAACGCCGACGCCCTCGGCGTGCCCGCCCTGCGGGTGGTCGAGGGCGCCGCGCCCGCCGCGCTGGACGGGCTGCCCCGCCCCGACGCGGTCTTCGTCGGCGGCGGCGTCACCGTTCCCGGCCTCGTCGAGGCGTGCTGGGCCGCGCTGCCTCCGGGCGGCCGGCTGGTGGCCAACGCCGTCACGCTGGAGTCCGAGGCGGTGGTCGCGGGCTGGTACGGCAGGCTCGGCGGCGACCTCGTGCGCCTGGCCGTACAGCGCGCCTCGCCCGTCGGGGGCTTCACCGGCTGGCGCGCGGCGATGCCCGTCACCGTCTGGTCCGTCAGGAAGGACACCCCATGACCGTGTACTTCATCGGCGCCGGTCCCGGCGCGGCCGACCTGATCACCGTACGGGGGCTGCGTGTCCTCCAGAAGGCCCCGGTCTGCGTGTACGCGGGCTCCCTGGTGCCGCGCGAGCTGCTCGACGCCTGCCCGCCCGGGGCCCGGCTCGTCGACAGCGCCGGCCTCACCCTCGACGAGATCGTCGAGGAGCTCGCCTGTGGCCGGGACGTGGCCCGGCTGCACTCGGGCGACCCGTCGATCTTCAGCGCGGTGGCCGAGCAGATGCGCAGGCTCGACGAGCTCGGCGTGCCGTACGAGGTGGTGCCCGGCGTGCCCGCCTTCGCCGCGGCGGCCGCCTCCCTGCGGCGGGAGCTGACTGTCCCGGGGGTCGCCCAGACGGTCGTCCTCACCAGGACCTCGGCCAGGGCCACCCCGATGCCGCCCGGCGAGGACCTGGCGACGCTGGGCGCCAGCCGCGCCACGATGGTGCTGCACCTGGCCGTCCAGCGCATCGACGCCGTCGTGGCGGAGCTGCTGCCGAACTACGGCGGGGACTGCCCGGTCGCCGTGGTCGCCTACGCGGGCCGCGAGAACGAGGTCATCCTGCGCGGCACGCTGTCCGGCATCGCCGGGCAGGTGAAGGAGGCGGGGATCAGGCGCACCGCGGTGATCGTCGTGGGCCGGGCGCTCACGGCGAGCCGGTTCCCGGACAGCCACCTCTACAGCGCCGAGCGGGACCGCGCGTGCGGCGCGTCCTGATCCTCGGCGGCACCGCGGAGGCCCGCGCCCTGGCCGGAGAGCTGACCGCGTGTGGCGTGCGCGTCGTCTCCTCGCTGGCGGGCCGGGTCTCCGACCCGCGCCTGCCCGTCGGGGAGGTCCGCGAGGGCGGCTTCGGCGGCCCCGATGGGCTGGCGGCCTGGCTGCGCGCCGAGCGGATCGACGCGGTGGTGGACGCGACCCACCCCTTCGCGGCCAGGATGACCGCGTCGGCGGCGGAGGCCGCCGACCGCACGGGCGTCCCCCTGCTGATCCTGCGGCGGCCCGGCTGGCACGAGGAGCCGGGGGACGCCTGGCTGCGGGTGCCCACGCTGGAGGGGGCCGCCGGGCTGATCGGCGCGGGTGACCGGGTGTTCCTCACCACCGGCCGCCGCAGCCTGCCGGTCTTCACGCGTCTGTCCGACGCGTGGTTCCTGGCGAGGTCCGTGGACCCGCCGGAGCCGCCGGTTCCGGACAACGTCCACGTGATCCTCAGCCGCGGTCCGTACACGGTGGAGGGCGAGCTGGCCCTCATCCGCGACCACCGGCTCGGCGTCCTCGTCACCAAGGACAGCGGCGGCTCCATGACCACCGCGAAGCTCGTCGCCGCGCGGCGGGCCGGCCTCCGGGTGGTCATGGTGGACCGGCCGCCGCCACCGCCGGGCCGGCTCCACGTCGCCACCGTGGCCGAGGCCGCGGACTGGGCCCGGGGACGGCGGCGCGGACCGCGACCGTGAGCCGGACCCGGAGACGACGACGCGGACCGCGACCGTGAGCCGGGGACGGCGGCGCGGCGTGTGGCCGCGAGCCGGGCTCAGGGATAGCGGCGCGGCGTGTAGACCGCGCCCGTCCCGGTGACGCGGGTGGTGGAGGAGCCGACGATGAGCAGGCAGCGCATGTCCACCGCGGCCGGGTCCAGCTCGCCGAGCGAGGTGACGGTGACGCTCTCGTCGGGGCCGCCGACGGCGCGGCCGATCACCACCGGGGTATCCGGATCACGGTGCTCCAGCAGCAGGTCACGGGCGGCGGACAGCTGCCACGTACGGCTGCGCGAGGCCGGGTTGTAGATCGCCAGCACCAGGTCGGCCCGCGCGGCGGCGGACAGGCGCTCGGCGACCACCTCCCACGGCTTGAGGATGTCGGACAGCGAGATCACGCAGTGGTCGTGCCCGAGCGGCGCGCCCGCCCTGGCCGCGACCGCCTGGGCGGCCGTCAGCCCCGGCACCACCCGCACCGGCACGTCCGGGAAGCCGGCCGCGGCCTCCAGGACCGCGCTGGCCATGGCGAACACCCCCGGGTCACCCGAGGAGACCACCGCGACGCGGCGTCCCTCACCGGCCAGTTCCAGGGCGTGCCGGGCCCGCTCCGCCTCCACCCGGTTGTCGGTTCGGTGCCGCCGCTGGCGCGGGTTCGGCTCGACCCGGTCCACGTAGGGCCCGTACCCGACCAGGTCGGTGGCGGTCGCCAGCGCGTCCTGGGCCTCCGGCGTGAGCCAGGGCCGCCCGGCCGGGCCGAGCCCGATCACGACGACCTCCCCGGCCGCGGTGCCGGGGACCGGATCCGGCACGGGTTGCGGCACGAAGGCGCGCTCCGCCGGGCTGCTCAGCAGCGCCAGGGAGAAGTACGGCACCCCCTCGGGGTCCACGTCTTTGAGCGGCGCGACCCGCTCGCCGCCCATCGTGGCCCGCTCGACGTACCAGGCGTCGTCGAGCCGTCCGGCCTCGGCGAAGGCGTCGCGCACCTTGGCGAAGGAGCGTCCCAGCTTCATGACGGCCGCCGAGTCCGTGCCGCGCAGCCGTTCGGCCAGCTCCTCGCCCGGCAGCGTGCCGGGCAGCACGGTCAGCACCTCGTCGCGCTCCACGAGCGGGCGGCCGAGCACCGCCGACGCGGCGCTGACCGAGGTGACGCCCGGCACCACCTCGGTCGGGTAGCGGTGCGCCAGCCGCTTGTGCATGTGCATGTAGGAGCCGTAGAAGAGCGGGTCGCCCTCGCTCAGCACCACCACGGTCCGCCCCGCGTCGAGGTGCGCGGCGAGCCGGGCCGCGCACTCGGCGTAGAAGTCGTCGAGCGCTCCCTGGTAGCCGCCCGGATGGCCGGTGGTCTCCGTGGTCAGCGGGTACTGCAGCGCCTCCTCGATCTGCCCCTCCCGCAGGTACGGCCGGGCGATGGACCGGGCGATGCTGCGCCCGTGCCGCGCGGCGTGGTAGGCGACCACGTCCGCCTCGCCGATCAGCCGGGCTGTCTTGACGGTGACCAGTTCGGGGTCGCCGGGCCCGAGGCCGACGCCGTACAGGCGTCCCGACATGTGACTCACTCCGTTTCGCTCGCGATGGCGTTGACCGCCGCCGCCGTCATCGCACTGCCGCCGCGGCGGCCGTGCACCACCAGGTGTTCGAGGTCGCTGTCGGCCAGCGCCCGCTTGGACTCGGCCGCGCCGACGAAGCCGACCGGGATCCCCAGCACCGCCGCCGGGCGTCCCGCCCCCTCGGCGACCAGCTCCAGCAGGCGGAACAGCGCCGTGGGCGCGTTGCCGATCGCGACCACGGAGCCCTCCAGCCGGTCCCGCCACAGCTCCAGGGCGGCGGCGCTGCGCGTGGTGCCCAGGCGTTCGGCCAGCTCCGGGACGCGCGGGTCGCCGAGCGTGCAGACGACCTCGTTGCCCGCGGGGAGACGGCGGCGCGTCACGCCGGAGGCGACCATCATGGCGTCGCAGAGCACGGGCGCGCCCGTGCGCAGCGCCCGCTCGGCCCGGACGACCGCCCCGGGCGACCAGTCCAGGTCGCGCACCAGGTCGGTCATGCCGCAGGCATGGATCATCCGTACCGCCACCCGGGCGACCTCGGGCGGCAGGCCGTCCAGGTCGCTCTCGGCGCGGATCGTGGCGAACGACAGCCGGTAGATCTCGGCGCCGTCGCGTATGTAGTCGGTCACTGATGCCTTTCCTCGTATCCGTCGGCGGTGGCGACCATCCGCACGACCCGGCCGGGCGGCAGCCCGCACTGCCGCTCGCAGCCCGCCCAGTGCACGGGCAGCTCCGTGTGACGCCGGGGCACCCAGCGTGCGGCGTCGGCCCGCACGTCGGCCAGGGCCTTGGCGCATCCGGGCCGTCCCGCGCAGGCGGTCACGCCCGTCCAGGGGGAGTCCGGGTCGGTGATGAGCCCGGCCGCCTCCAGCGCGCCGCCGACGCCGGGGCGGTCCGCGACGAAGACGGTACGGCGGGGCGACAGCCGCACCTCGGCGTCGGGGGGTCCGGTGACCCGCCCGGCGGGGCCGGGGTGCGCGACGGGCCACCCGGGCATCGGCGGCGCCGGAGGCCGCTCGGCGGGACCGGTGCGTGCCGGGGTCCGCTCGGTGAAGCGGGCGGGCGTCGAAGCCCGCTCGGCGAGGCCGGCGAGCGCCAGGGCCTGTTCGGGAGTGAGACGGCCCAGCGGCACCAGTGCCTCCACCAGTCCGGCGGGCCGCTCCGGAGGGAGGGGCGGCCGGTACGCGCCCGCCGTCCCGCCCAGCTCGGCGGCGATCCTCGCCGGGCCGTCCGCCAGCTCGGAGACGCGCCACTCGTCGGTACGCAGCCGCAGGAAGGCCGCCGCCGCCTCCAGCAGGCCGTCGACCGTGCCCGGCACGCCGTCCACCTCGTACCCGGCCAGCAGCAGCCGGCCGTCGACGGAGGCCGCGTCGACGGGCAGCCCGGTGCCGCCCAGCGCGAAAAGGAACCGGCCGGGCAGCCCGGCCAGTTCCGGCCGGGCGCACAGGGACCGGTCCAGCTCGGCCACGAGCGCGCCGGCCACCGACGGCGCGGCGACGATGTTGCGCACCCGCTCGTGCGTGTCCGAGGGCCGCAGCCCGGCCTCCGCGATCCGCGCGGCGAAGGCGGCGGGGTCGCGCAGGCCCCGCACCTGCACGTTGGCTCGCGAGGTCAGCTCGATCACCCCGGAGCCGAGGTCGCGGGCGCAGCGGGCCAGCTCCCGCAGCTGCGGCGTGGTGAGGATGCCGCCCGGCGTGCGCACCCGGGCCAGCGGACCGTCGGCGGCCTGGTGCACCTGGACCGTCCCCGGGCAGGCGTCGGGACGTGCTCGCCCACCGGGACGCGCCCGTCTGTCAGGGCGTGGCGGTCCGTCAGGGCGTGGCGGTCCGTCAAGGCGTGGCGGTCCGTCAAGGCGTGGCGGTCCGTCAAGGCGTGGCGGCTCGTCCGGGCGGGTCCGTCCGGTGCGGCCGTCCGGGGGGAAGTCGTGGATGGTCATGGCGGATCTCCCGTCATAGGCTTGCCGGAGGCGAAGGTCAGGAGGAAGCCGGTGTGAGTCCGGCGCGGTCCCGCCACTGTCACCGGGGAGCGAACCCCACCGCAGGCCACTGTCACAGGGAAGGCCGGGGTGAGCGTCGATCCGGGAGCCAGGAGACTCCGGCCGCCGCGACACCCGCGACCGGGGCGAGGACCCCGAGGGAGGACATCCCCGTGCCCACAGTCCTTTTGCTGTCGACGTCCGACACCGACCTGCTGAGCGCGAGGGCCAGCGGCGCCGGCTACCGGCTCGGCAACCCCGCCAGGCTCCTGGCCGACGACGTCCCCGGCCTCGTGGAGGGCGCCGACCTGGTCGTGGTGCGCCTGCTGGGCGGGCGCCGCGCCTGGGAGGAGGGCCTCGACGCGCTGCTGGCCGGGCCCCGGCCGGTCGTCGTCCTGGGCGGCGAGCAGGCCCCCGACGCCGAACTGATGGAGCTGTCCACCGTCAGCGGCGGCGTCTGCGCGCAGGCGCACTCCTACCTGGCCCACGGAGGCCCCGCCAACCTGGCCGAGCTGCACGCCTTCCTGACCGACACCGTGCTGCTGACCGGCCGGGGCTTCGAACCGCCCCTGCCGGCCCCGGCCTGGGGTCCGCTGGAGCGCGAGGCGGCGGACACGACCGGTCCGGTGATCGGGGTGCTCTACTACCGGGCCCACCACATGGCGGGCAACACCGCCTTCGTCGAGTCCCTGTGCCGGGCCGTCGAGGCCGCGGGCGGCCGGGCGCTCCCGGTCTTCTGCTCCTCGCTCCGCACGGCGGAGCCCGGCCTGCTCGAAACGCTGCGCCGGGCCGACGCGCTGGTCGTCACCGTGCTGGCGGCGGGCGGCTCCAACCCGGCGGCGGCCGGCGCGGGCGGCGACGACGGGGCCTGGGACGTCGGCGCGCTCGCCCGGCTCGACGTCCCGATCCTGCAGGGTCTCTGCCTGACGAGCAGCCGGAAGGCGTGGGAGGAGAACGACGACGGCCTCTCCCCGCTGGACGCGGCCTCGCAGGTGGCGATCCCGGAGTTCGACGGCCGGATCATCACCGTGCCGTTCTCCTTCAAGGAGATCGACCCCGACGGCCTGACCGTCTACGTCGCCGACCCCGAGCGGGCCGCCCGGGTGGCCGGCATCGCCGTACGGCACGGCCTGCTGCGCCGTACCCCGCCCGCCGGGCGTCGCCTGGTGGTGATGCTGTCGGCCTACCCGACCAAGCACTCGCGCGTCGGCAACGCCGTCGGCCTCGACACCCCCGCCAGCACCGTGCGCCTGCTCGCCCGCCTCGCCGAGGCGGGCTACGACCTGGGCGAGGGGTTCCCGGGGGTGGCCGAACAGGACGGCGACGCGCTGATCCACGCCCTGATCGCCGCCGGGGGCCAGGACCCCGACTGGCTGAGCGAGGAGCAGCTCGCGGGCAACCCGATCCGCATCGCCGCCGCCGACTACGCGGAGTGGTACGCCACCCTTCCCGGGGACCTGCGCGAGGGGATGGAGCGCCACTGGGGGCCGCCCCCCGGTGAGCTGTTCGTGCACGAGGGCGACATCGTGCTGGCCGCGCTGCGCTCCGGGAACGTGGTCGTGATGGTGCAGCCGCCGCGCGGCTTCGGTGAGAACCCGATCGCGATCTACCACGACCCCGACCTGCCGCCGAGTCACCACTACCTGGCGGCCTACCGCTGGCTGTCGTCGTCCTTCGGCGCGCACGCCATGGTGCACGTCGGCAAGCACGGCAACCTGGAATGGCTGCCGGGCAAGTCCGCGGGCATGTCCGCCTCCTGCGGCACCGACGCCGCGCTCGGCGACCTGCCGCTCATCTATCCGTTCCTGGTCAACGACCCGGGCGAGGGCACCCAGGCCAAGCGGCGGGCGCACGCCGTCCTGGTCGACCACCTGGTGCCGCCCATGGCCAGGGCCGAGACCTACGGCGACATCGCCCGGCTGGAGCAGCTGCTCGACGAGCACGCCTCCATCGCCGCCATGGACCCGGCCAAGCTCCCCGCCGTCAGGGCGCAGATCTGGACGCTGATCCAGGCGGCCAGGCTCGACCACGACCTGGGCCTGACCGACCGGCCGCACGACGCCGAGTTCGACGACTTCCTGCTGCACGTCGACGGCTGGCTCTGCGAGGTCAAGGACGCGCAGATCCGCGACGGCCTCCACGTGCTCGGCCAGGCCCCCGAGGGCCCGGCGCGGGTGGACCTGGTGCTGGCGATGCTGCGCGCCCGGCAGATGTGGGCGGGCGCGCGGACGCTGCCCGGCCTGCGCGAGGCGCTCGGGCTCGCCGAGGACGGCAGCGCCGCGCTGGGTGAGGTGGACCGCGTCGAGGCGGTGGCCAGGACGCTCGTCGAGACGATGGAGGAGCGCGGCTGGCACCCGGCCGCCGCCGCCGAGGTGGCGCGCGCCGTGCTCGGATCCGCCGACGTCCTGTCCACCGGCTCCACCGCCGCCGGGACCGCGGGCGGCGGCACCGCGAATGCCGGAGCCGCGGGCGTCGGCACCGCGGGCGTCGGGAGCGTGGACGCCGGGAGCGTGGACGCCGGGGCCGGGGACCGCGTCCCGCTCGTCACCCGCGTCCTGGAGTTCGCGGCCACCGAGGTCGTGCCCCGGCTGAGCCGTACGACGGACGAGATCGACCATGTGCTGCACGCCCTCGACGGCGGCTATGTGCCCGCCGGGCCCAGCGGTTCGCCGCTGCGCGGCCTGGTCAACGTGCTGCCGACCGGGCGCAACTTCTACTCCGTCGATCCGCGCGCGGTGCCCAGCAGGCTCGCCTGGGAGACCGGGCAGGCCATGGCCGACTCGCTGCTTGAGCGCTACCGCGCCGACCACGGCGAGTGGCCGCGCTCGGTGGGCCTGTCGGTGTGGGGCACCAGCGCCATGCGCACGGCGGGCGACGACGTGGCCGAGGTCCTCGCCCTGCTCGGCGTACGGCCCCGGTGGGACGAGGCGTCCAGGCGCGTCACCGGTCTGGAACCGGTTCCGCTGGAGGAGCTGGGCCGTCCCCGGATCGACGTGACGGTGCGCATCAGCGGCTTCTTCCGCGACGCCTTCCCGCACGTGGTCGTCCTGATCGACGACGCCGTACGGCTCGTCGCCGGGCTGGAGGAGGACGACGAGGACAACCACGTGCGCGCCCACGTACGCGCCGAGGGCCACGGCGACGAGCGCCGCGCCACGCTGCGCGTCTTCGGCTCGGCGCCGGGGGCGTACGGCGCCGGGCTGCTGCCGCTGATCGACAGCCGCAACTGGCGCGACGACGCCGACCTGGCCGAGGTCTACGCCGTGTGGGGCGGCTACGCCTACGGCCGCGACCTGGACGGCGTGCCCGCGCGTCCCGCCATGGAGAGCGCCTACCGCCGCATCGCGGTCGCCGCCAAGAACATCGACACCCGTGAGCACGACATCGCCGACTCCGACGACTACTTCCAGTACCACGGCGGCATGATCGCCACCGTGCGGGCGCTGACCGGCAGGGCTCCGGCAGCCTACGTGGGCGACAGCACCAGGCCCGAGGCCGTCCGCACCCGGACCCTCTCGGAGGAGACGTCGCGGATCTTCCGCGCCCGCGTGGTCAACCCCCGGTGGCTGGCCGCGATGCGGCGCCACGGCTACAAGGGGGCCTTCGAGCTGGCCGCGACCGTGGACTACCTGTTCGGCTACGACGCCACCACCGGGGTCATGGCCGACTGGATGTACGACAGGCTCGCCGAGACCTACGTGCTCGACCCGGAGAACCAGGCGTTCATGGCGCGGTCCAACCCCTGGGCGCTGCACGGCGTCGCCGAGCGCCTGCTGGAGGCCGCCGAGCGGGGCATGTGGGAGCATCCGGACCCGGACATCCTGCGTGGTCTCCAAGAGGTCTACCTCAAAACCGAGGGCGACCTGGAGGACGACACCAGCCGCTGAGCCGCCTCCGGCGCGCCCGCCCAGTGCAGGTGCAGGTAGGAGGCGGTCAGGAGGGCGTCGCCGTAGCCGTCGGCGCCGCCCTCCCAGCGGAACAGCGGCTCGCCGGGCGGGTCCACGGCGGTCCGGTGGAACTCGTGGCCGCGGTAGCGCTCGCCCGGACGCGTCAGCAGGGACGGCCCGGCCACGGCCTCCCGGTAGCCGAGGGTCAGCCTGGGCGTCATCCGCGCGCCGGCCGGGACGCGCCCGCACATGCGCCTGCCGTCGAGCTCCTCGCACAGGTAGAGCAGCCCGGCGCACTCGGCGGCGATCGGCCCGCCGAAGGCCGCGACCTCGCGGCGCAGCGCCTCGTTGGCCGCGAGCTCGGACGCGTAGACCTCGGGGAAGCCGCCGCCGATGACGAGGGCTCCGGTCCCCTCGGGCAGGCGCTCGTCGCGCAGCGGGTCGAACACGGCCACCTCCGCCCCGGCTGCGCGCAGCAACTCCACGTGCTCGGTGTAACCGAAGGTGAAGGCGGCCCCACCGGCGACGGCGACGACCGGCCCGGACCGCGGGCCCCGCGCGGCGGCCGGTCCCGCGCCCCATCCGGCCGCCGGGGTCGTGGCCACGGAGCCCGCCGCTTCCGGGACGCCGGCCGGTTCCGGCGGCGTCCATGCCGGGCCGGGCAGCGGGGGCGCGCTCGCGGCCAGCCGTACCAGCGCGTCGAGGTCGCAGGAGGCGGCGACGAGCCCGCCCAGCCGGGCGACCGCGGCGGCCGCCTCCCCCGCGCGTTCGGCCGCGGGAACGAGTCCGAGGTGGCGGGACGGCGTCTCGACGGCGTCGTCGCGCCGGAGCGCACCCAGTACGGGCGCCACGCCGGCCAGCGCCGCCCGGCACATCTCCTCGTGCCGGGCGGAGCCGACCCGGTTGAGGATCACACCGCCCACCCGCACCCGCGGGTCGAAGGTGGCGAAGCCGTGCACGAGCGCCGCGACGGACCGGCTCCGCCCCGCCACGTCCACGACCAGGACCACCGGCGCGTCCAGGAGCCGGGCGACGTGCGCCGTCGAGGCGAAGTCCGTGCCGCCCCGGCCGTCGAACAGCCCCATGACCCCCTCGACGACGGCCAGGTCGGCGTCGCGGGCACCGTGCCGGAACAGCGGCGCGATCCGCTCCTCTCCCACCAGCCACGGATCGAGGTTGCGTCCCGGGCGCCCGCTGGCCAGGGCGTGGTAGCCGGGATCGATGTAGTCGGGGCCCACCTTGTGGGGCGAGACCCGCAGGCCCCGGCTCCGCAGCGCGGCCATCAGGCCGGTGGCCACCGTCGTCTTGCCGCCGCCCGAGGCGGGCGCGGCGACGACCAGCCGGGGCACTACCACTCGATGCCCTTCTGCCCTTTCTGCCCGGCGTCCATGGGATGGCGGACCTTGCCCATCTCGGTCACCAGGTCGGCGGCCTCGACCAGTCGTTGCGGGGCGTCCCTGCCGGTGATCACGACGTGCTGCGCGTCCGGCCTGCCGGTGAGCGTCTCCACCACGTCGTCGAGGTCCAGCCAGCCCCATTTGAGCGGGTAGGTGAACTCGTCCAGCACGTAGAAGCGGTAGGTCTCGGCCGCCAGGTCGCGTTTGATCTGCGCCCAGCCCTCGCGGGCGTCGTCGGAGTGGTCGGCGCCCGGCCGCTGGATCCACGACCAGCCCTCGCCCATCTTGTGCCACGCCACCGTGCCGCCCTCGCCGCTGTCGCCCAGGACCCGCAGCGCGCGTTCCTCGCCCACCCGCCACCTGGCGGACTTCACGAACTGGAACACCCCGACCGGCCAGCCCTGGTTCCAGGCGCGCAGCGCCATCCCGAAGGCCGCGGTGGACTTGCCCTTGCCCGGTCCGGTGTGGACCATCAGCAGCGGCCGGTTGCGCCGCTGCCTGGTGGTCAGGCCGTCGTCCGGCACGACGTCCGGCTTTCCCTGGGGCATCTCACACCGCCTTCCGGTGGTCGCGGACCACCGATCCGAGGTCCTCCAGCGGTACGGCGGGCGCGCCCAGCAGGGCCGCCAGCCGCCGCGCCAGACCGAGCCTGACCGGACCGCTCTCGCAGTCGACGACCACGCTCGCCACGCCCCGCAGTGATCCGGCGGCGCGCTCCACGTCCCCTCCCGCGGTCGCCCGCCCGTCGGTGACCAGGACCAGCAGCGGACGGCGCGCGGGATCGCGCACGCCCTCCAGGCGCAGCACCTCCGCGGCCTTCGCCAGCCCCGCGGCCAGCGGGGTGCGGCCCCCGGTCGGAAGCGTCCGCAACCGGGCCGCACCCGCCTCCACGGACGACGTCGGCGGCAGGTCCAGCCGGGCCGAGCCGCCCCGGAAGGTGACCAGGCCGACCTTGTCCCGGCGCTGGTAGGCGTCCAGCAGCAGGCTCAGCACGGCGGTCTTCACCGCGGTCATGCGTTTCCTCGCGGCCATCGAGCCGCTGGCGTCGACCACGAACAGGACGAGGTTGCCCTCCTTGCCCTCGCGGACCTTCTCCCGCAGGTCGCCCGCGCGCAGCACCAGCCCGGCCGACCGCCGTCCCCGCCGTGCCTGGTGCGGGGCCGCGGCCAGCAGGGTCGCGGGCACGTGCAGGTCACGGGCCCCGCCCTCCGGCAGGCGGGAGCCGGTGCTCCGGCCCCGCCCGGTGCGGGCCCGCGAGCGGCGTCCGGCGGCGCCCTCGCCCACGCCGGGTACGGCCAGCAGGCGCACCCGGTACGGCGCGGCGGCGCCGGCCGTTTCCAGGGAAGGGCGTCCGGGACCCGGGACGACCGGTTCCGAGCCGGGTTCGGCCTGTGCCGGGCTCTGAGAGGCCCGTCCCGGATCCGTCGCGGACGGGTCCGGACCCGGTGCGGCCGGTTCAGGACCTCGATCAGCCGGTTCCGGTCCCCGGCCGGCGGACTCCCCCCGGCCTTCCGGGTCGCCCGGACCGGGTTCGGGACGCCTTCCCGGCTCCTCCGGGCCGCCGCGCGGGCCGGTCTCCGGAGGCGTTCCCCCCGGCGGTCCGGGGGGCGGCTCGTCGTCGTCCCCGGAGGTCCGTTCCAGCACCTCCTCCAGCCTGTCCTCATCCAGTCCCGGCGCGTCGAACGGGTCGCGCCGCCGCCGGTGCGGCAGGGCCAGCCGCGCCGCGGCCCGGACGTCCTCCACCTCCACACCCGTCCGGCCGTGCCAGGCCGCGTGCGCGATCGCGGCGTGGGCGGTGACCAGATCGGCGCGCAGGCCGTCCACCTCGAACTCCGCGCAGACGGCCGTGATCTGCCGCAGCCGGGCGTCGGGCAGGCGGACCGAGGCGAGCAGCCCGCGCGCCGCGGCGATCCGCCCCGCCAGCTCCGCCTCCCGCCCGGCCCACCGCTCGGCGAATCCGGTGGGCGAGGACTCGAAGGCGAGCCTGCGGCGGACCACCTCGGCCCGTTCGTCCGGATCGCGCGACGCCCTCACCTCGACGGTCAGCCCGAACCGGTCGAGCAGCTGCGGCCGCAGCTCGCCCTCCTCCGGGTTCATGGTGCCGACCAGCAGGAAGCGGGCCGCGTGCCGTACCGACACCGACTCGCGCTCGACGTAGCAGGTCCCCAGGGCGGCCGCGTCGAGCAGCAGGTCGACCAGGTGGTCGTGGAGCAGGTTGACCTCGTCGACGTAGAGCACCCCGCGGTGCGCGGCCGCCAGCAGGCCCGGCTCGAACGCCTTCACCCCTTCGGTGAGCGCCCGTTCGAGGTCCAGCGAGCCGACCAGCCGGTCCTCCGAGGCGCCGACCGGCAGCTCCACGAGCGACGCCGCCCGCCGTACCCGCTCCGTGTCCGGAGCGTCCGGAGCGTGCGGGCCGTCGGGGCAGCCGGGGTCGGGCGCGGCCGGGTCGCAGGCGAAGCGGCAGCCGCGGACGACGTCGACGGCCGGAAGCTGGGCCGCCAGGGCCCGCACGATCGTCGACTTGGCGGTGCCCTTCTCACCGCGCACCAGCACCCCGCCCACCCGTGGGGAGACGGCGTTGAGGATCAGCGCCAGCTTGAGGTCGTCGAGGCCGACCACGGCGCTGAAGGGATAGGTGACGGTCACGTGACGACCTTCCGGTTGACGTGGGCGACGCGCCAGCCGCCGCGTACGGGGACGAGTTCGGTGGTCGAGAGCGGCGCCACGTCGAACCGCGCGGTCGCCGCCGGGCCGAGGCCGAGCGCGTGGCCCAGCGCCGCCCTGATGACCCCGACGTCGCAGATGACGACGGCGTCGGCCGCGGCGGCGTCGAGCCACCGGGACACCCGGGCGGCGAGACGGGCCAGGCTCTCCCCGCCGTGCGGGGCCGCCTCCGGGTCGCCGAGCCACGCGGCGAGACCGCCCGGCTCCGCCTCGGCGACCCGCGCGTACGGCAGGCCGCGCCAGCGACCGGCGTCCGCCTCGGCGAGCTCCGGCGCGTCGAGCGCCTCGCACCCGAGGGCGGCGGCGGTCTGCCGCGCGGCCGTGACCGGCGCGACCCAGGCCGTGGCCGCCCCCGTCACGACCGCGCCGACCCCGGCCGTCATCGAGGCGGGGCCCGGCCTTCCGGCCTCACACGGGCTTTCCGGCCAGCGCAGGCTCACCGCTCCGCGCAGGCTCGCGGCCTTCCTCAGGCTCGCCGCGTCGGCGGGCTCGTCCGTCGGGAAGCACGCCGAACGCGTGCCGGGCGTGCCGGCCTGGCGGAGGAACAGCATCCCGTTCAGCCGCTCGACGCGGCCGGCGAGAGCGCGGACCGCCCCGCCACCCGGTCACTGACCCAGCCGAACAGCACGCCGAAGGCCGTCCAGAAGACGAGTTGCGTGCCCAGCGAGACCAGCCGGAAGTCCCACAGCAGCGAGGCGGGGAACCCGCCGGGAACCTCGTCGACCTCCGGCAGCAGCAGCCACGCCGCGACGACGGGCACCAGGAACGCGACACCGGCCGCCACCCGGCGCTGCCACGGTCCGGCGGTGACCCTTCTGGCGGTGGCCACCGCCACGGCCACGGCCGCCAGCCCGACGATGATCATTACCACGTACAGGGCCGTCCGGCTGTTGATCGTCTCGGGGTCGCCCACCGCCGGTGGGTTGGCCGGATATTTCAGGAAAGGCACGAGAATGACCGCGACGAACGCCGTCGCCGCCGCGGCGAGCGCCAGCGCGCCGTCACCGCGGGGCCCGAACCGGCCGCGCAGGCCGGCGAACACGAGGGCGAACACCCCGCCCGCGGCCAGGCCGTACAGCCCGGTCGCGAGGAAGAGCCCGGCCTTCTGCACGGGCCGGCTGACGACGGCCCCCTCACCGTGGTCGTGTCCCGCCGCCCCGGCATGGTCGTGACCGGCCTCCCCGGCGGACGCGGGCCCGCTTCCGGGTCCGGCCGCCGCCGCGGCCTCCTCCAGGGCGATGGCGGCGTCCACACGCGGCTCTCCGAGGACGAAGGCGAACGCGCCCGCGACGAATCCGGCCAGGAGCCCCACGAGCAGGCCCCTGACCAACAGGGTGCGGATCATTTCCGCCCCTAGTGACAGGGCACGCCGAGCAGGTGCCGCCCGTCGTGCATGAGTTCGTGAAGGAACGTGCCGGTCTGCGAGATCGCGCCGTTGTCCATCAGAACCAGGTAGGCGATCAGCAGCAGCACCGGTACGGCCAGCAACAGCCAGGGGCGCAGGCGCGGCAGGGGTATCGCGGAAGGAGCGGAGATATCGCTCATCAGTGCCTCCTCAGGGATGACGCGTCCCGGTCAGTGAGGTCACGATCGCCCGAGCGACCTGGCTCCCGGGATCTCAGTCCCGGATACAGTGGCGCGTCCGCACCGGCATCTCACCGGATTTCCCTCGGACAACCGTGAAATCTACCGGAACGTATATCTTTCCCCCGATAACGTCAACAGCCGCGATCAGGAGGCGTCGAACAGGGCGCTGACCGACTCGCCGTCGTGGATGCGGCGCATGGCCTCGGCGAACGCCGGGGCGACCGACAGGACGCGCAGCTTGGACCCGGGCGCGGCCTCGGGGACCGGCACGGTGTCGGTGCAGACGATCTCCTCGACCTCGGGCCGGCCGCCGATCCGGTCCACGGCCCCGGCGGCGAAGAGGCCGTGCGTGCAGGCCACCCGCACCGAGCCGGCCCCGAGGTCGCGGAGCCGGTCGAGCAGTTCGAGCACGGTCGTCCCCCGCGCGATCTCGTCGTCCACGACGATGACGTCCCGGCCCGCGACGTCGCCGATCACCGAGCCGATGACGACGCGGTCGTCGCTGAGCCGCTGCTTGGCGCCCATCGCGACGCCGACGCCCAGGAGCCGGGCGAAGGCCGCGGCCTGCTTGGCGTAGCCGAGGTCGGGGGAGACGGCGACCGTGTTCGACAGGTCGTACCGGCGGAAGTACGCCGCCAGCTCGCGCAGGGCGTGCAGATGGTCCACCGGGACGCTGAAGAAGCCGTGCACCTGCGGGGAGTGCAGCGCCATCGTGAGCACCCGGTCCGCCCCCGCGGTCACCAGCAGGTCGGCGACCAGGCGTCCCCCGATGGAGATGCGCGGGGCGTCCTTCTTGTCCGACCGGGCGTAGGCGTAGTGCGACATCACCACGGTCGTCCGGGCCGCCGAGGCCCCCCGGGCGGCGTCCAGCATCAGGAGCAGCTCGACGAGGTTCTCCTGGACCGGCGGGACGAGGGGCTGGATGATGAAGACGTCCCGCTCCCTGCAGTTGGCCTGCAGCTGCGCCTCCAGGCAGTCGTTGGCGAAGCGGGTGACCCGGACCGGGTGCAGCGACGTCCCGAGGTGGGAGCAGATGCCGGCGGCCAGCCGGGGGTGGGCGCCGCCGCCGAACACGGTGATGTCTCGCACTGACCCGCTCCTCGTCCGCTTCCAGACCCGGTGGCGCCGGGTCAGGGGCCGCTGATGCGGCGCTCGCCCTTCGTGGTGATGACGAACACCTGCCAGTTGTAGTACGCGTAGTAGTTGCGCGGATCCCGCTTCATCTGGCGGGCGTGCAGCAGGATGGCGTCGACGTACGCCGTGGAGTGGTTGTAGGCGTACAGCGCCCGCCGGTAGTCGCGGGGCGCGCCCGAGGCGTGGAGGTAGTTGGCGGCGGCCATGACGGCGTCCCCGGGGTCGTGGATGTCGCCGCCCATGCCGTACGCCTTCCACGTGCCCGGCATGAACTGCATCGGGCCCTTCGCCCCCACGTAGCTCGGCGAGCGCACCCGGCCGAACTTCGTCTCGGCGAACATCACCGACGCCAGGACCTCCCACTCGACGCCGAACCGGCGCTCGGCCTTCTTGAAGTGGCCGAGGAGGGCGGAGGCGGCCGGCGGCTCCTCGATGCGGAACTTCGAGGCGTCCTTGACCGGGTGGGCCAGCGCCAGCAGCCCGCGGATGGCGGTCGTGTTGTCGCGGGCCTCGGCGGCGAGCCGGGCCGGCAGCCGGGCGAAGGCGCGGGAGGCCACGCCGGGGTTGCGGGCGGTGAAGCGGTAGATCCGCTGCTGGTACAGCGCCTCCAGCACGACCGCCCGCGGCGGGCGGCCCTTCGCGGTCCCGCCACCGGTCCCGCCGGTCCCTCCGCCGGTCCAGTCGTCGACGGCGCCGTGGAGCCGCCGCGTGGTGGTCTCCAGCGCCCTGGCGAGCTTCGCCGGGTCCCGGGGGATCGGCTCGCCGGGGGCGGGCAGGGCCGCCTCGTCCGGTGACCCGGACGGCGTCGCCGCCCGTCCCCCCGCCTCCCCTCCGGACGGCGAGGGCTGCGGGGCCGGCGGGGTTCGCTCCGCGGCGGACGTCTGAGTGGACGGGGCCACCGCGGCCGTGCCCGCGGGGTCCGTGCCGCAGGCGGCGAGCGCGGCGACGGCGAGCAGCGCGGCCCAGGGTGCGAGGCGCGCCCGGCGCCGGCCGATCTCCGTACCGCTGTCCATGACGGACAAACTACCGTCACCGGGTCGATGGATCACGGAAACCCGGCGGACGGCCCGGCGCGCCGCAGGCCGGGCGTCCCGGACCGCGTACGGCGGGCGTCCCGGACCGCGTACGGCGGGCGTCCCGGGTGCCCGCGGGCGCGCCGGACCGCCCCGGCCGGACGCCGTGGCCGGACGGCCGGGCTTCCCGGTGCTCCGCCGTACGGATGCCCGCGCGGGTCAGCGGACCTTCTCGGCCTCGCCCACGGACTTGGCCAGGTTCTCCAGCAGGGGAGCGGCGCCCGCGTACGAGAAGCGGGGCACGGTGTCCCAGGAGGCGACCTGACCCGCCTTCACCGCGGGCAGCCGGGTCCACGCGGGCTTGGAGGCGAGGTCCGGGGGTTGCAGGGCGGTGGAGCGGTTGTCGAGCAGGATCAGGTCCGCGTCGTACTTGTCGGCGTTCTCCCAGCTCAGACTCTCGTAGTAGCCGCCGGTGTCGGTCTTCTCCGGGCGGACGACGTCGACCCCGAGTTCGGCGAAGTACATCAGGTCGGTGTTGACCTCGGGGTTGGAGACGTACATCAGGTCGGGGCTTCCGGAGACGGCCATGACCTTGATCCCGGAGTTCTCCGCCGCCGCGCGGCGCAGCGACTCGGCGGCGGCCTCGAAGCGGGCCTTGGCGGCGATGACCTCCGGTGCGCCGAGGTCGGCGCCGAGCGACGCGGCGAGCTCGGCGTACCGCTCGATCGGCTCGGGGAGGGGGACCCGCGCGACCGTTATGGCGACGCTGGGCGCGAGCTTCAGGATCTTGTCCTTGCTCTCGTCCGGGACGTACCAGAGGGCGCCGGGGTCGTACATGTGCGTGACCAGCAGGCCGGGACGCAGCGCGGCGTACTTCTCGATGTCGAACTCGCCCCAGGCGTTGCCGAGGATCTCCAGCTCGCCCACGTCCAGGGAGCCGGCCTGCGGGTCGGGCGTGCCGTCCTTGCGGACGGTCTCGCCGAAGACGCCGACGATCTTCTGGGAGAGTCCGAAGTCGGCGAGGGCCGCCGCCGTACCGGTGAAGGCGACGACGCGTGAGGGGGCCGCGGCGGCGGTGACCGCCTGCTTCCGGTCGTCGGTGAAGGACCACGATCCGCCCGCGGCGCCGTCTCCGGTTCCGGAGGGCGCGGCGGACGAGGGCTTCCCGTCGTTCCCGCCGCAGGCGCCGAGCAGGACGCCCAGGGCGGCTGCGCCGCCCGCGGTGAGGAGCCCGCGGCGGGACATTCGGGGGACGACCCCGGGGTTGGGCATGATCCGGCCTTCTCTCGTGAGTTCGGTTAGGCTAACCTAAAGGAGATTTTGGTTAGGTTAACCTAACCTGACCGGAGGGGACACCGCACCGGCCCCCGAGGAACGCCGCACCCGCCCTGCCCACCGTCCCCGCCGTCCCCGTCGCACCGGAGCCCGCCCTGCCTGTCACCGAACCCGCCGAGGTCCCGCCGGCCGCGTCCACCGGGCCGGCCGGGTCCGCCGCGCCCGCCGGTTCCGCGGGGTCCGCTGTGCCCGCCGGGTCCACCGGGTCGGCCGGTTCCGCCGGGTCCGTCACGACGGACCGGCGGGTGGCCCGGAGGCGCGCGCCCGGAACCGGGAAGGGAGCCCGGAACGGGACCGGGAACGCGGCGCGGGCCGCCGGCCTGGCAGGCGCCGCCCTCGTGCTGCTCGCCGTACTGGTGCTCAGCGTCGGGTTCGGCGCGAGGCAGCTCTCCCCGTCCGAGGTGTGGCAGGGGCTCGTGGCCGGAGACTCGGCGGCGTCCACCGTGGTGCACGGGATGCGCCTGCCGCGCACCCTGCTCGGCCTGCTCGCCGGAGCCGCCCTGGGTACGGCCGGCGGCCTGATGCAGGCGCTGACCCGCAACCCGCTCGCCGACCCCGGACTGCTGGGGGTGAACGCCGGCGCCTCGGCCGCGGTGGCCACGGCAGCCGGTTTCCTCGGGGTCGCCACGTTCGACGGCTACGTGTGGTTCGCGCTGGCCGGAGCCGCGGCCGTCGCGGTGCTCATCCACACGGTCGGCGGCGGGCGCGGGGCGACCCCGGCCCGGCTGGCGCTGGCCGGCGCCGCCCTCAACGCCACGCTCTACTCCTACGTGAGCGCGGTGATGCTGCTGGACAGCGGCTCGCTGGAGCGGATGCGCATGTGGACGGTCGGCTCGCTGGCCGGCGCGCAGCCCGTGACCGTCGCCAAGGTGCTGCCGTTCATCGGCGCGGGCCTGCTGCTCGCCCTGGCCCTGGCCCGTCCGCTCGGCACCCTCTCGCTCGGCGACGACACCGCCCGCGCGCTGGGCGTCCGCCCCGCGCGGATCCGCACGGTCTCGATCGTGGCGGTCACGCTGCTGTGCGGGGCCGCCACCGCGGCCTGCGGGCCGATCGTCTTCGTGGGACTCATCGTCCCCCACCTGGTACGGGCGGTGACCGGCCCGGATCTGCGCTGGCTGCTGCCGTACTGCGCGGTGCTCGCGCCGGTGCTGCTGCTCGGCGCGGACGTCCTCGGCCGGGTGGTGGCCCGGCCCGGCGAGCTGCAGGCCGGCATCGTGACCGCGGTGCTGGGCGGCCCGTTCTTCCTGTACCTCATCCGCCGGACCAGGACGGCGCAGCTGTGATCCCCGCCCGTTCCGCGCGCGGCGGCTCCGCGAACGACCCGCGACCGGCCGGGGACGCCTCCGCAGTTGCCCCATATCCGGCCGGAGGTGACTCCGCGGCGAGCCCGCGAACGTCCTATGACGGCTCCGCGGCGGTCCTGCGAACGCCCTCAGATGACTCCGCGACGGCCCCGCGAACGGCTCGTGGCGGCTCCGCCATCGGCTCGCACCCGGTCCGGAGCGGTTCGGCGGCCGTCCTGCGGTTCCCGGGGGACCGCTCGGTGGCCTTCCGGCCGCGGGCCCTGGTCGCGGGCGTCTGCTGGGCGCTGCTGGCGCTCGCCGCCGCCGCGCTCACCCTCGGCGGCGGTGACGACCCGATGACCCCGCCCGACGTCCTGCGGATCCTCACCGGGGGCGGCACGCCCGCCGAGGACTTCATCGTCAACGAGCTCCGGCTGCCCCGCCTGGTGACCGCCCTGCTCGTCGGCGCCTCCCTGGCCCTGGCCGGAGCCCTCCTCCAGTCGCTCGTGCGCAACCCGCTCGGCAGCCCCGACCTGCTCGGCCTCACCCAGGGCGCCAGTGCGGGGGCGCTGCTCGCGGTCGTCGCGGGCGGCGGCAGCGTGGCGCTCGCGGCCGGGGCGGCCGCCGGGGGCGTCGCCACCGGGGCCGTACTGCTCGCCCTGACCTGGCGCAACGGCGTGCACGGGCACCGCCTCGTACTGGCCGGCATCGGCGCCGCCGCCATCCTCACCGGCGTCAACGGCTACCTGATGACCCGGGCCCAGCTCATGGAGGCGGCGCGCGCCCTGCTGTGGATCACCGGCAGCCTGGACGGCCGGGGCTGGAGGGACGCCCTTCCGCTGCTCGTCGCCATGGCCGTGCTGGTCCCGGTGGCGCTCGGCTGCGCGCGGGCTCTGGCGGTCGCCGAGATGGGCGACGACGTGGCGCTCGGCCTCGGCGTACGGCTCGGCGCGCTGCGCCTGACCCTGTCGGCGGCGGCCGTGCTGCTCGCCTCCTTCGCGGCGGCCGCCGCCGGGCCGGTGGCCTTCGTGGCGCTCACCGCGCCCCAGCTCGCCAGGCGGACCACCCGTACGGCGGGCCCCGGCCCGCTCGCCTCGATGGTCGCGGGCGCGGCCCTGCTGCTCTGCGCAGACTGGGCCGCACAACGACTGTTCGCCGATCGTCAGCTCCCGGTCGGCGTGCTGACCGGCCTGCTCGGCGGCGGCTACCTCGTCTGGCTGCTCACCGCCAGGCGGAGAGCAGGCCGTATATGACCATTTTTCAGCTTTTAAGACGGAATGATGTATATCCCACGGGGGAGGACCGATGCCGCTGACCGCTCCGCCGGAGCCCCGGACGTCGCACGAGGGAGGTACGGTTCCGCCGGCCGCCCTGTCCGACCACCCGGCGCCACACGGGGGAGGGACACCGCCGCTTGAGGGAGGCATGATCCCGCTGCCCGCCCTGTCGGAGCACCTCCGCGAACTGGCCGGCGAGCGGGGAGGCGTCCTGGGGGTCCTGCCCGGCCTGGTGGCCGACGACTCCCCGGGATGGATCCCCGTCCCCGAGCTGACGCGGGAGCCGTACGGGCCGCTGCTCGCCCTGGTGGACGAGACGGCGGAGCGGTGGAGCGCGCCGCGGCACGTCGCCGCGGCCCTGCTGTGGAAGACCTACACCTACTGGCACACCCTGCCGATGGTGCTGGGCTGGGCACTGGAACGCCGCGTGCCGCTGATGCGCCTCGCCGGCACGCTGGTCAGGCCGTCGGACGCCGGGGTGACGATCGCGGCGGCCACGGGGAGCGCGGTGACCGTCGCGGTGCTCCCCGGCGACCCGCTGGCGGGCACCCCCGGGACGGTCATCGTCCCCGGCCTCGCCTCAGCCGTACGGGACGCGCTCCTCGACGGCCAGCACCCCCTGATCCGCGCCCTCTGTACGCAGACCAGGCTCGGTGAGCGCACCCTGTGGGGCTCGACGGCCGAAGCCATCGCCCACCCGCTGCTGCCGCTCGTCCCCCGGGACGACGTGACCCGGCTGCTCGCCGAGATGGGCCCGCCCGTGGACGGCCTGCTCGTCCCGGACGGCGACGGCTACCGCCGCCGCACCTGCTGCCTGTGGATCACCCTCCCGGACGCCGACCCCTGCTCCACCTGCTGCGTCCGATAGCCGTTGCTGATTCCGTAGTCGGATATCAGCAATCCGGGCATTACGTCCCGGAAGGTCCGTCACGGTGTCACCAGAGCGCGGGCTGCGCTTCGGTGTCCTGAGTACGGTCTCGCGGTTCCTTCCGACCACAGGTCGGTTCTGCGCCACCTGCCCGCCCACCCGTGGCCTTGCGGCTGCGGGTGGTGGCGCGGGTCTTGCGGTCGGCTCCACGCGGTTTCGGAGCTTGCGCTCCCTGGTCTCCGGCCACTCCGGTACCAGTGGTGCACCTCGCCGCGAGAGCGGCGAGGTTTCGGGCTGCGTTCTCGTCCCGGTCCATCACAAGGGGGCAGTCGTCGCAGACGAACACTCGAACATGCAGCGGCAGCTTGGCTTTCACCGCGCCGCAGCCCGAGCAGGTCTTCGAGGAGGGATACCAGCGCGACGCCACGACGGTGCGGCCGTGTGCCCACTGACCCTTGTAGGCGAGCTGGCGCCGGATCTCCCCGAACCCGGCGTCAGCGATCTTGCGTGCCAGACGCCGATTGCGGAGCATCCCGGCGACGTTCAGGTCTTCCACCACCACCGTGCCGTACTCGGCGCGAATGCCGGTGGTGAGCTTGTGCAGCGCGTCAGCGCGCAGGTTGCTCACACGGTGGTGCACCCGGTTGCGTTCGGCGTCGGCCTTGAGCCAGCGTCGCGAAGGCATCTGCCCGGCGCGCCGGTCCGGTCCCCGGCGGCGCGACACCCGGCGCGAGGACCGCCTGAGCGTCTTCACCGCGGCGTCGTAGTGCGCCGGGTTCGGCACGTAGCGGATCTTTCCGGCGCTGTCGGCCAGCACCGCCAGCACCTTCACCCCGAGGTCCACCCCCACGGCCACACCGGGCCGGGCCAGGCGGGTGATCTCTCGCTTGACCTCCACCTGGAAGGAGACGAACCAGCGTCCCCGCTCATGGCACACCGTCGCCGACAGGATGCGGGCGGTCCCGTTGCCGAGGCGGCGCTGGAGCTTGCGGGTGGATTCGTGGGTGCGGATGGTGCC